>NZ_JAHZSO010000160.1:0-76226 GCF_028421345.1 Escherichia sp. S10b
TCCTGATCGAGCTTAACGCCCTGCGGGTAGCGGAATGCATCATTCTGTCCCCGCTTTTTGAATCGGGGAAAAGCAGCCCGCTTCCGGAAGAAGTTTTTGTAAGCCCGCTCAAGGTCTTTCAGTGACTGTTGCAATGGCTGTGAGGGAGAATCTTTAAGCCATTGCGTTTCAGTGGCATTTTTCCACTCAACCAGCCAGGAAGCCATTTTCCCGTAAGGGATGTATTTATTACCGGCCTCATGATTCTCATTCTGAAGCGCCAGAGCACGATTGAAAACGAAACGACATGCGCCTGCGAAGCGCCTCATTTCACACTCCTGTTGATCACCTGGTCTTAACTGGAATTTAAATGCCTGTAGTCGTTTCACAGGCCAAATGATACTTTGGTCTGTGAAAAAAGAAACCGATATCCGGCGTGGAAGGCATTGTGTTTTCCTGATGCATGTTCACCTGGTCTTTGTCACCAGATACAGACGTCAGATTTTTGACCATGACGCGACAGAAAAACTACGCGCTTACTTTTCAAATGTATGTGCTGATTTTGAAGCTGAACTTGTTGAAATGGATGGCGAACCAGATCACGTCCATTTGTTAATTAACTATCCTCCCAAACTGGCGATATCCAGTCTGGTAAACAGCCTCAAAGGCGTATCGGGTAGGTTACTGCGACGAGATCGACCAGATATTGCAGTCAGGTATTACTACAAAGGCGTTTTGTGGAGTCCTGGCTATTTTGCCAATAGCTGCGGAGGTGCGCCAATATCCGTCATCCGCCAATACATTGAACAACAGCAAACACCTGGTTAGGTGGAAAACCGCGCCTTATATCCCCGCCCTGAAGGACGGGGTTTTACGGCGCACCGGATAAGAACGCACGGTATTCACCAGATCTTTTATCACTTCAGCCGCCACTTCTGGCACCAGCAAAGTCATCGGCGTCTCTGTTTCATAATCGACAGAAACGCCATTGCTGTTATTGGTGACGGTCACGGTATACGTTGCTTTGCCCATGATTCATTTCCCGTTATGAATGACTTTCCGTTGTTGCGCACCTTCCATCAGGACTTCAGGAGCCACGAAGAAGTCAATGTTGAAATAAGTATCGTCAGTCATGGCTTCAATGTTGTGCCACTTTTCTGGAGGGAACACCGCAAACTGCCCCGCTTCGATAAGGATCACCTGATCAGGCTCTGCACTGTGTTCATCAGCGTAGCCGAGATATTTGACCGCCCCATGCATAACGGAAAGGCGTGGGTAAACCCCCGGGCGCGTTCCTTTATCAAGATGACGTTCGAATATTCCGGCAGGCGCAGTTTGTTTATTCCAGAAAGGCGTTGAGCGCGTATGAATATAATTCTGTGGGATTTGCAGCATCTTTTTCCCTCCTTCGTTGAATGCGCTGAAAACGGTATTCCAGCCGTTTCAGAGTACGCCTGATAATTTGCATTTTAAATACCATTTATTGGTTATTTTTTAGCATCATATCAGAGAAGAATCAGGGAGGATTACAAGTGGGAAGCCCGCGACAACGCGGGCTGAATGTATCAGGATTGCAGCGTCGCCAGTCGGGCAGCGAAACCCACGAACATCAAACCAATCAGTGAGTTGCCCACTTTAGTCAGTTTCTTTTTGGTACGTATGTACTGCGTGACAAAAGCACCAGAAATAATCAGGAAGCTCAAATAGCAGAAACTCACCAGTTCCAGCGTCGTCGCCAGAATAAAGAATGAAATTCCCGTATGTGGGGCATTAACATCGATAAACTGTACGAAAAACGACACATAGAACAAAATGGCTTTCGGATTAGTCAGGCTCAAAATTAACGCGCGTTTAAAAATAGCACCGTATTGGGGCTCATCGGATTTGGCCTCGTTATTTTTACCCTTCAGGGTCGCGTAGAGAATTTTACTCCCCAGATAGAGCAAATAAAACGCACCAAGATAACGTATAATGTTGAATAATATCGGGGTGGTCTTAATTAATGTCGCCACTCCAGCCCATGCCAGAAACATCAATACCGCATCGCCAATAAATACACCGCAGGCCGCAAGATAACCGCCTTTCATACCGCTACTGACGCTATTTTTGAGTACAAACAGGGTATTTGGCCCTGGCACCAACACAATAAAAATGGCCCCAACCAGATAGGTCCAGTAATTCAGAACCCCGTATTCAGCGAACACATTAACCTCTTTAATTATCTTTCGATCATGCGCGATTAAAGGTGAATATGCTAACCAATCTGTAGCGGCTTAGAAAGGAGAAAATCAGGTTTTAACCCGATATCAACCCGATAATTGAATAATTAATCAGGCATGCTCCAGTGAAAAATTCGGGTAGTGCTCGGCAAAATACTGGCGTAAAAATTCTACCGTTATCCGCACTTTCGCTGACGTCGCCAGCCTTGAAACATAAACGGCCCAGACGTTCGCTGGCTGGTAATATTCCGGTAGCACTTGCACTAAATGACCACTGGCAATGTTTTCGCTAACATCCCACCAGGAGCGCAGAGCAATCCCCTGCCCATCGAGACACCACTGATGGACAATTTCTCCATGATTAGACGACAGTGGGCCGGTGACTTTAATCGCATGGTGGCCTTCTTTATTGCGTAATTGCCAGACACCAAAAGGATGATCGCGCTCTTTAATGACCAGGCACGGCAATGCGGAAAGATCGGTTAAATGTTTCGGCGCGCCATGTTGCGCAATAAATTCCGGCGACGCGCAGAGAATGCGGTAATTAGTCGCCAGTTTGCGGGCGATTAAATTAGGGGCGATGTCATCGCCAATGCGAATATCGAGATCAACACCTTCATTGACCAAATCGACCAACCGGTCTTCCACATCAAAACGTAATTCCAGTTGCGGATACGCCTTAGCCAGCGCTGATAACGCCGGAGCCACCACCTGTCGTCCAAAACCAAAGCTGCTGATAATACGCAGCATCCCCTGCGGCACCTGACGCACGTCAGAAAGTTCGTCCATCATCTGACCGACATCCTGCAAAATCCGCTGCGCCCATTCATAAATCCGCTCTCCTTCTTCGGTAATGGTGACGCGGCGGGTGGTGCGGTGTAACAACACCACGTTTAGCGTTTGCTCCAGCAAGGCGATGCGCTTGCTGACGAACGCCGGTGAAACGCCCAGTTCTTCCGCCACGGCGGCAAAACCAGCCCGACGAGCCACCAGCATAAAGACGCGCAAATCATTCAGCAGCGGTAAATTATTCATGATTCGTGTTTTATGTTTCACCAGTTACGGGGATTAATTCCTTTTCAGTCAATTATAGGATGGTGATGTTGTCAATTTTGATGGTCAGGAAGTGAGAACCCAATGATGAAAACAATGCGTATTGCTGCGATCCCGGGAGACGGGATTGGCAAAGAAGTCCTTCCTGAAGGGATTCGCGTGTTACAGGCTGCCGCTGAGCGCTGGGGCTTCGCCTTGAGTTTTGAGCAAATGGAGTGGGCGAGCTGCGAGTATTACAGCCATCACGGTAAAATGATGCCGGACGACTGGCATGAGCAACTTAGCCGTTTCGACGCCATCTATTTTGGTGCCGTCGGCTGGCCGGACACCGTTCCTGACCATATTTCGTTGTGGGGTTCGCTGCTGAAATTTCGTCGTGAATTCGACCAGTACGTCAACCTGCGCCCGGTTCGTCTCTTTCCTGGCGTTCCCTGCCCGCTGGCGGGAAAACAGCCTGGCGACATCGATTTTTACGTGGTCAGGGAAAACACCGAAGGCGAATATTCCTCGCTCGGCTGTAGAGTGAATGAAGGTACAGAGCATGAAGTCGTCATTCAGGAATCGGTATTTACGCGTCGTGGTGTCGATCGCATTTTGCGTTATGCCTTCGAACTTGCGCAAAGCCGCCCACGTAAGACGCTAACTTCTGCCACTAAATCAAACGGTTTAGCCATCAGCATGCCGTACTGGGATGAGCGAGTGGAAGCAATGGCCGAGAATTACCCGGAGATCCGCTGGGACAAGCAGCATATTGATATTCTCTGCGCGCGTTTTGTGATGCAGCCGGAACGCTTCGATGTGGTGGTGGCGTCCAATTTATTTGGCGATATCCTTTCCGATCTTGGCCCGGCCTGCACCGGCACCATTGGCATTGCCCCATCCGCCAACCTGAATCCGGAACGCACTTTCCCGTCGCTCTTCGAGCCAGTCCACGGTTCCGCGCCGGATATCTACGGGAAAAACATTGCTAACCCTATCGCCACGATTTGGGCCGGTGCAATGATGCTCGATTTTCTCGGCAATGGCGATGAGCGTTTCCAGCAAGCGCATAACGGTATTCTGGCAGCAATTGAAGAAGTGATTGCTCACGGGCCGAAAACACCTGATATGAAAGGCAATGCCACCACGCCACAGGTTGCCGACGCGATTTGCAAGATTATTTTGCGTTAAGGTCAAACCAGTTTATTTGAACCGCGTCACTGACGCGGTTTTTTTATTCGTTCTTTGCAGTAAATAACCTGCGTCATTTCACCTTTTATTGTTTCCGTTTCGTGTTTTATGGCTTTCCGTATTCTTAATTGTTTAATTTATGTAACATGAAAATAATCAATTTGTTAAACACAACATACAACTCATTACCCTGCAAATAATTACAACTGGCAAAAGCCAGAGACGGGCTTTTATGCCCAGGAGATGACTCATGATGAGCAATGTTAAGAAAAAAGATGTGCCGCT
The DNA here is from genome assembly GCF_028421345.1 of Escherichia sp. S10b. Lineage (NCBI taxonomy): Bacteria > Pseudomonadati > Pseudomonadota > Gammaproteobacteria > Enterobacterales > Enterobacteriaceae > Escherichia > Escherichia sp. S10b. Next base: position 4,707 of record NZ_JAHZSO010000160.1, read on the forward strand.
GATAAGCATCAGCCTGGTGGCCATTCTTTTCATCGCAGCTGCATTAAGCCTTTTCCCACAACAATCGGCCGACGCGGCCAACGCAATATACACTTTTGTTACGCGTACGTTAGGTTCCGCCGTACAGGTATTGGTTTTGCTGGCAATGGGACTGGTGATTTATTTAGCCACCAGTAAATACGGCAATATTCGTCTTGGCGAAGGAAAACCGGAATACAGCACGCTCTCCTGGCTGTTTATGTTTATTTGTGCCGGTTTAGGTTCTTCTACGCTTTATTGGGGGGTTGCTGAATGGGCCTATTATTATCAAACGCCTGGATTAAATATCGCACCGCGTTCACAACAGGCACTCGAATTTAGCGTCCCTTACTCCTTCTTCCACTGGGGCATCAGCGCCTGGGCAACTTATACGCTGGCCTCATTAATCATGGCTTATCACTTTCATGTGCGTAAAAACAAAGGTCTGAGTCTTTCCGGCATTATTGCCGCGATTACCGGCGTTCGCCCGCAAGGCCCATGGGGAAAACTGGTTGATTTGATGTTCCTGATCGCCACTGTCGGCGCACTGACTATTTCCCTTGTTGTCACCGCAGCAACCTTTACTCGTGGACTTTCCGCGCTGACCGGTTTACCCGATAACTTCACCGTGCAGGCATTTGTGATCCTGCTTTCCGGCGGCATTTTTTGCCTAAGCTCGTGGATTGGTATCAACAACGGTTTGCAACGTCTGAGCAAAATGGTTGGCTGGGGCGCGTTCCTGCTGCCATTACTGGTGCTGATTGTCGGCCCAACCGAATTTATTACCAACAGCATCATCAATGCCATCGGTCTGACCACGCAAAACTTCCTGCAAATGAGCTTATTCACCGATCCGCTTGGCGATGGTTCATTTACCCGCAACTGGACCGTTTTCTACTGGCTGTGGTGGATCTCATACACCCCTGGCGTAGCAATGTTTGTCACCCGCGTTTCCCGCGGTCGTAAGATTAAAGAAGTTATCTGGGGACTGATCCTCGGCAGCACCGTCGGTTGCTGGTTCTTCTTTGGCGTAATGGAAAGCTATGCCATTCATCAGTTTATCAATGGCGTAATCAACGTCCCACAGGTGCTGGAAACACTGGGCGGCGAAACAGCTGTGCAGCAAGTTCTGATGTCGTTGCCAGCCGGTAAATTGTTCCTCGCCGCATACCTGGGTGTGATGATTATTTTCCTTGCCTCGCATATGGATGCGGTGGCCTACACCATGGCTGCGACCAGTACGCGTAATCTCCAGGAAGGTGACGATCCTGACCGTGGGCTGCGTCTTTTCTGGTGCGTGGTGATCACTCTGATCCCGCTTTCCATCTTGTTTACCGGTGCTTCGCTGGAAACGATGAAAACCACCGTCGTGCTCACAGCCCTTCCCTTCCTCGTCATTTTACTGGTGAAAGTCGGCGGATTTATTCGCTGGCTGAAACAGGATTACGCCGACATTCCGGCTCATCAAGTTGAACATTATCTCCCGCAGACACCGGTTGAAGCCCTGGAAAAAACGCCAGTGCTCCCTGCGGGAACCGTATTCAAAGGCGACAACTGAGCGCCATCATCCTAACGATAAAGGTATCCCTATGAGCAATCTGAGCCCTGACTTTGTACTACCCGAAAATTTTTGCGCTAACCCGCAAGAGGCGTGGACCATTCCTGCCCGTTTTTATACCGATCAGAACGCGTTTGAACACGAAAAAGAGAACGTCTTCGCCAAAAGCTGGATTTGCGTCGCTCACAGCAGCGAACTGGCGAATGCCAATGATTATGTGACGCGTGAGATCATTGGCGAAAGCATCGTGCTGGTACGCGGTCGTGATAAGGTTTTGCGCGCGTTCTATAACGTGTGTCCGCACCGTGGTCATCAGTTGTTGAGCGGTGAAGGAAAAGCAAAAAATGTGATTACCTGCCCGTATCACGCATGGGCATTCAAACTCGATGGCAATCTGGCCCATGCACGTAACTGCGAAAACGTCGCCAATTTCGATAGCGACAAAGCGCAACTGGTTCCGGTGCGTCTGGAAGAATATGCCGGATTCGTCTTCATCAACATGGACCCCAACGCCACCAGCGTAGAAGATCAGTTACCCGGTCTGGGCGCGAAAGTGCTGGAAGCCTGCCCGGAAGTCCACGATCTGAAACTGGCGGCCCGCTTTACCACCCGCACGCCTGCCAACTGGAAGAACATTGTCGATAACTATCTCGAGTGCTATCACTGTGGTCCGGCGCATCCAGGTTTCTCCGACTCCGTACAGGTTGATCGTTACTGGCACACCATACACGGTAACTGGACGCTGCAATACGGTTTCGCCAAACCGTCCGAACAGTCGTTTAAATTTGAAGAGGGTACGGATGCGGCATTCCACGGTTTCTGGCTGTGGCCGTGCACGATGCTGAACGTCACCCCGATCAAAGGGATGATGACGGTCATTTATGAATTCCCGGTGGATTCTGAAACTACCCTGCAAAACTACGATATTTACTTCACCAATGAAGAGTTAACCGACGAGCAAAAATCGCTGATTGAGTGGTATCGCGATGTGTTCCGTCCGGAAGATTTACGTCTGGTTGAAAGCGTACAGAAAGGGCTGAAATCGCGTGGCTATCGTGGTCAGGGGCGCATCATGGCCGACAGTAGCGGTAGTGGCATTTCCGAACATGGTATCGCCCATTTCCATAATCTGCTGGCGCAGGTGTTTAAGGACTAATGACATCGGCGGCGGTATTTTCCGCCGCTGGGCTGATTTTTGATGGAGTACAGCAATGTCAGACTATCAAATGTTTGAAGTACAGGTGAGTCAGGTGGAACCGCTTACCGAACAGGTGAAACGCTTCACGCTGGTGGCAACCGATGGCAAACCGCTGCCTGCGTTCACCGGAGGAAGTCACATCATTGTGCAGATGAGCGATGGTGATAACCAGTACAGCAATGCGTATTCACTACTGAGTTCGCCGCATGACACCTCTTGTTATCAGATTGCCGTTCGGCTGGAGGAAAACTCGCGCGGCGGTTCCCGCTTTTTGCATCAGCAGGTAAAAGTGGGCGATCGGTTAACGATTTCAACGCCTAATAACCTGTTTGCGCTAATTCCCTCAGCCAGAAAGCATCTGTTTATCGCGGGCGGTATTGGTATCACCCCTTTCCTGTCGCACATGGCAGAGCTGCAACACAGCGACGTCGACTGGCAGCTACATTACTGCTCGCGAAATCCAGAAAGTTGCGCATTTCGTGATGAGCTAGTCCAGCATCCGCAGGCTGAGAAAGTCCATTTGCATCATTCATCAACCGGAACACGACTGGAATTAGCGCGATTATTGGCGGATATCGAACCTGGCACACACGTTTATACCTGTGGCCCCGAGGCGCTAATTGAAGCGGTAAGAAGTGAAGCTGCGCGTCTGGACATCGCCGCCGATACGCTGCACTTTGAGCAATTTGCTATCGAAGACAAAACCGGCGATGCATTTACCCTGGTGCTTGCCCGTTCCGGAAAAGAGTTTGTGGTGCCGGAAGAGATGACTATTTTGCAGGTTATTGAAAATAATAAAGCCGCGAAAGTGGAATGTTTATGTCGTGAAGGGGTATGCGGAACCTGCGAAACAGCAATACTGGAAGGTGAAGCTGACCATCGGGATCAATATTTTAGCGATGAAGAGCGTGCCAGCCAGCAAAGTATGTTGATCTGTTGTTCGCGTGCGAAGGGTAAACGCCTGGTGTTGGATTTGTAGTTTGCCGAAGCCGGATGTGGCGCTGAGCGCGCCCAGTCCGGCTTCGGAAGATTTTACTGCGGATATTCCTGCAATAAATTGTGTAATGCTTCCGCCATCAGCTCACCACGCCAGCCGGAAATCAGCTCCGGCAAATTGTTCTGCGGTTTCAGTTTCCAGTGCCAGTTCAGCAGTTGGTTGATTTGCCGACGCGATGCCAGCAATTCGGCGCTGATCTTATGCGTTTCGCTCACGTCAGTAATCAGCGACTTAATCGCTTTAAACGCTTTACGATAACCCGGCATGTCCATCAGGTTAAGCATCGGCTGCGGTAAGGCCTCTTCCGGCAATGTCTGCGCTTTTTCCACCAGCGCCAGCAGCGTTTTACCGTGAAAGCGGATTTCGCTACCGGATAAACCCAGGCTGTCCAGTTCGCCTAAACTTCCCGGCATATAACGCGCTACCGACCACAAATGCTCTTCACGCACGACAAAGTTCACCGCCAGATCACGCTCTCGCGCCTTGCGCAGTCGCCAGTCGGCTAACAGTTGCAGACAGGCCAGTTGGCGTGTGCGTAATTGCCAGGCATTGGTGATATCACGCCAGGCATCTTCCGGCGCAACGACTTCCTGACGACGCATTTGCATCAGGCGGCATTCATCCAGCGCCGCAGGTAGCCAGCCGGAGGCCTCCGTTTCTACCATAAGCTTGGCGGTGATCGGTAACAGATACCAGACATCCGCCGCTGCGTATTCACACTGACGTTCGGTCAGCGGTCTGGCCAGCCAGTCGGTGCGCGATTCACTCTTGTCCAGCGTAACGCCGGAATACTCTTCCACCATGGAAGCGAAACCCCATGACATCGGGCGTCCGCAGAAGGCAGCAAGGATTTGCGTGTCAATCAAGGGTTGTGGTAATTCGCCAAAGACATTGAGGAACACTTCCAGATCTTCACTGCCTGCATGGAGAAATTTTGTGATGGACGGATCGCGCAGGATCGCTTTCAGCGGTGACCAGTCGGTGATCCCGAGTGGATCGATTAGCGCCAGATGCTCGCCATCGAAAAGTTGAATCAACCCCAGCTGCGGGTAATAAGTGCGCGTACGAACAAATTCAGTATCCAGGGCTATCGCCGGAAAGGCACGGACGGCTTCACACAAAGAAGCCAGCGCATCGTCCGTGGTAATCATTTGGTAATTCAAATTGTTTTCTCTTTAGTGGGCGTCAAAAAAAACGCCGGATTAACCGGCGTCTGACGACTGACTTAACGCTCAGGCTTTATTGTCCACTTTGCCGCGCGCTTCGTCACGTAATTCTCGTCGCAAAATTTTTCCGACGTTAGATTTCGGTAACTCATCACGAAACTCCACCAGCTTCGGTACTTTGTATCCCGTGAGCTGACGGCGGCAAAAAGTCACCAGTGACTCTTCGGTAAGCGATGGATCTTTTTTCACTACGAAGATTTTCACCGCTTCACCACTGGAGCCGGAAGGTACGCCAACAGCCGCGACTTCCTGTACGCCAGGATGCTGCATGACGACATCTTCAATCTCGTTGGGATAGACGTTAAAACCGGAAACCAGAATCATGTCTTTTTTACGATCGACAATGCGCAGGAATCCTTCTTCATCCATTACCGCGATGTCGCCGGTGTGTAACCAGCCATTTTTGATGATTTCATCGGTAGCATCGGGACGCTGCCAGTAACCCAGCATCACCTGCGGTCCTTTGACACAAAGCTCACCCGGTTGACCTGGTGGTACTTCATTATCATCATCATCCACCAGTTTGGCTTCCGTCGACGGCACCGGCAAACCGATGCTACCACTATGATAATCAATATCATATGGGTTAACGCTGACCAGCGGCGCACACTCGGTAAGGCCATAGCCTTCCAGCAGATACTGTCCGGTCAGTTTCACCCAACGCTCTGCCACCACTTGCTGCACTGGCATCCCACCGCCTGCGGAAAGATGCAGACTGGAGAAATCCAGCTGCTGGAACTCTTTATTGTTCAGCAACGCATTGAACAAGGTGTTAACGCCAGTGATAGCGGTAAACGGATATTTCGCTAACTCTTTTACCAACCCTGGAATATCACGCGGGTTAGTGATAAGCAGGTTCTGCCCACCCAGTTCGATAAACAGCAGGCAGTTAATGGTCAGGGCAAAAATGTGATACAGCGGCAGTGCCGTTACTACCAGTTCTTTACCTGGATGCAGCAACGGCCCATAGGTGGCGTTGACCTGTTCCAGGTTCGCCAGCATATTGCGGTGAGTCAGCATCGCGCCTTTCGCCACACCTGTGGTGCCGCCGGTGTATTGCAGGAAGGCTAAATCTTCCGGCACCAGTTCGGGTTTGACGTACTGCATCCGGTAGCCGTTATGCAGTGCGCTACGAAATGAAATGGCATCTGGCAGATGGTATTTCGGCACCAAACGCTTGATGTATTTAACAACGAAATTGACTACCGTGCCTTTTGCCGTAGATAGCTGATCGCCCATACGGGTCAGAATTACGTGCTGAACGGCGGTTTTATCAACCACTTTTTCCAGTGTGTGAGCAAAGTTAGACACGATAACAATCGCCGATGCGCCGCTATCGTTAAGCTGATGCTCAAGCTCACGCGGGGTATACAACGGGTTAACGTTTACGACGATCATCCCGGCACGCAAAATGCCAAACAGCGCCACCGGATATTGCAATAAATTAGGCATCATCAACGCAACGCGATCGCCTTTCTTCAGCCCCAACCCTTGTTGCAAATAAGCGGCAAACGCGCGACTGCGTTCTTCCAGCTTGCGGAAGGTCATTACCTCCCCCATATTCACAAACGCAGGCTGATCGGCGTAGCGCGCGACCGACTGCTCAAACATATCTACCAGAGATTGATAACGGTCAGGGTTGATCTCCGTCGGAACGTCCGCGGGATAACGGTTAAGCCAAACCTTCTTCAATTCTTCACCTCTAAAATGCGTGTTCGTCGTCATCGCAACCCCAAATGATATACATGCCGTTAACATAATATTAACTCATCATACCAGCTTGATAATTACCCAACGAAAAGGTTGCGAAGCGCGTCACTATTTATTTTTATCTTTACCGTAAGAATGCAGAAACAGCGGACCAGCCGCTGTTTCTTTTTCTTTAAAAACAAGCAATTATTCAGTTACAACTGTTTGTACTCTCGCGGGGCCGGGATTATACCAGCCCCATCCGCCGTAGCCATAGGGCCAGCCACGACCGCCATAAAACCATGGATCAATCGGCTGAGGCGGCATAATCACCTGCTGGGTTAAATGCCAACGTTTGTAACCCGTTACTTGCATCACCATAAATTTATAGGGCGTATTGCCGATTTTGCCGTCAACCGCACCAGTGATTGGCCCGACTACCGTAACCAGTTGTCCACGGAAATCCACCGGGTCCAGAAAACCGTTCACATCGGCATAAATGCGACCGCGAGAAGGTTCTCCCAGCGTCGGTCTGGCTCCGCTGTCCAGCGGTACGGTAGCAATTTCCAGGCGGGTTTTCCCTTGCTGGTTTTGTACCGCAACCACTTTGCCACCAAAGCGTGCCTCCTGACCAACGTACAGCTGCGGCGCACTCATCACCCGAACTAAATCTTGTTGCGGCGTGGGACTGCTGCCTTTAATGGCGTCCGGCACAGTGACACAACCGCTCAGCATTAGCGCAAACGTACCTGCCAGTATGCCTTTGATAACATTCTTATGAACCGCCATGATGCGACTCCTTTTTTTCTCAGGGCATACTCTTAAGATTCATTCTTTGCCCGGAAGTTTCTTCCATGCGACGTTGTTACGCAAATAAACCGGCTCGGCATGTTCCACCGCCACCGTTTTACCCTCGGCAAATATCTGACAAGCAATCGGCAGCATATCTTCTGCAGCGGGCAGTAACACTTCTCCGTCGCGCAAAACCAGCCCGCTCTCTTTACCGAGATCCGGCCAGGCTTGCCAGCCCGTCCCTACCGTTACCCATTCGCCGGAAAGCTGTTGCATTCGTTCATGAACGAGTTCGGGTTTGAGTACGGCTTCGGTTTCTTCACCGTGCCAGATACCGTTTTCATCACGCTGATATTCGGCCCAGTAAACTTCGCCCATTCGCGCGTCAATGGCTGCCAGCACGCGGGTTGCGCCGTTTTTGCGCCACGCCCCTTGCGCCATCGTCATTAGCGTGGAGACGCCAATCATCGGTAGCTCTGCGCCAAGTGCCAGCCCTTGCGCAATGCCAATACCAATGCGCACGCCGGTAAAGCTACCGGGGCCGCGCCCGTAAGCCAGAGCGTTAATATCAGTCAGGGAAGTTCCGCTGGTGGTCAGGATATCCTGCACCATCGGTAAGATTCGTTGAGTATGTTCACGAGGGCAAAGCTCAAAATGAGCGTTGACAGTACCGTCGTTCCACAGGGCGACAGAGCAGGCCTCTGTCGCGGTATCGATAGCCAGAATTCGCATGGGTCTTCGTGCTTAGATCAATAAAAAGGCGCGCATCATACCATACTCCGTAACAAATTACCTGGAGGATGGTATCGCAAGGAAACGAACCGCACGGGCAATGTCACGAGTGCGTGGCGCGGGCGGCAGACTGGCGAGAAACGTCGCGCCGTAAGGACGCATCACCAGCCGATTGTCACAAATCACCAGCACGCCACGATCGTCGGCGTCGCGAATCAGTCGCCCTACCCCCTGTTTGAGAGTAATGACGGCATCTGGTAGTTGCACTTCATCGAACGGGTCGCCACCGCGCAAACGACAATCTTCCATGCGCGCTTTTAACAGTGGATCATCCGGCGAGGTAAACGGCAACTTGTCGATAATCACCAATGACAATGTATCGCCACGCACGTCCACCCCTTCCCAGAAACTACTGGTTGCCACAAGAAGCGCGTTACCGGCGCTGACAAATTGCTGCAACAGTTGCCCTTTGCTGGTTTCCCCCTGCAACAAAACGGGAAGCGTCATGGTAGCGCGGAACTGCTCGGCCAGATCACGCATCATGGCGTGCGAGGTACAAAGCATAAAACAACGACCGTTGTTAGCTTCGATGATCGGTCGCAGCATTGCCGCTAACTGGCGAGCAGAACCTGGCTGGTTGGTTTGCGGCAGATTGCGCGGCACACAGAGTAACGCCTGGCGGCTGTAATCAAACGGGCTTGGCAATAGCAACGACTCCGCCTGTTCTATCCCAAGCCGCGAGGTGAAATGATGCAGATCGTCGTTCACCGACAGCGTTGCTGAGGTGAAGATCCAGCTACCAGGCTTTTGCGCCATTAACTCTTTGAATTTATCCGCCACGCTGAGCGGCGTGAGAGCCAGAGTAAAATGGCGCGAAGTGCATTCGTACCAGTAGCTGTAGCCCGGCTGATTGATCTCTTTTAGCCGCTTCAGCCGTGTGCGATACAACGTAGCGCGCTCAAATGCCGCATCCAGCAAGGCGGAACGCCCCAGTGACAGTTTCGCCACGTCATAACAAAGTTCCAGGGTGTCATCGAGCAGTAAAAATGCCCGCTGAATTTGCGGATTAGCTAACAGCTCACGCAGGTTACCGCGATAACCTGGCTCACCGAGTTGCAGACGAAAATCCTGCGCACTCTGGGCAAGACGATCAGCGCACTTTTGTAACTGCTGGGTGTCTTTTAATTCGGTGCGGTAAGCGATGGTGATGTCTTTTGCCAGGTCGAGCAGTTGTCGACTGGAGAGTGACTGACCAAAATACTGGCTGGCAATGTCCGGTAGCTGGTGGGCTTCGTCGAAGATCATGACGTCCGCTTCCGGGATCAACTCGCCAAATCCACTATCTTTAACCACCATATCCGCCAGAAAGAGATGATGGTTTACCACCACCACATCGGCGTCCATCGCTTTTTTACGTGCTTTGACCACAAAGCAATCTTTATACATCGGGCAGTCGCTGCCAAGACAGTTGTCGTTGGTGCTGGTAACCAGCGGCCACGCCTGTGAATCTTCCGCCACGCTGACGCAGGTGCTGATATCACCATCGACTGTTTGATTAGACCAGGAGCGCAGCAGGATCACATCGCTTAAGATTTGTACCGGCAGATCGCCCCCCGCCAGCGCCTGCTGTTCGAGACGTTCGAGGCAGAGGTAGTTTGAGCGCCCTTTCAGCAGCGCCACGTTGCCCGTATATTTCAATGCCTTTGAGACTGTTGGCAAATCGCGGCTGTAGAGCTGATCCTGCAACGCTTTTGAGCCGGTCGAGATAATGACTTTCTTTTTCGCCCGCAGCGCAGGAGCCAGGTAAGCGTAGGTTTTGCCCGTACCGGTTCCTGCTTCCACCACCAGCGGCTGGCCTTTTTCTATCGCCTGGGTGACGGCTACCGCCATCTGTCGCTGTGGTTCTCGCGGCTTAAAGCCTGGTATCGCTTTCGCCAGCTGACCGTCTGGTGCAAAATCGTCCGTCACACTACCCCCTGTTGATTTGAACAGGGATTATGTCAGGATGAGGGCGCTTTCGCCAGTTGAAGTGGTGACGGCAACCTCACATTGTGGCAGTCTTTGCAGCACGAAAATGGAAGTATAATGAGGACAAAATGATGACTATCGTTCGTATCGATGCTGAAGCCCGCTGGTCTGATGTAGTAATCCACAATAACACGCTCTACTACACTGGTGTACCGGAAAACCTCGACGCCGATGCTTTTGAGCAAACCGCCAACACGCTGGCGCAGATTGACGCCGTGCTGGAAAAACAGGGCAGCAATAAATCGAGCATTCTGGATGCCACCATTTTCCTGGCTGATAAAAACGACTTCGCGGCGATGAATAAAGCGTGGGATGCCTGGGTTGTGGCGGGTCATGCGCCGGTGCGCTGCACGGTGCAAGCGGGGCTGATGAACCCGAAGTATAAAGTTGAAATTAAGATTGTGGCTGCGGTGTAAGCTTTATCGAAGCAAAATAAGTCAGACGATAATTTATCGATAATACTGGTCGGTTTTACATAAATCGACCAGAGATTAAGATATTACTGTTGATGCTCCTGCTAATTCATTATTTATTTTTATAATTTCAATTTTAGCTATAAAGTTAACTATATAAATAAACATAACCATGCCGTTGTGTTCGCCCTTCGATTAGCACCTCTGGTTTTCTTTCTTAGCTGAACAATCTGGTTATAGCGTGCGGACTGACCGTTAATTTTCTCCATCTTACTGGATAACACACCATGAGCTGCTACCTTTAAAACACCTGAATGTCAACAGGTTAACTCGTGCCATATCGTTATAATCCCTTTGATATTAGATGCAAATTAAGGTCATATATAGCCTTATCGATAACATGGTTAATTTTAAGGATAAGAATATGCCTGCTGTAATAGATAAAGCCCTGGATTTCATTGGTGCCATGGATGTATCAGCGCCAACACCAAGTTCGATGAATGAAAGCACAGCGAAGGGAATCTTTAAATATTTAAAAGAACTGGGAGTACCCGCGAGTGCCGCTGATATTACGGCGCGAGCTGACCAGGAAGGCTGGAACCCTGGGTTCACGGAAAAAATGGTTGGATGGGCAAAAAAAATGGAGTCTGGTGAACGCACTGTAATTAAAAATCCTGAATACTTTTCAAAATATATGCAGGAAGAACTAAAAGCACTGGTCTGAGCTTAATTTATATCAGCATAAATGGGTCAGGACGCTTTTAATCACATATAAAAAGCGTCCTTTTTCTCACAATCAAATAATCATCGGATTCTATAACGAAATCGATACGGATTAGTGTGTTACTCGTCTTCATCCTCAAAACGCGCCACGATTCGCTCGCCGGAGTGGTTGGCACGCAGCTCTTCTGCCACCAGCGCGATTGCCTGGCCGCTGCTCATCCCTTGTGCCATCAGTTCCTGGATCCGCTCGACAGCTTTTTGCTGCTGTTCATGGGTGAGTGAAGGTAAACCTGCAAACATTGTTAACTCCTGCTAAATTGTTGGCGCTAATTATTTCATGCTACCCGGCACATAGCCAGTAGAGTCAGGACTGATGAAGACGTTATCTCCCGCTGTGATTACTTTACCCTGGCGTCAGGACGCCGCTGAATTTTATTTCTCCCGCTTAAGCCACCTGCCGTGGGCGATGCTTTTACACTCCGGCTATGCCGATCATCCGTATAGCCGCTTTGATATTGTGGTCGCCGATCCGATTTGCACTTTAACCACTTTCGGTAAAGAAACCGTTGTTAGTGAAAGCGAAAAACGCACAACGACCACTGATGACCCGCTACAGGTGCTCCAGCAGGTGCTGGATCGCGCAGACATTCGCCCAACGCATAACGAAGATTTGCCATTTCAGGGCGGCGCACTGGGGTTGTTTGGCTACGATCTGGGCCGCCGTTTTGAGTCACTGCCAGAAATTGCGGAACAAGATATCGTTCTGCCGGATATGGCAGTGGGTATCTACGATTGGGCGCTCATTGTCGACCACCAGCGTCATACAGTTTCTTTGCTGAGTCATAATGATGTCAATGCCCGTCGGGCCTGGCTGGAAAGCCAGCAATTCTCGCCGCAGGAAGATTTCACGCTCACTTCCGACTGGCAATCCAATATGACCCGCGAGCAGTACGGCGAAAAATTTCGCCAGGTACAGGAATATCTGCACAGCGGTGATTGCTATCAGGTGAATCTCGCCCAGCGTTTTCATGCGACCTATTCTGGCGATGAATGGCAGGCATTCCTTCAGCTTAATCAGGCCAACCGCGCGCCATTTAGCGCTTTTTTACGTCTTGAACAGGGTGCAATTTTAAGCCTTTCGCCAGAGCGGTTTATTCTTTGTGATAATAGTGAAATCCAGACCCGCCCGATTAAAGGCACGCTACCACGCCTGCCCGATCCTCAGGAAGATAGCAAACAAGCAGAAAAACTGGCGAACTCAGCGAAAGATCGTGCCGAAAATCTGATGATTGTCGATTTAATGCGTAATGATATCGGTCGTGTTGCCGTAGCCGGTTCGGTAAAAGTACCAGAGCTGTTCGTGGTGGAACCCTTCCCTGCCGTGCATCATCTGGTCAGCACTATAACGGCGCGACTACCAGAACAGTTACACGCCAGCGATCTGCTGCGCGCAGCTTTTCCTGGTGGCTCAATAACCGGGGCTCCGAAAGTACGGGCTATGGAAATTATCGACGAACTGGAACCGCAGCGACGTAATGCCTGGTGCGGCAGCATTGGCTATTTGAGCTTTTGCGGCAACATGGATACCAGCATTACTATCCGCACGCTGACTGCCATTAACGGACAAATATACTGCTCTGCGGGCGGTGGAATTGTCGCCGATAGCCAGGAAGAAGCGGAATATCAGGAAACTTTTGATAAAGTTAATAAGATATTACGCCAACTGGAGAAGTAAGACGTGGAATACCGTAGCCTGACGCTTGATGATTTTTTATCTCGCTTTCAACTTTTGCGCCCGCAAATTAACCGGGAAACCCTAAATCATCGTCAGGCTGCCGTGTTAATCCCCATCGTCCGTCGACCGCAACCGGGGTTGTTGCTGACTCAGCGTTCAATTCATCTGCGTAAACACGCTGGACAAGTGGCATTCCCTGGAGGTGCAGTCGATGACACGGACGCATCAGTTATCGCCGCCGCGCTGCGCGAAGCTGAAGAAGAGGTCGCTATACCGCCTTCCGCCGTTGAAGTTATCGGCGTGCTGCCGCCCGTCGATAGCGTAACTGGCTATCAGGTAACCCCAGTGGTCGGCATTATCCCGCCCGATCTGCCGTATCGCGCCAGTGAAGATGAAGTCTCGGCGGTGTTTGAAATGCCGCTCGCCCAGGCATTACATCTGGGTCGTTATCACCCTTTAGATATCTACCGCCGTGGCGATTCACATCGGGTATGGCTGTCCTGGTACGAACAGTATTTTGTATGGGGAATGACCGCAGGCATAATTCGTGAGCTGGCGCTGCAAATTGGTGTGAAACCCTGACTATACTTATCTTTACATCTACAAAACACTACTTGAGACAATCATCGCAATATTAGTTAAATCGCGGTTTTTGATTAGTTTAATTCATGTGAATAGTTAAGCCAGTCGCCGCGTTCCCTCTTACACTATGCGCTGTTATTAGTTCGTTACTGGAAGTCCAGTCACCTTGTCAGGAGTATTATCGTGATTAGTCTATTCGACATGTTTAAGGTGGGGATTGGTCCCTCATCTTCCCATACCGTAGGGCCTATGAAGGCGGGTAAACAGTTCGTCGATGATCTGGTCGAAAAAGGCTTACTGGATAGCGTTACTCGCGTTGCCGTGGACGTTTATGGTTCACTGTCGCTGACGGGTAAAGGCCACCACACCGATATCGCCATTATTATGGGTCTTGCAGGTAACGAACCTGCCACCGTGGATATCGACAGTATTCCCGGTTTTACTCGCGACGTAGAAGAGCGCGAACGTCTGCTGCTGGCACAGGGACGGCATGAAGTGGATTTCCCGCGCGACAACGGGATGCGTTTTCATAACGGCAACCTGCCGCTGCATGAAAACGGTATGCAAATCCACGCCTATAACGGCGATGAAGTCGTCTACAGCAAAACTTATTATTCCATCGGCGGCGGTTTTATCGTCGATGAAGAACACTTTGGTCAGGATGCTGCCAACGAAGTGAGCGTGCCGTATCCGTTCAAATCTGCCACCGAACTGCTCGCGTACTGTAATGAAACCGGCTATTCGCTGTCTGGTCTCGCTATGCAGAACGAACTGGCGCTGCACAGCAAGAAAGAGATCGACGAGTATTTCGCGCATGTCTGGCAAACCATGCAGGCATGTATCGATCGCGGGATGAACACCGAAGGTGTACTGCCAGGCCCGCTGCGCGTGCCACGTCGTGCGTCTGCCCTGCGCCGGATGTTAGTTTCCAGCGATAAACTGTCTAACGATCCGATGAATGTCATTGACTGGGTAAACATGTTTGCGCTGGCAGTTAACGAAGAAAACGCCGCCGGTGGTCGTGTGGTAACTGCGCCAACCAACGGTGCCTGCGGTATCGTTCCGGCAGTGCTGGCTTACTATGACCACTTTATTGAATCGGTCAGCCCGGACATCTATACCCGTTACTTTATGGCAGCGGGCGCGATTGGTGCATTGTATAAAATGAACGCCTCTATTTCCGGTGCGGAAGTTGGTTGCCAGGGCGAAGTGGGTGTTGCCTGTTCAATGGCTGCTGCGGGTCTTACAGAACTGCTGGGCGGTAGCCCGGAACAGGTTTGCGTGGCGGCGGAAATTGGCATGGAACACAACCTTGGTTTAACCTGCGACCCGGTTGCAGGGCAGGTTCAGGTGCCGTGCATTGAGCGTAATGCCATTGCCTCTGTGAAGGCGATTAACGCCGCACGGATGGCTCTGCGCCGCACCAGTGCACCGCGCGTCTCGCTGGATAAGGTCATCGAAACGATGTACGAAACCGGTAAGGACATGAACGCCAAATACCGCGAAACCTCACGCGGTGGTCTGGCAATCAAAGTCCAGTGTGACTAATACTTCTTACTCGCCCATCTGCAACGGATGGGCGAATTTATACCCGCTTTCTCGTCTGCTGTAATATTCCCCACTACACTTCCACTGTTGCGTCAGGCGTTTGTCGCCATACGCTTACAGGGTGGCCCGCATGCAAAAAGCACAACGGATCATTAAAACCTATCGCCGTAATCGAATGATTGTTTGTACGATTTGCGCACTCGTTACGCTCGCTTCGACCCTGAGCGTGCGATTTATTTCACAGCGTAACTTAAATCAACAACGGGTAGTACAATTCGCCAATCACGCTGTAGAGGAATTAGATAAAGTACTGCTTCCCCTACAGGCAGGTAGCGAAGTCTTGCTTCCGCTGATTGGTCTGCCCTGCTCTGTCGCCCATTTGCCATTACGTAAACAGGCGGCAAAACTCCAAACTGTGCGATCCATTGGCCTGGTGCAAGACGGCACACTCTATTGCTCCAGCATTTTTGGTTATCGCAATGTGCCCGTCGTGGACATTCTGGCTGAACTTCCTGCACCGCAACCACTTTTACGCCTGACGATCGACCGTGCCCTGATTAAAGGCAGTCCGGTTTTGATTCAATGGACGCCTGCAGCGGGCAGTAGCAATGCTGGGGTCATGGAGATGATTAACATCGACTTACTGACGGCAATGCTCCTTGAGCCACAACTGCCGCAAATCAGTAGCGCCAGCCTGACGGTGGACAAACGGCATTTGCTCTATGGTAATGGGCTGGTAGATTCCCTTCCGCAACCTGAAGACAATGAAAACTATCAGGTTTCTTCGCAACGCTTTCCTTTTACCATTAACGTTAATGGTCCGGGGGCTACGGCGCTGGCATGGCACTATCTTCCAACACAATTACCGCTGGCGGTGCTGCTAAGTTTACTGGTGGGCTACATCGCCTGGCTGGCGACCGCTTACCGGATGAGCTTTTCCCGCGAAATCAATCTGGGCCTGGCGCAACATGAGTTCGAATTGTTCTGTCAGCCTTTGCTTAATGCGCGCAGCCAGCAATGTATTGGTGTAGAGATTTTGCTGCGCTGGAACAATCCGCGTCAGGGCTGGATTTCACCGGATGTGTTTATTCCTATCGCGGAAGAACATCATTTAATTGTGCCACTGACCCGCTATGTGATGGCAGAAACCATTCGTCAGCGCCATGTTTTCCCGATGAGTAGTCAGTTTCATGTTGGCATTAACGTCGCACCCAGCCATTTTCGCCGTGGTGTGCTGATAAAAGATCTCAATCAGTACTGGTTTAGCGCTCACCCGATTCAGCAACTGATCCTCGAAATCACCGAACGCGATGCCTTACTGGATGTTGATTATCGGATTGCCCGCGAGCTACATCGTAAAAACGTCAAACTGGCGATTGATGACTTCGGCACCGGCAACAGTTCATTTTCCTGGCTTGAAACATTACGTCCTGACGTGCTGAAAATTGATAAGTCATTTACCGCAGCTATAGGTTCTGACGCGGTTAACTCGACGGTGACCGATATCATCATCGCGCTGGGGCAAAGACTGAATATTGAACTGGTGGCGGAGGGCGTGGAAACGCAAGAACAGGCGAAGTATTTGCGCCGTCATGGCGTGCATATTTTGCAAGGGTATTTGTACGCACAGCCGATGCCGCTACGTGATTTTCCCAAATGGCTGGCGGGCAGCCAACCGCCGCCCGCCCGGCATAATGGACATATCACGCCCATTATG
Organism: Escherichia sp. S10b; assembly: GCF_028421345.1. Lineage (NCBI taxonomy): Bacteria > Pseudomonadati > Pseudomonadota > Gammaproteobacteria > Enterobacterales > Enterobacteriaceae > Escherichia > Escherichia sp. S10b. The sequence goes on from NZ_JAHZSO010000160.1 coordinate 21,663, forward strand.
CCGTTACGTTAACGCTTACTCATCTTCATCGTGCGCCGGTTGCTCTTTAACAATGCGAACCAGATCAACACGATAATCATTGGCTTCAATGATGGTGATATGCAGTGGCCCTACATCAATCACATCGCCCACACGGGGAATGTGACCATTTGCCGAGATCACCAGGCCCGCGACCGTCGCGATATCATCGTCATCGGCAAGGTGCTCAACATCAAGCGCCTGCTGCAAGGCATGCAAATCTGTACCGCCTTTTACCAGCCAGCCGTCACCATCGGTAGTGATTTCCGGCGTTTCGTCAGCGTCCGGGAATTCACCCGCAATGGCTTCCAGCACATCCAGCGGCGTGACCAAGCCTTGTACCACACCAAACTCGTTGGTCACGATAACAAAGCTCCCGCGAGCGCGACGCAGCACGCCCAGCAGGTTGATCGGATCGAGGGTTTCCGGGACGATAATCGCCGGAGACGCCGAAGCAATCGCCGCCACATCAACGCCCTCTTCCAGCGCCACCAGCAGTTCTTTAGCACGTACGATTCCGATGATTTCATCCAGTTCACCGCGACATACCGGGAACAGGCTGTGCGGTGAGGAGAGCAGCTGCTCGCGGATTTCATCGACCCCGAGATTAGCGTCAACCCAGCTTATTTCACCGCGCGGCGTCATGATCCCGCGCAGAGAACGCGACGCCAGCGTCAGTACGCCGTTAATCATGTAACGTTCTTCTTCGGCAAATGCACCTTCCGGGATCGGCATCGGCATCGGGTTATCGGCATCGTGCTGAACATTGGCCTGACGTTTCCCGCCCATCAAACGCAGGATGGCATCGGCAGTACGCGCTCGCAGCGGCAAAGTCGACTGGTGACGAATAAAGTTGCGACGCGCAATCTGGTTAAACACTTCGATGATGATCGAGAAGCCAATCGCGGCATACAGGTAACCTTTCGGAATGTGGAAACCGAAACCTTCTGCCACCAGACTCAGACCAATCATTAACAGGAAGCTCAGACAGAGCACCACCACCGTGGGGTGCTGGTTAACGAATCGCGTCAGCGGTTTGGATGCCAGCAACATAACCGCCATCGCAATCACTACCGCCGCCATCATCACCGGCAGATGGTTAACCATCCCTACTGCAGTAATTACCGCATCCAACGAGAAGACGGCGTCAAGGATGACAATCTGTGTGACGACCACCCAGAAACTGGCGTAGCCTTTACCGTGGCCGGAATCATGATCGCGGTTTTCCAGCCGTTCATGCAGTTCGGTTGTTGCTTTGAACAGCAAGAATATCCCCCCGAACAACATAATCAGGTCGCGTCCGGAGAAGGAGAAATCCATGACGGTAAATAGCGGTTTGGTCAGCGTGACCATCCATGAAATCAGCGACAGCAGCCCCAGACGCATAATCAGCGCCAGTGATAACCCCAGCAAACGCGCTTTATCGCGTTGTTTTGGCGGCAGTTTGTCAGCAAGAATGGCGATGAAGACCAGGTTATCGATACCCAGCACAATTTCGAGAACAACAAGCGTGAGTAGCCCCGCCCAAATTGAGGGGTCCATTAAGAATTCCATGACAAGCTCCTGCTTAAGGAATAGCTATTCGACGCCAGAAATAATGCAGGCGTAACGACAAAATGCAAACGAAAGGTGCGGCATAGAGAGCCAGAAAGGCAGGCGTTAAAAGGCCTGATGCTGAAATGACGTCGGTGACGATCCATACTGCGGGCTACTGCCCTATACTCCATGGTTGTTAAACGGGAGTTAAACATATCAGAGACGCCTCTGATTTGGCAAAGATTTACCTTCCTTTGCAAACGAATGTGACAAGGATATTTTACCTTTCGAAATTTCTGCTAATCGAAAGTTAAATTACGGATCTTCATCACATAAAATAATTTTTTCGATATCTAAAATAAATCGCGAAACGCAGGGGTTTTTGGTTGTAGCCCTTATCTGAATCGATTCGATTGTGGACGACGATTCAAAAATACATCTGGCACGTTGAGGTGTTAACGATAATAAAGGAGGTAGCAAGTGACCATTGCTATTGTTATAGGCACACATGGTTGGGCTGCAGAGCAGTTGCTTAAAACGGCAGAAATGCTGTTAGGCGAGCAGGAAAACGTCGGCTGGATCGATTTCGTTCCAGGTGAAAATGCCGAAACGCTGATTGAAAAGTACAACGCTCAGTTGGCAAAACTCGACACCACTAAAGGCGTGCTGTTTCTCGTTGATACATGGGGAGGCAGCCCGTTCAATGCTGCCAGCCGCATTGTCGTCGACAAAGAGCATTATGAAGTCATTGCAGGCGTTAACATTCCAATGCTCGTGGAAACGTTAATGGCCCGTGATGATGACCCAAGCTTTGATGAACTGGTGGCACTGGCAGTAGAAACAGGCCGTGAAGGCGTGAAAGCTCTGAAAGCCAAACCGGTTGAAAAAGCCGCGCCAGCACCCGCTGCCGCAGCACCAAAAGCGGCTCCAACTCCGGCAAAACCAATGGGGCCAAACGACTACATGGTTATTGGCCTTGCGCGTATCGACGACCGTCTGATTCACGGTCAGGTCGCCACCCGCTGGACCAAAGAAACCAATGTCTCCCGTATTATTGTTGTTAGTGATGAAGTGGCTGCGGATACCGTTCGTAAGACACTGCTCACCCAGGTTGCACCTCCGGGCGTAACAGCACACGTAGTTGATGTTGCCAAAATGATTCGCGTCTACAACAACCCGAAATATGCTGGCGAACGCGTAATGCTGTTATTTACCAACCCAACAGATGTAGAGCGTCTCGTTGAAGGCGGCGTGAAAATCACCTCTGTTAACGTCGGTGGTATGGCATTCCGTCAGGGTAAAACCCAGGTGAATAACGCGGTTTCGGTTGATGAAAAAGATATCGAGGCGTTCAAGAAACTGAATGCGCGCGGTATTGAGCTGGAAGTCCGTAAGGTTTCCACCGATCCGAAACTGAAAATGATGGATCTGATCAGCAAAATCGATAAGTAACGTATTGTGTTGATTATCACTCAGTTTTCACACTTAAGTCTTACGTAAACAGGAGAAGTACAATGGAGATTACCACTCTTCAAATTGTGCTGGTATTTATCGTAGCCTGTATCGCAGGTATGGGATCAATCCTCGATGAATTTCAGTTTCACCGTCCGCTAATCGCGTGTACCCTGGTGGGTATCGTTCTTGGGGATATGAAAACCGGTATTATTATCGGTGGTACGCTGGAAATGATCGCGCTGGGCTGGATGAACATCGGTGCTGCAGTTGCGCCTGACGCCGCTCTGGCTTCTATCATTTCTACCATTCTGGTTATCGCAGGTCATCAGAGCATTGGTGCAGGTATCGCACTGGCAATCCCTCTGGCCGCTGCGGGCCAGGTACTGACCATCATCGTTCGTACTATTACCGTTGCTTTCCAGCACGCTGCGGATAAGGCTGCTGATAACGGCAACCTGACAGCGATTTCCTGGATCCACGTTTCTTCTCTGTTCCTGCAAGCAATGCGTGTGGCTATTCCGGCCGTCATCGTTGCGCTGTCTGTTGGTACCAGCGAAGTACAGAACATGCTGAATGCGATTCCGGAAGTGGTGACCAATGGTCTGAATATCGCCGGTGGCATGATCGTGGTGGTTGGTTATGCGATGGTTATCAACATGATGCGTGCTGGCTACCTGATGCCGTTCTTCTACCTCGGCTTCGTAACCGCAGCATTCACCAACTTTAACCTGGTTGCTCTGGGTGTGATTGGTACTGTTATGGCAGTGCTCTACATCCAACTTAGCCCGAAATACAACCGCGTAGCCGGTGCGCCTGCTCAGGCAGCTGGTAACAACGATCTCGATAACGAACTGGACTAACAGGTGAGCGAAATGGTTGATACAACTCAAACTACCACCGAGAAAAAACTCACTCAAAGTGATATTCGTGGCGTCTTCCTGCGTTCTAACCTCTTCCAGGGTTCATGGAACTTCGAACGTATGCAGGCACTGGGTTTCTGCTTCTCTATGGTACCGGCAATTCGTCGCCTCTACCCTGAGAACAACGAAGCTCGTAAACAAGCTATTCGCCGTCACCTGGAGTTCTTTAACACCCAGCCGTTCGTGGCTGCGCCGATTCTCGGCGTAACCCTGGCGCTGGAAGAACAGCGTGCTAATGGCGCAGAGATCGACGACGGTGCTATCAACGGTATCAAAGTCGGTTTGATGGGGCCGCTGGCTGGTGTAGGCGACCCGATCTTCTGGGGAACCGTACGTCCGGTATTTGCAGCACTGGGTGCCGGTATCGCGATGAGCGGCAGCCTGTTAGGTCCGCTGCTGTTCTTCATCCTGTTTAACCTGGTGCGTCTGGCAACCCGTTACTACGGCGTAGCGTATGGTTACTCCAAAGGTATCGATATCGTTAAAGATATGGGTGGTGGCTTCCTGCAAAAACTGACGGAAGGGGCGTCTATCCTCGGCCTGTTTGTCATGGGGGCATTGGTTAACAAGTGGACACATGTCAACATTCCGCTGGTTGTCTCTCGCATTACTGACCAGACGGGCAAAGAACACGTTACTACTGTCCAGACTATTCTGGACCAGTTAATGCCAGGCCTGGTACCACTGCTGCTGACCTTTGCTTGTATGTGGCTACTGCGCAAAAAAGTTAACCCGCTGTGGATCATCGTTGGCTTCTTCGTCATCGGTATCGCTGGTTACGCTTGCGGCCTGCTGGGACTGTAAGACTGTTGTACACTACCGGGGCCTTTTGGCCCCGTTTTTTTATCTGGAGGATTAATGACAATCACGGACCTGGTACTGATTCTTTTCATCGCCGCACTCCTGGCCTTCGCGATCTACGATCAGTTCATCATGCCCCGCCGTAACGGCCCCACCCTGCTGGCAATTCCTTTGCTCCGGCGTGGTCGCATCGATAGCGTTATCTTCGTCGGATTGATTGTCATTCTTATCTATAACAACGTCACGAATCATGGTGCGTTAATAACGACATGGTTATTAAGCGCACTGGCTCTGATGGGTTTTTATATATTCTGGATCCGCGTTCCGAAGATCATCTTTAAACAAAAAGGTTTTTTCTTCGCCAATGTCTGGATTGAATATAGCCGAATCAAAGCGATGAACTTGTCGGAAGATGGCGTGTTGGTGATGCAATTAGAACACCGTCGGCTGTTAATCCGCGTTCGAAATATCGACGATCTGGAAAAAATTTATAAGCTTCTCGTTTCAACTCAATAAGTTATGAATTTAGCCAAAGCTATGTTTAGTGTATTTTTAATAATCAGACATAGCTTAGGCTATATTACCTCTTCCCTTATTTGTTATTTATTTTAACGTTTCATTGATATATAAATATAAATGAAAATCGTTATCAATAAAGCAATGAAATAATATATTCCAACAGTTGTTTTATATTCTCAAAATATGTTAAGGTTGCGCCCTCATTTGGGGAGTAGCCGATTTCCAGATTCCGGAAATGTACGTGTCAACATACTCGTTGCAAAACGTGGCACGTACGGACTGAATACTTTCAGTCAGGCGAGACCATATGCACATCAATCGCTATGCCTGCATGAACGCGAAAACCATCACGGCTTGTTGTTCATGTATGCATGTTTGCTGGGGGCGATGATGTGTTTTATGGATACCCCGGTCAGGACATTGTCATGAATATCACTGCTACTGTTCTTCTTGCGTTTGGTATGTCGATGGATGCATTTGCTGCATCAATCGGTAAAGGTGCCACCCTCCATAAACCGAAATTTTCTGAAGCATTGCGAACCGGCCTTATTTTTGGTGCCGTCGAAACCCTGACGCCGCTGATCGGCTGGGGAATGGGCATGTTAGCCAGCCGGTTTGTCCTTGAATGGAACCACTGGATTGCGTTTGTGCTGCTGATATTCCTCGGCGGGCGAATGATTATTGAGGGTTTTCGTGGCGCAGATGATGAAGATGAAGAGCCGCGCCGTCGGCACGGTTTCTGGCTACTGGTAACCACCGCGATTGCCACCAGCCTGGATGCCATGGCTGTGGGTGTTGGTCTTGCTTTCCTGCAGGTCAACATTATCGCGACCGCATTGGCCATTGGTTGTGCAACCTTGATTATGTCGACATTAGGGATGATGGTTGGTCGCTTTATCGGCTCAATTATTGGGAAAAAAGCGGAAATTCTCGGCGGGCTGGTGCTGATCGGCATCGGCGTCCAGATCCTCTGGACGCACTTCCACGGTTAATAAGAACGCTGCCAGAGGTGAATATTAAAGTCCGTCTGGCAGTCGAACACTTCTTTTGCTGCCAGTGTTTGCCAGACTTCTGGCTTCGCACGCCAGGCAAACGGCGTCATCTGCAATAATGCGACGGCTTCATCACCGCGAAGACGCATCGGATAACACAACTCATCACTCTGCTGTAATGTAAAACCTTCCAGTTGTTCTGCATGAGGTGCATGAAGATGTACTTCATTGTAAATCAGCCCCTTCAGCTCCATCAAATGTCGCGGTCCCGGCGTGGCAGTAATGACCCAGCCGCCGGGCTTCACTACTCGTGCTAATTCTTCTGCTTTACACGGCGCGTAAATACGTATTATGGCGTCCATACTGGTATCGGAAAACGGCAAACGGTGGCTGGAAGCGACACAAAAAGTGACCTGCGGATAGCGTTTCGCCGCCGCTTTTATCGCTACCTTCGAAACATCCAGACCAAACGTGGTGATTTCGGGCAACGCATCGGCAAATGCGTGTGTGTAATACCCTTCACCACAGCCAATATCCAGCACCGCCGTGGCCTTATCATCAAGCCGTTCCCTCAGTTGGGCGACAATTGCATCACGCAGCGGCTGATAATGTCCGGCATCTAAGAATGCGCGGCGTGCTTGCATCATTTCCGCGCTGTCGCCCGGATCACGAGACCGTTTATGCTGAACGGGCAGCAGATTGACATACCCTTCTTTCGCCATATCAAACTGATGTCGCTGGGGACAGATATAGCTGTTTTTTTCACGCGAAAGAGGCTGATGGCAAAGTGGACAGGAAAAAGACATGACAACTCCGGCAGGATACTAAAGGCCGCAAGTGTAACGCGAATCACGCGGCGGGCAAATATCCGAACGCCAGGAGCGAAGATAAAGCATAGTAAAAAGCCTCGCATTCGACGAGGCTTTATAGCGAGATTGAAGCGTATTCACACTTCAGATCAGTGGATTCGATCAGATAGCTGTTACGTTAACAGCTGCCGGACCTTTCTGGCCGTCCTGAATTTCGAACTCAACGTTCTGACCTTCAGCCAGAGTTTTGAAGCCATTACCCTGGATAGCGGAGAAGTGTACGAACACGTCTTTGCTGCCATCAGCCGGAGTAATGAAGCCAAAACCTTTAGACTCGTTGAACCACTTAACCTGACCTTTAATCTTTGCCATTTGAAAAATTCCTTAGATTGTTTTCTTCGCCCGCAGGCATAACATAGATAAAACTGACACATTACTGCATGAGGCACCAATATAAGGCTCGGCAGAGAAGCGGTATTCAACGTCAACGTGTTTACTCAGGACTTCTTTACTGAAAATGCCACACATAAACAGAACTGTACCTCGTTTAACCCGAAATCTGTTATCACATACAACGTTAATTATGGCAAGCCATTTTTAAACATGTCTCGATCAGACGCACAAATCTCGATACGTCTTCCACTTTTTTTGCACACTTATGCAACGGAATACGCGCCGATATATCATTGTGCTTAACCTTGCCAGTTCAGGCAGATACTTAAACTGGCGTAGTTTCTAACATAGTTCAATAAGTTCAGTTGTTCCAGGCCAGTGGGAGAAGTTATTACATAGTGCGTGCAATATCACATTTTTTGCTATGCAATGAATAAAAAGTTATATCACTTTTTCTCATAAAACAGTCAGTTAACGGCTATCAATTACCCTAAAGAGAAGTCAATCCCCAAAGGGATTGAAAACTTAAAATAAGAAAAATTGATGAATGAGCAAAAAATCAAGAGAGAAACGTTTCGCTAATAAATAATACCACGCTTAATCACAAATCCGATGTAAACATCCTAATAAATTAATGAGGAAAATATCTTTTTCTGATATCCCGTTACGCAAATAAATAATATGATAATTATTTGAAGTCAGACCAGAGTTTTAATTTGAAGCAGTTGCACCATGGCAGTGCGTATAATCAGGATGAATTGAGTAACCCTTCAACGACGGGGTTACTCAAGATTGAGGAAGGATTATCGTTCGGCGACCAGACGAATAATATCTTCGTCTTCAACCGATTTTTGACTCTCAACGGTCTTTTTATCTGCTTTCTCAGGTTCGTTTGCTTCGCACAAACGACGTAACAGTGCATTTTGACGTTTTTGCTGATCCAGCAACGCCTCAAGCAGTTCAATCTGTTCGTTAGTCCGAGAACTGGCACGATTGATAAAAAACCACAAGATGAGCCCGATAAGAAGAACCACCACCGATACAACCAAAGACGCAATGTTCATCACGCCTGAATTTACAACTTCGTTCATTTCACCACCTCTGAGTAGAGGCGCTATTCTACCACTGCTGGAGAGGAAGAAAATCTAGTGCTGAAAAAATGATATCACCACGGGATAAACTGGTTAATGGCACAAATTCCGCTGAAAAATTGTACATCCTGATCGCACATCATGTTGAATACCTGCGCCCAAAGCAGCAAGCAAGCCAACACCACGACAACCAGAACGACCCATCGAAACTTTTTCACTCCAATCTCCGCTTCACCTACCTTATGTCATTAAACTAGCATGCGTTAGTTAAACAGCGCCTAACTATGTCGATATTCGTGCTTTTTCGGAATGAGTAGCTTGCTTCAGCGCATATTGCCGCTACGATTAAGCGAACATAAAAAGAGAAGAGGTTGTAATGCGATTCATCATTCGCACAGTTATGCTGATAGCACTGGTATGGATAGGATTATTACTCAGCGGATATGGCGTTTTGATTGGAAGCAAAGAGAATGCCGCAGGATTAGGTTTGCAATGTACCTATCTGACTGCCAGAGGCACCAGCACGGTACAATACTTGCACACTAAAAGTGGTTTCTTGGGGATAACAGATTGCCCACTGTTACGTAAAAGCAATATCGTGGTCGATAATGGTTAAGGGTAATAAATAACCAGATTCTCACTCATGAGTAAAATATTCTTATAGCAAGCGCGTTTAATATAACGCACCTTCAACTTTATTTTTCTCATGCTAAATAAAGAACCTGTCTGTTTGATATTCCGACAGGTTCTTACTCTCATCAGAACGGATAGTCGTGATAACCCATTTGGGCAGAAATTTTGCGCGCTGCGGTATGCAACATTGCGACATATTCCTGTAAACGCTCTTCAGAGAAACGCAACGTCGGGAAGGAGATGCTCAAACCGGCAATGACCACGCCAAAACGATCAAATACCGGTACCGCAATGCATCGCAGCCCTTCTTCCTGCTCTTCGTTATCTTCGCCATACCCCTGCTCGCGCACCTGGTCCAGAACGGGTAATAACGCTTCTGTACTGGTGATGGTCCGCTCGGTACTGCGTTTATACTCCACGCCCTCAAGAATTTGCTTCACTTCATCGCGATCGCGCCATGCCAGCAGTACCTTACCAATCGCGGTGCTGTACAGCGGATTACGACGCCCAATCCGTGAATACATGCGCAAATTGTACATAGAGTCAATTTTGTGAATGTAAACAATACTGTCTTCGTCCAGTGCGCCGAGGTGGATAGTTTCTTTGGTCAGGCGGGAGATCTCACGCATCTGGATATCTGCGCTACGAATTAAATCGACGTTTTGTAACGCGCGAGCGCCCAGTTCAAACAATTTCAGGGTCAGGGAATATTTCTCCGACTCCCCTTCCTGCGCCACATAACCTAAGGTTTTCATGGTCTGTAAAAAGCGATAAACGGTGCTTTTTGACATCATGACGCGCTGCGACAGCTCGGTTATCCCTATTTCGCGCTCTTCACCCAGCGCCTGCAAAATGCCAAAAACTTTTAGCACGGAAGATACAGAATCAGGCTGTTTATCCAGATCTGCGTTAGCCATTTATCACCTCATTGCGAGTGTTTTATAAAAATCAGAACTGTTTTTTATTATAATTTCGCACCAGGGTGGTCGCAATCCATCTTTTGCCGGTTAGTTACAATTCTGCGACATCCACCGTGAATATCAGTGCTAGAATCATACCCCTGTTGATTATTCACCAAAGATATAAAATTCCTATGCCAAAAGTTCAGGCCGACGGCCTGCCATTGCCCCAGCGATACGGTGCGATATTAACCATTGTGATTGGTATTTCGATGGCTGTCCTTGACGGCGCAATCGCCAACGTCGCCCTGCCAACAATCGCCACGGACCTTCATGCCACGCCAGCCAGTTCCATCTGGGTAGTGAACGCCTATCAAATCGCCATTGTCATCTCCCTGCTCTCGTTTTCGTTTCTGGGCGATATGTTTGGCTATCGACGTATTTATAAATGCGGTCTGGTCGTTTTTCTGTTGTCTTCACTGTTCTGCGCCCTTTCTGATTCGCTGCAAATGCTCACCCTTGCGCGTGTCATACAAGGTTTCGGCGGTGCAGCGTTGATGAGCGTTAATACCGCACTTATCCGCCTGATCTATCCACAACGTTTTCTGGGGAGAGGGATGGGCATAAACTCGTTTATTGTTGCCGTCTCTTCTGCTGCCGGGCCGACAATTGCTGCAGCAATCCTCTCCATCGCATCCTGGAAATGGTTATTTTTAATCAACGTACCGTTAGGTATTATCGCCCTGCTTCTGGCGATGCGTTTTCTGCCACCCAATGGTTCTCGCGCCAGTAAACCCCGTTTCGACCTGCCCAGCGCCGTGATGAACGCGTTAACCTTCGGCCTGCTTATCACTGCGTTGAGTGGTTTCGCTCAGGGGCAATCGCTGACGTTAATTGCTGCGGAACTGGTGGTAATGGTTGTTGTTGGTATTTTCTTTATTCGCCGCCAGCTTTCTCTTCCCGTACCGCTGCTACCGGTGGATTTACTGCGTATCCCGCTGTTTTCACTTTCTATTTGCACATCTGTTTGCTCTTTCTGCGCACAAATGCTGGCAATGGTTTCCCTGCCCTTTTACCTGCAAACCGTGCTCGGGCGTAGTGAAGTCGAAACAGGTTTACTTCTGACACCGTGGCCGTTAGCAACGATGGTGATGGCTCCGTTGGCAGGCTATTTGATTGAACGCGTACATGCAGGATTGCTGGGTGCTCTAGGGTTGTTCATCATGGCTGCGGGGCTTTTTTCCCTGGTTCTGCTGCCCGCGTCACCTGCGGATATCAATATTATCTGGCCGATGATCTTATGTGGCGCTGGATTTGGCTTGTTCCAGTCACCCAATAACCACACCATTATTACCTCCGCTCCTCGCGAACGTAGCGGTGGAGCCAGTGGCATGTTAGGAACGGCTCGTCTACTGGGTCAGAGTAGCGGCGCGGCACTGGTGGCGCTGATGCTAAATCAGTTCGGTGATAATGGTACGCACGTTTCGCTGATGGCTGCGGCTATTCTGGCAGTGATTGCTGCCTGTGTGAGTGGTTTACGTATCACTCAGCCACGATCCAGGGCATAAAAAAAGCGCGTCGATCAGAACGCGCTTTTTAGTATTTACTTCATATTACTTCAGGTATTCACCCGTACGCAGAGCTTCAATTCGTTTATCCAGCGGCGGGTGAGTCATGAACAACTCACTGAGCGATTTCGACTTACCGTTAATGCAGAAAGCCATCATGCTGGTTGCTTCTTGCGGTTCATAGCTGGTTTTCAGGCGCTGCAGCGCGGCAATCATTTTCTCGCGACCAACCAGTTTTGCCGAACCGGCATCAGCATGGAATTCACGATGACGCGAGAACCACATGGTGATAATGCTCGCCAGAATACCAAACACCAGTTCCAGAACCGTTGCAACCGCAAAGTAGATCAGCGGGTTGCCGTTGCTCTCTTCACCTTCATCACGATTTCCGCCCATAAAACCCGCGGCAAGCTGCGCCAGAATACGGGAAATAAAGATAACGAAGGTGTTCACCACGCCCTGAATCAGCGTCATGGTGACCATATCACCATTGGCGATGTGGCTGATTTCGTGAGCAATTACCGCCTCGGCTTCATCCGGGCTCATGTTCTGCAGCAAACCGGTGCTGACAGCAACCAGAGAGGCATCACGGCGCGCACCGGTTGCAAAAGCGTTGATGTCCGGCGCATGGTAGATAGCCACTTGCGGCATAGCGATCCCTGCCTGACGAGCCTGGGTTGCTACAGTATTAACCAGCCAACGTTCCCTTTCGTTACGCGGTTGCTCGATCACTTCCCCGCCAACAGATCGTAATGCCATCCATTTGGACATCAGAAGCGAAACGAAGGAACCACCAAAACCGAACAGCAAGGCCATGATCATCAGCCCCTGAACGCTGCTCGACTGTATCCCTGTCAGGCTCAGTACCAGCCCGAAAACGACCATTACGGCCAGGTTCGTTAGCAGGAAGAGCGCGATTCGCATCATAATTTTCTTTTTACCTCAGTTTAACAAAACGCAATATGCGATACCCACATCGTATGGGTTACGCGACTATTTTCAAGTCTGGATAGTGCGTAAGTCACCAGAAAGACACAACTTTACATTTTGTAGCATCTGATTTACGGCATCTTGCCGCTGTTAAAAAATCAGGCACAATTTCTTGTGCCTGCTTGATATTACTTGACGGGAGCGGGTTGTTCCGCGGGTCTGGCTTTTTCAAGCTTCGCCAGATCGAGTGCGATATTCACCGTCTCATCCAGATAAGGATCCGGCTCCTGGTAATCTTTTGGTAGATCATCCAGCTTCTTCAACTCCGGTTTACCTTCGCGTTTAAAGCGTTCGTTCAAACGCGCCAGACGCGTCGCATCATCTTCATTATTCTCTTTCTCACGCACAGCGTAATTCAGAGAAACGATATTGCGCTTGTCCTTCATAGCGTTGAAGCGCGCGATATCCTTCATGATGTTCTGGAACTCAGGATCTTTCGCGATACGCGCATTATGTTCCTTCAGTAGCTCCGGTTCAAAGGCCGTTAAATCGCCTGATTTCACATAAGTCGCAGCATCAATGCTATCCCACGGCAGCGCGTTATCTTCGAATTTCTCACCCGTTTCCGTTTCTTCATTACCCGTCGGCATGATGATGTCTGGCGTTACGCCTTTACGTTGCGTACTGCCGCCGTTAACGCGATAGAATTTCTGGATCGTGTACTGCACAGAACCCAGCGCTGGCCATTCAGGACGTAACATCTGATCGTAAATACGGTTCAATGAACGGTATTGCTGAACGGTGCCTTTACCAAACGTCGGTTCACCCACAACCAGCGCACGACCGTAATCCTGCATTGCCGCGGCAAAGATTTCTGAAGCCGAAGCACTGAAACGGTCAACCAGTACCACCAGCGGGCCTTTATAGAACACCTGCCCGTCGGTATCGCTGTCTTCACGAACCTTGCCGTTGTTATCGCGGACCTGAACAATGGGACCCGCAGGAATAAACAGACCTGAGAGCGATACCGCTTCGGTCAGCGCCCCACCGCCATTGCTACGCAGGTCGATGATCACACTGCTGACATTCTGTTTTTCCAGTTTCTGCAGTTGAACTTTGACATCGTCTGTCAAACCCACATAGAAGCCCGGAATATCCAGCACGCCGACTTTCTCTTTACCGACGGTCTTCACCGACATTTTAACCGCGCGGTCTTCGAGACGAATACGTTCACGGGTCAATGTTACAGTGCGGGTCTTGGTCCCTTTACCAGCAGGTAAAATTTCCAGACGAACTTTACTGCCCTTCGGCCCTTTAATTAAGGCAACCACATCATCAAGACGCCAGCCAATCACGTCAACCATCGGCTTGCCTGTTTGACCAACACCGACAATTTTGTCACCAACACTGATAGCTTTACTCTTCGCTGCCGGACCACCTGCCACCATCGAATTGATAACGGTGTAGTCATCATCCATTTGCAGCACTGCGCCAATACCTTCCAGCGACAAACTCATTTCAGTGTTGAACTGTTCGGTATTACGCGGGGAAAGATAGTTGGTATGCGGGTCGATTTCACGCGCAAACGCCGTCATTGCCAGCGAGAAAACATCTTCGCTGTTGGTTTGCGCCAGACGACGAATGGCAAATTTGTAGCGGCGTGTCAGGGTTTCACGAATTTCTTTATCCGTTTTTCCTGCCAGCTTCAGGCTTAACTCGTCGAATTTGACTTTACTGTCCCACAGCGCGTTCAACTCAGCCTCGTTTTTCGGCCAGGGCGCTTTGCTGCGGTCAAGGTTATAAGTGTCGTTGCCGGTGAAATCCATCGGCTTTTCCAGTACCGACAAAGCGTACTGGTAACGCTCAAAACGGCGCTTTTGCGCCAGATTGTAGAGATCGTAGAAAACGTCGAGTTTGCCTGAACGCAGTTCATCGCCTAACTCGCTTTTCTTTTTCGCGAACTGTTCAACATCGCTTGCCAGCAGCACGTTGTGGCTGTAATCGAGCAGATTCAGGTAGCGGTCAAAGATTTTGGCCGAAAATGCCTGATCGAGGTCGAACTGACGATAATGAGAACGGGTGAAGCGCGACGTTACGCGCTCACTTACCGTCGCATGCTGCGTCTCTTCCTTTAATACCGGAATTTGATCAGCACGCGTGATATCTTCTACAGCGAAGGTCTGGCCTGCTATTGCAAGCAGGCCAGCTAACGCGGTAAGCCTAAAAAACATGTTCATGCCTGGCCCGGCCTCCGTTTCAGAACACCAGGTGTTCTGCGCGCACAATCAAAGACATACCCGAATTCAGCTGGACGCGGACGCCGTCTTTGGTGATTTCTAATACGGTGGCATCCATCGCGTTTTGACCCGCTTTCACCTTCAGGGCTTGTCCGACAGTCAGAGCTGAAATGTCAGAAACCGGGGTGTGCTGTTCTTCGCGAGGTGCTTTTACTGTTTTTGGCGCTTTCTCTACCGGCTTTTGCGCACGAGGTTTACGTTCAGCGCCTTCTTTGCGGCGTGGCGTGGTCGGACGTGGCTTGCGTTCGCGGCGCGGTGCGTCTTCTTTCTCACCAGCAGCTGCGGCAGCTTCGCGTTTTTTCGCTTGCTGTTCAGCACGCTGTGCCTGAACACGCGCTTTCGCTTCTTCAAGCTGCTTGCGAGCATGCTCTACATGTTGCTCGTCCAGCTCACCGCATGGGTTGCCGTCAAGATCGACACGCGTTGCGCCGGGTTTAACACCGTAAAGATAACGCCAGCTCGAAGTGTAGAGACGTAAAGCGGATCGTAATTGCGTTTTGCTCAGGTTCATTTCCCCGGCAACACGATCGACCAAATCCTGAAAAATACCGATTTTCAGCGGACGCGCTTCACCTTCCGCACTGAAACAGTGGGGAAAACGTTCGGCCAGAAACGCGATTACTTCTTTACTGCTATTCAACTTAGGTTGATTTTCCATGAAATTTCCTGATTACAACGGACGTAGCCAACAAGCGCAGGCATGAACAGGCGTCATTATAATGACGCTACCAGTAAATGCTACGTTATCCGTTGATTATCCTGCGACGCTCGCAAAGAATTTTTTGTAATCCGTCGTTGCAAGCACTTTTTCAAGCTGTGCCACAAGCTGACGTAAGCCTTGCTCGTCCTCGTCTGTAAAGCGACCGAAGACGGTACTATCGATGTCAAGAACACCAATAATCTGATTTTTCACCACCAGCGGCAGAACAATTTCAGAATTACTCGCCGCATCACAGGCAATATGCCCGTCAAACGCGTGAACATCCTCGATACGCTGCACTTGATTGCGGGCAACCGCAGTGCCGCACACCCCGCGCCCGACGGGTATCCGGACACAGGCAATTTTGCCCTGAAATGGTCCTAGTACCAGTGTATCGTCCTCAAGCAAATAAAAACCTGCCCAGTTTACGTCAGTGAGACGCTCGTATAACAACGCACTGGTGTTCGCAAGCGTTGCCAGAAAACTGGTTTCTCCCGCCATCAGCGCGTTAAAGTCGCGATTTAAATCCGCGTAAAATTCTGTTTTGTTCATTATATAATCACTTGGTTGTCTTACCTGGAACTGCCAGCCTATTAAAATAAGCATTAAATGCGTTAATGCTCAAGATCATTCCAATCATGGGTTAATATTAATGTTAATTCTTATTACATTTGGCACGTCATGGCTCTTAACACACCACAAATTACGCCGACAAAAAAGATAACAGTGAGGGCAATCGGCGAGGAACTGCCGCGTGGTGATTACCAACGTTGCCCGCAATGTGACATGCTGTTTAGCCTGCCCGAGATAAATTCTCATCAGAGTGCCTATTGTCCGCGCTGTCAGGCAAAAATTCGCGACGGGCGCGACTGGTCGCTAACGCGCCTGGCGGCAATGGCTTTCACCATGCTGTTGCTGATGCCGTTTGCCTGGGGCGAACCGCTGTTGCATATCTGGCTGTTAGGTATTCGTATCGACGCCAACGTCATGCAAGGCATCTGGCAAATGACCAAACAGGGCGATACGATAACGGGGGCGATGGTCTTTTTCTGCGTTATTGGTGCCCCCCTCATTCTGGTGTCCTCCATAGCATATTTATGGTTTGGTAACCGACTGGGAATGAATTTACGTCCGGTACTGCTGATGCTTGAGCGACTTAAAGAGTGGGTAATGCTGGATATCTACCTGGTCGGCATTGGCGTTGCTTCTATAAAGGTACAGGATTATGCCCATATCCAGGCGGGTGTCGGCTTGTTCTCTTTTGTGGCGTTGGTGATTTTAACGACGGTGACGTTGTCACATCTTAATGTCGAGGAGCTGTGGGAGCGATTTTATCCGCAGCGCCCCGCTACGCGTAGGGACGAGAAACTTCGTGTCTGTCTTGGGTGCCATTTTACCGGCTATCCTGATCAGCGTGGTCGCTGCCCGCGTTGCCATATCCCGCTACGCCTGCGTCGCCGTCATAGTTTGCAAAAATGCTGGGCGGCGCTGTTAGCGTCAATCGTTTTGTTGTTACCTGCCAACCTGTTGCCTATTTCTATCATTTATCTGAACGGAGGACGGCAGGAAGATACAATTCTTTCCGGAATTATGTCGCTGGCAAGTAGCAACATTGCGGTTGCGGGAATCGTGTTTATCGCCAGTATTCTGGTACCGTTTACTAAAGTGATCGTCATGTTCACTTTACTGTTGAGCATTCATTTTAAATGCCAGCAAGGTTTACGCACACGCATTCTGTTACTGCGGATGGTGACCTGGATTGGTCGCTGGTCGATGCTCGACCTGTTTGTCATATCTTTAACCATGTCGCTGATTAATCGCGATCAGATCCTCGCTTTTACTATGGGACCGGCTGCGTTTTATTTCGGCGCAGCGGTAATTTTGACTATTCTTGCTGTGGAATGGCTGGACAGCCGCTTACTTTGGGATGCACATGAGTCAGGAAACGCCCGCTTCGACGACTGAAGCGCAGATTAAAAATAAACGCCGTATCTCACCTTTCTGGCTGCTGCCGTTCATCGCGCTAATGATTGCCGGTTGGCTGATTTGGGACAGTTATCAGGACCGGGGTAATACCGTCACCATCGACTTTATGTCGGCGGATGGTATTGTCCCGGGCCGTACGCCTGTTCGTTATCAGGGCGTTGAAGTCGGAACAGTGCAGGATATCAGCCTCAGCGACGATCTTCGTAAGATTGAAGTCAAGGTCAGCATCAAGTCCGATATGAAAGATGCGCTGCGCGAAGAGACTCAGTTCTGGCTGGTGACGCCAAAAGCATCGTTGGCAGGTGTCTCCGGGCTGGACGCCCTCGTCGGTGGTAACTATATCGGCATGATGCCAGGTAAAGGTAAAGAGCAGGATCACTTTGTCGCACTCGATACCCAACCGAAATATCGACTGGACAATGGCGATCTGATGATCCACCTGCAAGCCCCCGATCTCGGTTCGCTGAACAGCGGTTCATTGGTCTATTTCCGCAAGATCCCTGTGGGAAAAGTCTACGACTATGCCATCAATCCCAACAAGCAAGGCGTGGTGATTGATGTCCTGATCGAGCGGCGTTTTACCGATCTGGTGAAAAAAGGTAGCCGTTTCTGGAACGTTTCCGGCGTTGATGCCAATGTCAGTATCAGTGGCGCGAAGGTGAAACTGGAAAGTCTGGCGGCACTGGTTAACGGTGCGATTGCCTTCGATTCACCTGAAGAGTCGAAACCTGCCGAGGCGGAAGATACCTTTGGTCTGTATGAAGATCTGGCCCACAGCCAGCGTGGCGTAATAATAAAACTGGAACTGCCGAGTGGGGCAGGATTAACCGCCGACTCGACGCCATTAATGTATCAGGGACTGGAAGTCGGACAGCTAACTAAACTGGATTTAAATCCTGGTGGTAAAGTCACTGGGGAAATGACAGTTGATCCCAGCGTCGTTACCCTGCTTCGTGAAAATACCCGCATCGAATTACGTAATCCGAAATTATCCCTTAGCGATGCCAATCTCAGCGCCCTGCTGACTGGCAAAACCTTCGAGTTGGTACCCGGCGATGGCGAGCCACGCAAAGAGTTCGTTGTTGTGCCAGGCGAAAAAGCACTGCTGCATGAACCTGATGTTCTGACGCTGACCCTGACCGCGCCGGAAAGTTACGGTATTGATGCTGGTCAGCCGCTCATTCTTCACGGCGTGCAGGTAGGCCAGGTTATCGATCGTAAACTCACCAGCAAAGGCGTCACCTTTACCGTCGCCATCGAGCCTCAGCATCGAGAACTGGTAAAAGGCGATAGCAAATTTGTCGTCAACAGCCGTGTCGACGTGAAGGTGGGGCTGGATGGCGTTGAGTTTCTCGGTGCCAGCGCCTCAGAATGGATTAACGGCGGGATACGTATTCTGCCGGGCGATAAAGGCGAGATGAAAGCCAGCTATCCACTGTATGCCAATCTGGAAAAAGCGCTGGAGAACAGCCTTAGCGATTTACCCACCACAACCGTGAGTTTGAGTGCAGAGACGCTGCCGGATGTGCAGGCAGGATCGGTAGTGCTGTACCGTAAATTTGAAGTTGGTGAAGTTATTACCGTGCGTCCGCGAGCTAACGCGTTTGATATCGATCTGCATATTAAGCCGGAGTATCGCAACCTTCTGACCAGCAATAGCGTGTTCTGGGCAGAAGGCGGGGCGAAAGTTCAGCTGAATGGTAGTGGCCTGACCGTACAGGCATCCCCGCTCTCCAGAGCATTAAAAGGGGCTATTAGCTTCGATAACCTCAGTGGTGCCAGCGCCAGTCAGCGTAAAGGCGACAAACGTATTCTGTATGCTTCCGAAACAGCGGCCCGTGCGGTTGGTGGGCAGATTACGCTTCACGCTTTCGATGCCGGAAAACTGGCGGTCGGGATGCCAATTCGCTATCTCGGTATTGATATCGGGCAAATCCAGACGCTGGATCTGATTACCGCGCGCAATGAAGTACAGGCAAAGGCGGTGCTCTATCCGGAATATGTCCAGACCTTTGCTCGCGGTGGTACGCGCTTCTCAGTGGTCACACCGCAAATTTCAGCCGCGGGCGTTGAGCATCTTGATACTATCCTCCAGCCGTATATCAACGTCGAACCAGGCCGGGGCAATCCTCGCCGCGACTTTGAATTACAAGAGGCCACCATTACTGATTCGCGTTACCTGGATGGCTTAAGCATTATTGTTGAAGCGCCGGAAGCCGGTTCGTTAGGTATTGGTACGCCTGTGCTGTTCCGTGGTCTGGAAGTCGGTACGGTTACAGGAATGACGCTGGGGACATTGTCAGATCGCGTGATGATTGCGATGCGCATCAGTAAACGCTATCAACACCTGGTGCGTAACAATTCCGTCTTCTGGTTGGCATCGGGTTACAGTCTGGACTTTGGTCTGACGGGCGGCGTAGTGAAAACCGGCACCTTTAACCAGTTTATCCGTGGCGGCATCGCCTTCGCCACGCCTCCGGGTACGCCACTGGCACCGAAAGCCCAGGAAGGCAAACACTTCCTGTTGCAGGAAAGTGAACCGAAAGAGTGGCGTGAATGGGGAACTGCGCTTCCCAAATAATGCCCACTGCTCCGGCGTGCCTGCGCCGGAGCGTTTATGCTAAACTGCGCGCCTGTTTTTTTGCCAGTGGTACATGCTCGTGGCCCAACACACCGTTTATTTCCCGGACGCCTTTCTGACACAAATGCGCGAAGCGATGCCTTCGACGCTCTCATTTGATGATTTTCTTGCCGCCTGTCAGCGCCCGTTGCGCCGCAGCATTCGCGTTAATACGCTGAAAATCTCCGTTGCTGATTTCCTGCAATTAACCGCTCCTTATGGCTGGACGCTTACGCCAATTCCGTGGTGTGAAGAAGGTTTCTGGATTGAACGCGACAATGAAGATGCATTGCCATTGGGTAGTACCGCCGAGCATTTAAGCGGCCTGTTTTATATTCAGGAAGCCAGTTCAATGTTGCCCGTTGCCGCCTTGTTTGCTGACGATAATGCACCACAGCGGGTGATGGATGTCGCAGCTGCGCCAGGCTCCAAAACGACGCAAATTGCCGCGCGGATGAATAACGAAGGGGCAATCCTTGCCAATGAGTTTTCCGCCAGTCGGGTAAAAGTGTTACATGCCAATATCAGCCGCTGTGGCATCAGTAATGTTGCGCTCACACATTTTGATGGCCGCGTGTTTGGTGCGGCAGTGCCAGAAATGTTCGATGCCATTTTGCTGGACGCTCCCTGCTCTGGCGAAGGCGTGGTGCGTAAAGATCCCGATGCGCTAAAAAACTGGTCACCAGAAAGCAATCAGGAAATCGCAGCTACACAACGGGAGCTTATCGACAGCGCCTTTCATGCATTACGTCCTGGTGGTACGCTGGTTTACTCGACCTGTACCTTAAACCAGGAAGAAAACGAAGCCGTTTGCCTGTGGCTGAAAGAGACTTACCCCGTCGCAGTAGAGTTTTTACCACTTGGCGATCTCTTCCCTGGTGCAAACAAAGCGCTGACCGAAGAAGGCTTTTTGCATGTTTTCCCACAAATTTACGACTGCGAAGGCTTCTTCGTTGCTCGTCTGCGTAAAACTCAGGCGATCCCCGCCTTACCCGCCCCCAAATACAAAGTGGGCAATTTCCCGTTCAGCCCGGTGAAAGATCGCGAAGCCGGACAAATTCGTCAGGCGGCTGCAAGTGTTGGCTTAAACTGGGATGGAAACCTGCGCCTCTGGCAACGCGACAAAGAACTGTGGTTGTTCCCGGTGGGCATTGAAGCCCTGATCGGTAAAGTCCGATTTTCTCGCTTGGGGATTAAACTTGCCGAAACGCACAACAAAGGTTATCGCTGGCAGCATGAAGCAGTTATTGCCCTTGCCACCCCCGACAATGTGAACGCTTTTGAACTGACACCGCAGGAAGCGGAGGAGTGGTATCGCGGGCGCGATGTTTACCCGCAAGCCGCGCCAGTGGCGGATGACGTGTTGGTTACTTTCCAGCATCAACCGATTGGTTTAGCCAAACGGATTGGTTCGCGATTGAAAAACAGCTATCCGCGTGAACTGGTGCGCGATGGGAAACTTTTTACCGGTAACGCCTGACAGCGCACAAAAAAAGCGCACTTTTTGACTGGCACATTCGGCTGCCTCAACTAGGCTGAAAAATGGTGCGTTCGGACTGGTCGTACCACAACCGGCAGCTAAATGGAGAGCACGAAGATGAAAACCAGTGTGCGCATAGGCGCTTTTGAAATCGACGACGGCGAATTACACGGTGAATCGCCAGGTGATCGAACGTTAACCATTCCTTGTAAATCTGACCCCGATTTATGTATGCAACTGGATGCCTGGGATGCTGAAACCAGTATCCCTGCCCTGCTAAATGGCGAACACTCTGTCCTTTACCGTACCCGTTACGATCAACAATCTGATGCCTGGATTATGCGTCTTGCCTGATCCAAAAAGAACCCGTCGGCATGGCGGGTTATTTGTCCTGGTTATTCCCCCGTTGTAAAATCTCTCCTAAACTTAACGGTACGGCACCACACTTCGGGGATGAAATGTTCGCGCTGGTACTTTTTGTTTGCTACCTGGATGGCGGTTGTGAAGATATTGTTGTGGATGTCTACAACACGGAACAGCAGTGTCTTTATTCTATGAGCGATCAACGGATCCGCCAGGGCGGTTGTTTTCCGATTGAGGATTTTATAGATGGTTTCTGGCGACCTGCACAGGAGTACGGTGATTTTTAATTATTGCAATTGCACAAGAGTCAGTTCGCCCCCAAAGACAGCACCGGTATCAATATAATGCAGGTTGCCAATATCCACGCGATGTCGCAACGGTGTATGACCAAACCAGAAATGATCAGCACCTGTAATTCCCTGCCCTTTTTGGCGTTCACCTAATCGCGAGCGGCTCCACAAGACCTGATGCAAATCAACGTCCTTTTGCCATTCATAAACATCATCTGGATAATCGGCATGAGCAATAACATGTTTGCCGGTACGACTGTGTACTTCAAGAATAAAGGGCAAATGCTGACATTTTTCCAGCGCCGTTTTCGCTTGTTTCTGTTGATTATCTGCCAGCGCAATAAACCAGTCGCCGCCATTCATCAACCACAAAGACATCTGCTGGGATGCCAGCGCATCCATCGCCATCTGTTCATGATTGCCTCTTACCGCACAAACCCAATGTTGTTCCAGTAACTGCAGACAACGTAAACTTTGCGGCCCACGATCGATAACGTCTCCTACTGAGATAAGTAAATCTCGCCACGGATCAAAACGACAATGCCATAATTTGCGGCGCAACTGCTCAAGACAACCGTGTATATCGCCAGAAAGCCAGATATGTCGCCATTGATGACCCGCAATTCTCTGATAAACGGGCGCAGGCTGTTTCATCAATATTTTCCTCCCGCGCTAAAGATCACATAATCTTAACAAGAATGTTAAAAAACGCTGGACTCAGACAGTAGAGTGTGTGTTATGGTTGACTATAAAGTCAGCGAAGGAAATGCTTCTGGCTTTTAACAGATAAAAAGAGACCGAACACGATTCCTGTATTCGGTCCAGGGAAATGGCTCTTGGGAGAGAGCCGTGCGCTAAAAGTTGGCATTAATGCAGGCTTAGTTGCCTTGCCCTTTAAGAATAGATGACGACGCCAGGTTTTCCAGTTTGCGTGCAAAATGGTCAATAAAAAGCGTGGTGGTCATCAGCTGAAATGTTAAAAACCGCCCGTTCTGGTGAAAGAACTGAGGCGGTTTTTTTATTGGAAATCAAAAGGCTATTTTAGGTAATTAACAGAGTTTTTCAGCTCGTTCTATAAACGGTGCCAGACTCATTTTTTCGCCGGGATTGTTAGGATCATCAATCTGAATCACCGAAATGGGTTGGGCTTTAGTCTTCCCACTGGCAACTTCCTTTTGTGCGATATCGTTTAAAGGATACTGCACGAGGGTACTTGGGTTAATGACATACAAAGCATTACCCGGTCTGCAAGTCAGCATCACCTCTTCGCGATTAAACGCCCATTTGTCTTTACCCACTTCAAAACGACTGACGGTAATCACCTGCGGTGCAGCCAGCGCCGCTGCAGAACTGGTGAGTAACAGAAACGTCAGAATACTTTTTTTCATCATTTTCGTAATCCATCAAAAAGGTTCGAGAGTCGCAAGCAGGCTGATGATCACCAGCACTACCGCACCTATCGCCCATTCGAGTTTAGTCATCCACTCAAACCAGGGTGCCGCACGATCTTCATCTTGCCTCATGCGCGGTACAAGAACATAACGATTAGCCAGCGCAATGACCACCATAATCATCACCAGGATGGCTTTGAGCAATAAGAGTTGGCCCCAGTAAGTCGTAAGCGTGGGGGGAAATCCGGTAATCAACAATGCATTAAGCACGCCGCTTGCCAGTACGCCGATCACCGCAAAATGCCCGCACCAGGAAAAACGCATCAGCGCCTGAATGGCCTGGTGTCGCCAACGGCCTTTGATGAGTTGCATACACCAGAGCACCGGCAGTAATCCCCCAAACCACGCCGCCGCACAAATCAGGTGAATCGCGTGATTAGTCTGATGGATTTTCGCCGTTACCCCTTCATTCAGTGTCGCATGCCCGATTCCCGCCAGCAGAATAAATTGCGCGGTAGTGAGCATAAACAGCAAACGTGGCATATTCCGCGGTTGCATAAGGGCGACGATCAACGTTACGAGGGCGAGAACAATTTGCCATAACCAGACGCCACCAAACTGCGTTTGCAAAACAGCCTGCCAAATGTTTGGCGAAAATACATCTGCCCATCCCGTTCCCATCAACCCGCCCTGAACGGCGAGCATTGCAGTGGCACTGATCAAACTCCAGACGGCAGCGTGCTGTTGTAAACGCAGAAAACGCTTCGCCAGCAAGCGACGAATCGTTAAGGGGGCCAGCCAGGCACCGTACATTGCGAAGCCAAAGACCAGCATCAGCGAGGTGAAATGGATAAATCGCAGCGCGATCCAGGTAAACGCCAGCATGATTTATTTCACGCTAAAGGTGTAGTGTCCTTTCGTTTTATGCCCGTCCACCGAAACAACATGCCAGTCAACGATGTAGGTTCCGGGTTTCAGCGAATCGGCCAGTGGAACAATCAGTTGCTTTTGGTCCTGCTCATTTCGCTTCGCCGGTAATGTTTTAATATTTTCGTTTTTTGGCCCCGTGATTTTTGCACCACTGAATCCTGTTTCAACACCTTCCGAGAAGTTTAAAGTGATTGCCTGCGGTGCAGCTGTCACTTGCGCGTTTGCCGCAGGATACTGATGCGTTAAATGCGCATGTGCCCAGACGGAAGGTGTCACCAACGAAGTGGTCAGGATTGCCAGCGCGTAGCGAAGGGAGCGTGCAGTTGAAGTCATATTATCTATTCCTTTTTGTAATAACTTTTTTACAGAGCATAACCTTGTCTAATGTCTGAGTCGAGGATCATCAATTCCGGCTTGCCATCCTGGCTCACTCTTAGTAACTTTTGCCCGCGAATGATGAGGAGATTAAGAATGCTGAAGAATCTGGCTAAACTGGATCAAACAGAAATGGATAAAGTGAATGTCGATTTGGCGGCGGCCGGGGTGGCATTTAAAGAACGCTACAATATGCCGGTGATCGCTGAAGCGGTTGAACGTGAACAGCCTGAACATTTGCGCAGCTGGTTTCGCGAGCGGCTTATTGCCCACCGTTTGGCTTCGGTCAATCTGTCACGTTTACCTTACGAGCCCAAACTTAAATAAAACTTATACAGAGTTACACTTTCTTACATAACGCCTGCTAAATTATGAGTATTTTCTAAACCGCACCCATAATTTGCAGTCATTTTGAAAAGGAAGTCATTATGTCGTTCTGGAAAGTTGCAGCAGCGCAATATGAGCCTCGTAAAACCTCACTCACCGAACAGGTAGCTCATCATCTGGAGTTTGTGAGGGCCGCCGCCAGGCAACAATGTCAGCTGTTAGTTTTTCCATCGCTTTCTTTACTGGGGTGTGATTATTCGCGACGTGCCCTTCCTGCCCCACCCGATCTCTCACTGTTAGACCCGCTTTGTTATGCCGCAACGACCTGGCGAATGACCATCATTGCCGGCCTTCCCGTTGAATATAACGATCGCTTTATTCGTGGAATTGCGGTGTTCGCACCGTGGCGAAAAACGCCTGGGATCTACCATCAGAGTCATGGTGCATGTCTGGGCCGTCGTTCCAGAACCATCACGGTGGTCGATGAACAACCGCAAGGTATGGATATGGACCCGACCTGTTCACTGTTTACTACAGGGCAATGTCTGGGAGAACCCGACCTGCTGGCGTCGGCCCGTCGCTTACAATTTTTTTCACATCAGTACTCGATTGCCGTGCTGATGGCAAATGCCCGTGGTAACAGTGCACTATGGGATGAATATGGTCGTCTCATCGTTCGCGCCGATCGTGGTTCATTATTGTTAGTCGGTCAGCGTTCATCACAGGGTTGGCAAGGCGATATCATTCCATTACGCTAGGCTTTTTCGGCCTGGAGCATGCCATGTTGCGCATTATCGATACAGAAACCTGCGGTTTGCAGGGAGGGATCGTTGAGATTGCCTCTGTTGATGTCATTGACGGAAAAATCGTCAACCCCATGAGCCACCTGGTGCGCCCCGATCGTCCTATTAGTCCACAAGCGATGGCGATTCATCGCATCACCGAAGCCATGGTCGCCGATAAACCGTGGATTGAAGATGTGATCCCACACTATTACGGTAGTGAATGGTATGTCGCGCATAACGCCAGCTTTGACCGCCGCGTACTGCCTGAGATGCCCGGTGAGTGGATTTGCACTATGAAACTGGCCCGTCGTTTGTGGCCTGGGATCAAGTACAGCAATATGGCGTTATATAAAACACGCAAGCTCAATGTACAGACGCCGCCGGGCCTGCATCATCACCGCGCGTTGTATGACTGTTATATCACCGCCGCGTTGCTTATCGATATTATGAACACCTCCGGCTGGACGGCAGAACAGATGGCCGATATCACCGGACGTCCGTCGTTGATGACGACCTTCACCTTTGGCAAATACCGTGGCAAAGCGGTTTCCGACGTTGCCGAACGCGATCCGGGCTATCTGCGCTGGTTATTTAATAACCTGGACAGCATGAGCCCGGAGCTGCGTTTAACACTGAAACATTATCTGGAAAATACTTAGTCCGCAGGCGTAGCGGGTAATGTTCCCTGCGCCAGCGCGACCAGAAAAGCATATTCCATCGCTACGCCTTCGTACGATTTAAAGCGACCAGATTTACCGCCATGGCCTGAGTCCATGTCGGTACAGAGCAATAAAAGATGGTCATCGGTTTTCAGCTCGCGCAATTTAGCGACCCATTTTGCCGGTTCCCAATATTGCACCTGAGAATCGTGCAAACCGGTCGTTACCAGTAAATGCGGATAAGCCTGTGCGGTGACGTTGTCATACGGGCTGTAGCTTTTCATGTACTCGTAATATTGCGGATCCTGCGGGTTACCCCACTCTTCAAACTCACCAGTGGTAAGAGGAATTGATTCATCAAGCATCGTTGTTACAACATCAACAAACGGTACCTGGGCGATAACGCCGTGGAATAATTCCGGGCGTTGATTAATTGCAACGCCCATCAACATGCCCCCCGCACTCCCGCCCATCGCATAACAAAGCGAAGGAGAGCCATAGCCCAGTTTTAACAATGCATCGCAGGCATCAAGATAATCATTAAACGTATTTTTCTTCTTCAGAAATTTTCCGTCTTCGTACCATTGTTGCCCCAGCTCACCACCGCCGCGAACATGGACAATGGCGTAGACAAAGCCACGATCTAACAAACTCAAGCGGCTAAAACTGAAATCGGCATCAATACTTGCGCCGTAAGAACCATAGCCATACACCAGCAACGGGTTGTGTCCTTTGCGAAAATGTTTGCGATGGTAGACCAACGAAACCGGAACTTCGACGCCATCACGGGCGACTATCCACAGGTGTTCACTGCGGTAATTCGCCGCATCAAAACCGGGCACTTCTGTTTGTTTTAATACACGACGCTCACCGGTATCCATATCCAGTTCAAACAAAGTGTCTGGTGTGGTCATGGAAGAATAACCATAACGCAATCGCGCGGTTTCAGGTTCTGGATTGTAGGCAATCCAGGTCACATAGGCTGGATCATCAAAGGCAATACCAATGACTTCCCGGGTCTTGCGGTTAATTTGGCGCAAACTGGTTAACCCGCGCTGACGCTCTTCAACCACCAGCCAGTCGGTAAACAGCGTAAACCCTTCCAGCATGATGTTTTCGCGTGGCGGAATTAACTCTTCCCACTGTTGCTCATCACGCATACGGGTACGGTATAAGCCAAAGTTTTTGCCGTGGCGGTTGGAACGCAGATAAAAACGATGCTGGTAGTGATCAAGGCTGTATTCGTGATCTTTGCGGCGCGGCAGAAAAACAAACGGCTCGGCATCGGCCATTTCCGCGTCCAGCAGGCGAACTTCACTGGTGGTGGCGCTGGCCAAATGAATGACTACATAGTGCTTCGAGGTCGTTTTATGCAGGCTGACGTAATAGGTATCGTCTTTTTCTTCGTAGATCAGTTTATCTTGCGATGCTGGCGTACCGATGGCGTGACGCCAGACCTGATAAGGCAGCAGCGTCACCGGATGCTTGCGAACATAGTAGAAAGTCCAGGAGTCATTTGCCCAGACAAAGCTGGGTTCAACGTTATCCAGCAGTTCCGGGTACCAGTTACCAGTTTCCAGATTACGAAAACGAATGCCGTACTGGCGTCGGGAAAGAAAATCTTCTGCCAGCGCCATAATGGTGTTATCGGGCGTAATCGCCATTCCGCCCATCGAATAAAACTCACTATGAGCTGCGCGCTTATTGGCATCGAGCAATGTTTCCCACTCATCCCACTCTTCACTGAATGCCGATTGACGCTGGTAGATAGCATATTCACAGCCTGGTTCATAAATATGCCGATAGCGGTAGCCATTTTTGATGTAGGGCGCAGAAACTTCTCGTTGCGGAATGCGGTCGATGATTTCCTTTAAGATGCGATCCTGCAAGGCTTGTTGTGAGGCCATCACCCGATGACCGTAACTATTTTCTTGTTGCAGGTAGTCCAGGACTTCTGGCTGAGAACGCGTATCGTCCCGCAGCCAGTAGTAATTATCGATGCGCGTATCGCCATGAAGCGTCATGGCGTGGGGAATGCGGGCGGCTTTTGGTAGCATGTTATTGTTCTTTCTGGTTGAAACATCTTATAAGGGTGGCAAAACTCACCGGGGATGCAAGCGAAACAGGGGAGTCATTGCTTAGATGATGACAGGTAATGGCGCGGATATCGAATGTTATGCAGACAGAGAAAATCAGCCTGTTCAAATGGCTGTGCGATTCTGGATAGCCCGAAATAGTCAACTTCAGGCTATCCAGAGAGCGGAATTATTCCGCCAAAGTGCGTTTTTGCTGTTCGAGATCGCGTTCAATGCCGTCACGAACATCCTGGGGGATTTTCAGCGCGTCACCCAGTGCATTCAGGTAACTGCGTTCCATAAAATGGTCAATATCAATAGCCGCGCAACTCAGGAAATAGATTTCCAGCGCCTCTTCTTCATTGCGGACCCCGGTAGCCAGGCGTTGTGGATCCAGCGGTTGTTCGATTGCCTGCTCAATGAGTACACGCCCCTGCTCTTCCACGCCGGCTTCACGCAATTGCTGGTCGATTGCCGCACGTTCTTTGGCATCAATATGACCATCACTTTTAGCGGCAAAGACCAGCGCAAGGATCAAACGTTCTGTACGCTCATCCAGCGGCGTACTTTGCGCGCCAAACTGCGGTTCGTCCTGATGCGCCGCGCGAATTTTATCTTTGTATTTATTCCACAGCACCGTACCCGCTACCGCTCCGCCGCCAACCAGTAACGCGTTGGTGCCATATTTCGTAAGAAGTTTACGTGCTGATTTATTTGCGACCAGCAGCCCAGCCAGTCCGCCTAATGCGCCTGGCACTAACAGTTTGCCCAATCCCTGATCCGCAGACGAGGAGGTAGAAGAACTGCTTTGCCCAAGCAGGGATTGCAGTTGATTTAACCAGTTAGCCATATTTGCTCCTCAATAACCATTTTTAGTGCCTGTAGCATAGCGGATGAGGATGTCAGAAAATGTATATCGAGACAAAAGATGCGCAAATAAGCGGGGCGGTAGGCCGTTATTCAAAGAAATTCGCGCCAGGTAAGGTATTTACTGTATATCAGGTGATAAGGGTATTTTAGGTGAAAGTAGTTTGTCGTTTTGAGTGGCATTGTTTGATGCTGATTGCCCGATGCGACGCTGTTGCGTCTTCTCAGGCCTACGATTGTGGTGCGTTCTGGGGCGGACAAGGCACTCGCGCCGCATCCGCCAACGGTCAATCGAATTATCAGAAGCCATTAACGCCGCTGATATTCCGCCATTCCCGCTTTGCAGTCCACGCTGACCTGGTAATGAATATCGGCACTTTTACCACGCACGGTTAGCGGTACTGACCATTTATCATCTTTACCCTGAATGTCCTGCAAACTGACCCAAGCCACGGGATCGGCCTGACCGACAATTTTTTGATCATCTGCCCAGCGCGCCACGCGATTTTGTTGATAATCACGTTTTACGCTCGCGGCAATTCCGGCAGCATCCAGACCTTCACACTTTGGGAAAGTGACCGACTTGCTGGTTTCATTATTGGCAGCGAAAACTGATGCGCAGGCAGAAACCAACAACAGCCCTAAAAACGCCCCTCTTTTTTTCATGTTTTTCTCCATAGCACAATGATTCAGGAGAAAGCATGGTACAAATTGTCAGGAGCGCAAGTTGCTTCAGGCCGCGTGTGAGGCATCTTCCTCTTCGGATTCAGCACCGACGACCTGTGGGGACGGTAATTTGCCGGTTTTCAGAATGGTGCTCAGCACATCTTTTTGTTCTGCCAGCCATAGCGAAAGGGCTTCACGTTGCTCGTCTTCCATTTGCACTGGAGAATTTGTCAGCCAGGTGTCAAGCAGATCCGCCGTATCAAGCATTTTATCATAAGCATCGGCTTCCTTTTTGCTGGTAAACGACATTTTCTCTTCGCCCTCACGAATGACTACGTATTTAACTTCAACCGCCATTTGCAGCCTCTCATAATAACTGTGATTTTATACAGTATATTTCTTTTCGGTTGAGAAATCAACATCAGCAATAAAGACACACGCAAACGTTTTCGTTTATACTGCGCGCGGAATTAATCAGGGGATATTCGTTATGACGTTATTAGGCACTGCGCTGCGTCCGGCAGCAACTCGCGTGATGTTATTAGGCTCCGGTGAACTGGGTAAAGAAGTGGCAATCGAGTGTCAGCGTCTCGGCGTAGAGGTGATTGCCGTCGATCGCTATGCCGACGCACCAGCCATGCATGTCGCGCATCGCTCCCATGTCATTAATATGCTTGATGGTGATGCATTACGCCGTGTGGTTGAACTGGAAAAACCACATTATATCGTGCCGGAGATCGAAGCTATTGCCACCGATATGCTGATCCAACTTGAAGAGGAAGGACTGAATGTTGTCCCCTGCGCTCGCGCAACGAAATTAACGATGAATCGCGAGGGTATCCGTCGCCTGGCGGCAGAAGAGCTGCAGCTGCCCACTTCCACTTATCGTTTTGCCGATAGCGAAAGCCTTTTCCGCGAGGCGGTTGCCGCCATTGGCTATCCCTGCATTGTAAAACCGGTGATGAGCTCTTCCGGCAAGGGGCAGACGTTTATTCGTTCTGCAGAGCAACTTGCTCAGGCATGGGAATACGCTCAGCAAGGCGGTCGCGCCGGAGCGGGCCGCGTAATTGTTGAAGGCGTCGTTAAGTTTGACTTCGAAATTACCCTGCTAACCGTCAGCGCGGTGGATGGCGTCCATTTCTGTGCACCAGTAGGTCATCGCCAGGAAGATGGCGACTACCGTGAATCCTGGCAACCACAGCAAATGAGCCCGCTTGCCCTTGAACGTGCGCAGGAGATTGCCCGTAAAGTGGTGCTGGCACTGGGCGGTTATGGTCTGTTTGGTGTCGAGCTGTTTGTCTGTGGTGATGAGGTGATTTTCAGTGAGGTCTCCCCTCGTCCACATGATACCGGGATGGTGACGTTAATTTCTCAAGATCTCTCAGAGTTTGCCCTGCATGTACGTGCCTTCCTCGGACTTCCTGTTGGCGGGATCCGTCAGTATGGTCCTGCAGCTTCTGCCGTTATTCTGCCACAACTGACCAGTCAGAATGTCACGTTTGATAATGTGCAGAATGCCGTAGGCGCAGATTTGCAGATTCGTTTATTTGGTAAGCCGGAAATTGATGGCAGCCGTCGTCTGGGTGTTGCGCTGGCGACCGCTGAGAGTGTTGTTGACGCCATTGAACGCGCGAAGCACGCCGCCGGACAGGTAAAAGTACAGGGTTAAACCCGGCAAAAAAACGCTACAAAAATGCCCGATCGTAGATCGGGCGTTTTGACTTTTACAGCTTAGCGCCTTCTACAGCTTCACGCGCCAGCTTAGTAATGCGGTCGTAATCGCCCGCTTCCAGCGCATCTGCCGGAACCAGCCAGGAACCACCGATGCACAGCACGCTTTTCAGCGCCAGGTAGTCACGGTAGTTAGCCGGAGAAATACCACCCGTCGGGCAGAAACGGACCTGGGAGAACGGACCCGCGATCGCCTGCAGGGCTTTCACGCCGCCGTTAGCTTCAGCCGGGAAGAATTTGAACTCTTTCAAACCGTAGTCCATACCCAGCATCAGTTCGGAAACAGTGCTGATCCCCGGAATTAGAGGAATAGTCCCTTCGGTAGCAGCTTTCAGCAGCGGCTCGGTCAGACCCGGGCTAATTGCGAACTGTGCACCCGCTTCAGTGACTTCTGCCAGCTGCTGTGGATTCAGCACCGTACCGGCACCCACAATCGCTTCAGGCACTTCTTTGGCGATAGCACGGATAGCGTCAACTGCACACTCGGTACGCAGAGTCACTTCCAGAACGCGCACCCCACCAGCAACCAACGCTTTTGCCATCGGCACTGCGTGTTCCAGTTTTTTTACCACGATAACCGGTACAACCGGGCCGGTGGTCAGGATTGATTCTGCACTTGTTTTCCAGTTTTTCATCAGAGTTTTCTCTCGCCTGATTACAAATTTGTCGTCTTAAAAAGTGATACAGGTTGCGCCCTGTTCGGCACCGGACAGTTTTTCACGCAAGGCGCTGAATAATTCACGTCCTGTCCCCACGCGTGACGCGCTCAGGTCAGGAATGTGCGGTTCGCGAGCAGCCAGTTCCGCTTCGTCTACCAGCAGCGTCAGTTCGCCTGTCTGTCCATTCACACGAATGATGTCCCCGTCGCGCACTTTTGCCAGCAGCCCGCCATCGTAGGCTTCTGGTGTTACGTGGATAGCTGACGGCACTTTACCTGAAGCGCCGGAGAGTCGTCCATCGGTAACTAACGCAATTTTGAAACACCGGTCCAATAATACACCAAGTGGCGGCATGAGTTTATGTAATTCTGGCATTCCGTTCGCTTTTGGCCCCTGATGACGGACAACAACGACACAATCGCGGTCCAGCAAACCCGCTTCAAAGGCCGGCATAACGTCATGCTGGCTTTCAAAAACAACCGCTGGCGCTTCAATCACCTGGTTCTCAACCGGCACGGCAGAGGTTTTCATAACCGCACGGCCCAGGTTACCGCTTAACACTTTTGTCCCACCATGATGAGAGAAAGGTTGTTCGAAGGAAGCGATCACATTGCTGTCGAGTGATTTTTCCGCCCCTTCCCGCCAGTCCAGTTCACCATTATTCAGCCATGGTTCAAGGGTATAACGAGACAGACCAAAGCCTGCCACCGTATTGACATCTTCATGCAGCAGGCCTGCTTTGAGCAGTTCACGCACCAGAACCGGTACGCCACCTGCCGCCTGGAAGTGGTTAATATCGGCCGGACCGTTCGGGTAGAGACGTGCCATCAGCGGTACAACATCAGAAAGGTCAGAGAAGTCATCCCAGTTAATCTGAATACCGGCCGCGCGCGCCATCGCCACCAGGTGCATGGTGTGGTTAGTGGAACCACCGGTCGCCAGCAGAGCAACAATACCGTTCACCACCACTTTCTCATCGATCATCTTACCGATCGGCATCCATTCATTGCCATTACCGGTCATGCGTGTAACCTGACGCGCAGCGGCAGCGGTCAAAGCATCGCGCAGCGGAGAATCCGGATGAACAAAAGAAGAGCCTGGCAACTGCATCCCCATAAACTCCACCACCATCTGGTTGGTGTTGGCAGTACCGTAGAAAGTACATGTTCCCGGCGCGTGATAAGACGCGGCTTCTGACTCCAGTAGTGCCATGCGGTCCACTTTACCTTCGGCATAAAGCTGGCGAATACGCACTTTTTCTTTATTTGGCAAACCGCTTGCCATCGGTCCAGACGGCACAAACACCGCAGGCAAATGACCAAACGACAGGGCTGCCATCGTCAGACCCGGGACAATCTTGTCGCACACACCGAGGAACAGAGCACCATCAAACATGTTATGGGACAGCCCGACCGCCGCAGACATCGCTATCACTTCGCGGCTTAGCAGCGACAATTCCATTCCATCCTGCCCCTGGGTGACACCATCACACATCGCCGGAACACCGCCCGCAACCTGACCAACCGCATTCGCTTCATGCAGGGCTTTACGAATGATTTCTGGATAGTGTTCATAAGGCTGGTGCGCGGAGAGCATGTCGTTATAGGAGGTGATGATGGCGATATTGTTACGCAACATGCTTTTCAAAGAGGCTTTGTCTTCTGGCTGGCAGGCAGCGAAACCGTGTGCCAGGTTACCGCATGCCAACTGCGAACGATGAACGGTCGAAGTTTTCGCTTGTTCTATCCGGGCGAGATAAGCAGAGCGAGTCTCGCGCGAACGTTCAATGATTCGATTTGTTACGCGTAACAATTGTGGATTCATAAAGGCTCCTGAAATTGAGTTGTCAGAGCAGGATGATTCACAACGCGTTTCATTCAGAGGATTTATGACTGAAACGCCTGTAACCGGAGCTCATAGGGCAAAAACGTTTCAGTCAGTGTAATAAAAAAAGCCTCGTGGGTGAATCCGCACGAGGCCTGAAAGTGTAAAAATTGTTCTACAATCTGTGCAAGATCATGTTACCGGTAAAATAACCATAAAGGATAAGCGCAGATATTACTCAAACTCATTCCAGGAACGACCATCACGGGTAATCATCGCCACCGAGGCAACGGGTCCCCAGGTTCCGGCCTGATACGGTTTCGGCGCATCATTGTCCATCGCCCACGCCTCAGTAATGGAGTCTACCCATTTCCAGGCTTCTTCCACTTCATCACGACGTACAAACAGTGCCTGAATACCACGCATGGTTTCCAGCAGCAGACGTTCATAGGCATCCGCCAGATGCGTCTGATTAAAGGTTTCTGAATAGCTCAGATCCAGCTTGGTGATTTGCAGGTTATGTTTGTGGTCAAGGCCAGGAACTTTATTCAGTACCTGGATATCCACGCCTTCATCAGGTTGCAGACGGATAGTCAGTTTATTCTGCGGCAGATCCTGCCACGATTCTTTAAACAGATTCAGTTCAGGTGTTTTGAAATAGACCACGACTTCAGAACATTTGGTCGGCAGACGTTTACCAGTACGCAGGTAGAATGGCACACCGGCCCAGCGCCAGTTATCAATGTCGACGCGGATCGCTACGAAGGTTTCTGTATTGCTGCTCTTGTTCGCGCCCTCTTCTTCCAGATATCCCGGCACTTTTTTGCCCTGGGCGAAGCCCGCAGTATATTGCCCGCGTACGGTTTTTTCGCGTACGTTGGAGCGGTCGATGCGGCGCAGAGACTTCAGTACTTTCACTTTTTCATCGCGGATGCTGTCTGCGCTCAGGTCAGACGGCGGAGACATCGCAATCATGCAGAGAATTTGCAGCAGGTGGTTTTGGATCATATCGCGCATCTGACCGGCTTTATCAAAATAGCCCCAGCGCCCTTCGATCCCCACTTCTTCTGCCACGGTAATCTCAACATGATCAATGGTGCGATTGTCCCAGTTATTCACAAACAGGGAGTTAGCAAAACGCAGCGCCAACAGGTTCAGCACCGTTTCTTTACCAAGATAGTGGTCGATACGGTAAACCTGGCACTCCTCGAAGTATTCGCCAACCTGATCATTGATTTCCTGCGAGGTCGCCAGCGACGTCCCCAGCGGTTTCTCCATGACTACGCGTGCCGGTTTAGCATTCAGTTTAGCCTCGCCAAGCCCTTTGCAAATTGCGCCAAAAGTGCTGGGCGGCATGGCAAAGTAGTTAATGGTGATACGATTTTTTTGATCCAGCATCGCGCCGAGACGGCTGAATGCAGCAGTGTCATTGACATCGAGATTACAAAAATCCAGACGTGCACTCAGGGTGTCCCATAAACCTTCATCAATGGTTTCTTTCATGAAAGTTTCGAGCGCCTCGCGGACAACTTTGGTATATGCCGCTTTATCCCAGTCAGCACGCCCTACGCCGATAATCCGGGTGTCCGGGTTGAGCTGACCGGCTTTTTCCAGTTGATACAGGGAAGGCAGCAATTTACGACGCGCAAGGTCGCCTTTCGCGCCGAAAATGACCAGGTCACAGGCCTGGGCTGTTTGCGTTACCGCCATGTCATTCTCCTTAAGTTAACTAACCCGGTACTTAAGCCAGGGTATACTTGTAATTTTCTTACGGTGCACTGTACTGCTTTTACGAGCTTGCGAAAACTGTAAACGCTTATCCACCCGTGCGATTACGGTAAAAGCGCGCAAAGTGCGGCAAAACTGATAAAAAAATCATCGTTTTCCATTGGGTAAAAATCTGACACTGATCATGTTATGAAAAAAAATAACAACTTTTTTATCTGCTTTTGTCATTAACACGGCACACAGGCGTAATATCTGACAAAACTGCATTTCGATTTCT
Source organism: Escherichia sp. S10b (assembly GCF_028421345.1). NCBI lineage: Bacteria > Pseudomonadati > Pseudomonadota > Gammaproteobacteria > Enterobacterales > Enterobacteriaceae > Escherichia > Escherichia sp. S10b. Next base: position 58,257 of record NZ_JAHZSO010000160.1, read on the forward strand.
TTCAGTGCGGAAATCGTCATTACCCGTGAGTCTCTTTACATCATGAATATGCTGGAAAAAATCCAGTCTCAGCTGGAACATTTGAGCAAATCAGAGCGCAAAGTTGCCGAGGTCATTCTGGCTTCGCCCGATAACGCGATCCATTCGAGTATTGCTGCTCTGGCGCTGGAAGCCAATGTTAGCGAACCGACGGTGAATCGTTTCTGTCGCAGCATGGACACGCGCGGTTTTCCTGATTTTAAACTTCATCTGGCACAAAGTCTGGCGAATGGCACTCCCTATGTTAATCGCAATGTCAATGAAGATGACAGCGTTGAATCATACACAGGGAAAATATTTGAGTCCGCAATGGCAACGCTTGATCATGTCCGTCATTCACTGGATAAATCTGCCATCAACCGCGCCGTCGACTTGCTCACTCAGGCAAAAAAAATCGCCTTTTTCGGATTAGGCTCTTCAGCCGCCGTTGCCCACGATGCGATGAATAAGTTCTTTCGTTTTAATGTTCCGGTGGTGTACTCCGATGATATCGTGCTGCAACGCATGAGTTGTATGAATTGTAGCGACGGAGACGTGGTGGTGCTGATTTCTCACACTGGAAGAACAAAAAATCTGGTCGAGCTGGCGCAGCTGGCTCGCGAAAACGACGCAATGGTGATTGCCCTCACCTCTGCGGGTACCCCGCTCGCCCGGGAAGCAACGCTGGCAATTACCCTCGACGTACCGGAAGATACTGACATTTATATGCCCATGGTTTCTCGACTTGCACAGCTGACCGTGATAGATGTGCTGGCGACAGGATTTACTTTGCGACGCGGTGCAAAATTCAGAGATAACTTGAAGCGGGTCAAGGAAGCGCTGAAGGAATCGCGTTTTGATAAGCAGTTACTTAATTTAAGTGACGATCGCTAAAAACGACTGTCACTGTCCTAATCTTATACGACATCCGAATGAGATTAATTTATCGCCATCGCGGCGTTATTTCATTCGGATTTCATGTTCAAGCAACACCTGGTTGTTTCAGTCAACGGAGTATTACATGTCCAGAAGGCTTCGCAGAACAAAAATCGTTACCACGTTAGGCCCAGCAACAGATCGCGATAATAATCTTGAAAAAGTTATCGCGGCGGGTGCCAACGTTGTACGTATGAACTTTTCTCACGGCTCGCCTGAAGATCACAAAATGCGCGCGGATAAAGTTCGTGAGATTGCCGCAAGACTGGGGCGTCATGTGGCTATTCTGGGTGACCTCCAGGGGCCCAAAATCCGTGTATCCACCTTTAAAGAAGGCAAAGTTTTCCTCAATATTGGGGATAAATTCCTGCTCGACGCCAACCTGGGTAAAGGTGAAGGCGACAAAGAAAAAGTCGGTATCGACTACAAAGGCCTGCCTGCTGACGTTGTGCCTGGCGACATCCTGCTGCTGGACGATGGTCGCGTTCAGTTAAAAGTACTGGAAGTTCAGGGCATGAAAGTGTTCACCGAAGTCACCGTCGGTGGTCCCCTCTCCAACAATAAAGGTATCAACAAACTTGGCGGCGGTTTGTCGGCTGAAGCGCTGACCGAAAAAGACAAAGCAGACATTAAGACTGCGGCGTTGATTGGCGTAGATTACCTGGCTGTCTCCTTCCCACGCTGTGGCGAAGATCTGAACTATGCCCGTCGCCTGGCACGCGATGCAGGATGTGATGCGAAAATTGTTGCCAAGGTTGAACGTGCGGAAGCCGTTTGCAGCCAAGATGCAATGGATGACATCATCCTCGCCTCTGACGTGGTAATGGTTGCACGTGGCGACCTCGGTGTGGAAATTGGCGACCCGGAACTGGTCGGCATTCAGAAAGCGTTGATCCGTCGTGCGCGTCAGCTAAACCGAGCGGTAATCACGGCGACCCAGATGATGGAGTCAATGATTACTAACCCGATGCCGACGCGTGCAGAAGTCATGGACGTAGCAAACGCCGTTCTGGATGGTACTGACGCTGTGATGCTGTCTGCAGAAACTGCCGCAGGGCAGTATCCGTCAGAAACTGTTGCAGCCATGGCGCGCGTTTGCCTGGGTGCGGAAAAAATCCCGAGCATCAACGTTTCTAAACACCGTCTGGACGTTCAGTTCGACAATGTGGAAGAAGCTATTGCCATGTCAGCAATGTACGCAGCTAACCACCTGAAAGGCGTTACGGCGATCATTACCATGACCGAATCGGGTCGTACCGCGCTGATGACCTCCCGTATCAGCTCTGGTCTACCAATTTTCGCCATGTCGCGCCATGAACGTACGCTGAACCTGACTGCTCTCTATCGTGGCGTTACGCCGGTGCACTTTGATAGCGCTAATGACGGCGTAGCAGCTGCCAGCGAAGCGGTTAATCTGCTGCGCGATAAAGGTTACTTGATGTCTGGTGACCTGGTGATTGTCACCCAGGGCGACGTGATGAGTACCGTGGGTTCTACTAATACCACGCGTATTTTAACGGTAGAGTAAGTACGTTGCCGGATGCGGCGAAAACGCCACATCCGGCCTACAGTTCAATGATAGTTCAACAGATTTCGAATATTCTGAAGCAAACTTGAACTTATCATCAGGCGAAGGCCTCTCCTCGCGAGAGGCTTTTTTATTTGATGGGATAAAGATCTTTGCGCTTATACGGCTGGATTTCGCCCGGTTTGCGAGTTTTCAGCAATTTTAGTATCCAGGTGTATTGTTCTGGTCGCGGACCAACAAAAATCTCGACTTCTTCATTCATCCGCCGCGCAATCGTATGATCATCCGCCTCTAACAGATCATCCATCGGTGGGCGCACCTGAATCGTCAGACGGTGCGTCTTGCCATCATAAATCGGAAACAGCGGAACAACGCGCGCACGGCACACTTTCATCAAACGACCAATCGCGGGCAACGTCGCTTTATAGGTGGCAAAGAAATCAACAAATTCGCTGTGCTCAGGGCCATGATCCTGATCGGGTAAATAATATCCCCAGTAGCCCTGACGTACCGACTGGATGAATGGTTTAATACCATCATTTCTCGCATGCAGACGACCGCCAAAACGACGACGCACCGTGTTCCAGACATAATCAAAAACCGGGTTGCCCTGATTATGGAACATCGCTGCCATTTTCTGCCCTTGCGAGGCCATCAGCATGGCAGGAATATCGACGGCCCAACCGTGCGGCACCAGAAAGATAACTTTCTCGTTATTACGCCGCATCTCTTCGATGATCTCCAGCCCTTGCCAGTCAACGCGCGGCTGAATTTTCTCCGGCCCGCGTATTGCCAACTCAGCCATCATTGCCATCGCTTGCGGCGCGGTGGCAAACATCTCATCAACAATCGCTTCGCGTTCAGCTTCACTACGTTCTGGAAAGCAGAGCGACAGATTGATTAACGCACGACGGCGTGAGCTTTTTCCCAGTCGTCCGGCAAAACGTCCCAGCCGTGCCAGAATGGGATCACGGAACTTTGGCGGCGTTAAAGCGATACCCGCCATCGCTGCTACGCCCAGCCATGCTCCCCAGTAGCGCGGGTGGCGAAAGGATTTATCAAACTCAGGAATGTATTCGCTATTATTTTTTTTCGTTTCCATGCTTTTCCAGTTTCGGATAAGGCAAAAATCAATCTGGTGATAGTGTAGCGGCGCAACTTGCCCCGCACCAAATAAAAAAAGCCGGTACTGACTGCGTACCGGCTGCGAATGGATGTTAATTAATCAAACCGTAGCTGCGGCACAATCTCTTTGGCCTGCGCCAGGAATTCGCGACGATCGGAGCCGGTCAGCCCTTCAGTACGCGGCAGTTTTGCCGTCAGCGGGTTTACGGCCTGCTGGTTTATCCATACTTCATAGTGCAGATGCGGCCCAGTTGAACGTCCGGTATTACCGGAAAGCGCGATACGGTCGCCACGTTTCACCTTCTGTCCCGGTTTCACCAGAATCTTGCGCAAGTGCATATAACGCGTGGTGTAGCTGCGACCATGACGAATAGCCACATAATAACCTGCTGCACCACTGCGTTTGGCAACCACCACTTCACCGTCACCCACTGAAAGCACTGGCGTACCTTGTGGCATGGCGAAATCAACACCTCTGTGTGGTGCAACGCGACCGGTCACCGGATTAGTACGACGCGGGTTAAAGTTAGACGAGATACGGAACTGTTTCGCCGTCGGGAATCGCAAGAATCCTTTCGCCAGACCAGTACCGTTACGATCGTAGAATTTGCCATCTTCAGCGCGGATAGCGTAATAATCTTTACCTTCTGAACGCAAACGTACGCCCAGCAGCTGGCTTTGCTCACGTTTACCATCAAGCATTTCTCGAGACATTAATACCGCAAATTCATCGCCTTTTTTCAGTTTGCGGAAATCCATTTGCCACTGCATGGCTTTAATCACTGCGCTCACTTCGGCGCTGGTTAAACCGGCGTTTCTGGCGCTGGCAACAAAGCTCCCCCCGACGGTACCTTTCAGCAGATTGTTAACCCACTCTCCTTGCTGCATTTCGCTGGTCATTTTAAAACCGTTAGCGGCAGTACGGTCATAGGTTCGGGTTTCACGACGAGACACTTCCCAGGTGAGGCGCTGCAGTTCGCCGTCCGCGGTTAATGTCCAGGAGAGTTGTTGACCGATTTTCAGGTTACGCAATTCTTTGTCGGCCGCAGCCAGTTGGGTGATATCACCCATATCAATACCATACTGATTGAGAATGCTGCTTAGCGTATCGCCAGTGGAAACAACATATTCATGCACGCCCGCTTCACCGGCGATTTTGTCATCCAGTTCGTCCTGGGGAATGGCTTCATCTTCTTGTGCAGCTTGATCAATCGGCTCACTGGCTTCAGGTAAGAGCGAACGAATTTCGTTCTGTTCCAGCTCAATGGTTTTGACAATTGGCGTGGCATCACGGTGATAAACATAAGGCCGCCAGACAGCGACGGCCAGAGTAAGAACGGTGAGCGACCCCAACATAACGCGGTGTGGTCGCGGTAAATTATTAAACGCCAGGGCGACAGAGCGGGCTATCTGTTGCACGTAATCACTTCCTCATTAATCTCCTTTCAGGCAGCTCGCATACTGGTTGGCTAATTGACTCAGGAATTCTGAATAGCTTGTTTTACCCAGTTTGATATTCGTCCCCAGGGGATCCAACGTTCCCATACGAACGGATGTCCCTCGTGCGACGCTCTCAACGACCGCTGGCCTGAACTGTGGCTCAGCAAAAACGCAGGTTGCTTTTTGCTCAACCAACTGTGTTCTTATTTCATGTAAACGCTGCGCGCCAGGTTGAATCTCAGGGTTAACGGTAAAATGACCAAGCGGTGTCAGTCCAAACTGTTTTTCGAAATAGCCGTAAGCATCGTGAAAAACGAAATAACCTTTCCCCTTGAGCGGCGCGAGCTCGTTACCAACCTGCGTTTCGGTTGAGGCTAATTGTGCCTCAAAATCCTTCAGGTTGGCGTCAAGTTTGGCTCGACTTTGCGGCATAAGTTCCACTAATTTTCCATGGATTGCAACCGCTGTAGCCCGCGCTATCTCTGGGGAAAGCCAAAGATGCATGTTGAAATCGCCGTGATGGTGATCTTCGTCACTTTTTTCCGCGTGGTCGTGATCATCATCATCGCCGTGAATACTTTTCATCAGTAGCGGTTTCACATCTTCAAGCTGCGCAATCGTTACCTGCTTCGCTCCTGGTAATTTGCTTACCGGTTTTTGCATAAACGCTTCCATCTCCGGGCCAACCCAAACGACTAAGTCCGCGTTCTGTAAGCGTTTTACATCAGATGGACGCAGTGAATAATCATGTTCTGAAGCGCCGTCAGGCAGTAAAACCTCCGTTTCTGTTACACCATCAGCAATGGCAGAAGCGATGAACCCAACGGGTTTAAGCGAAGCGACAACGGCGGCATCTGCGGCCTGTGTTGCACCTCCCCAGAGAGCGGCGGATAATGCTGCGAAAAGAAGCGTTTTTTTATGTAACATAATGCGACCAATCATCGTAATGAATATGAGAAGTGTGATATTATAACATTTCATGACTACTGCAAGACTAAAATTAACATGACAAGTCTGGTTTCCCTGGAAAATGTCTCGGTTTCTTTTGGCCAACGCCGCGTCCTCTCTGATGTGTCGCTGGAACTTAAACCTGGAAAAATTTTGACTTTACTTGGGCCAAATGGCGCAGGTAAGTCGACACTGGTACGGGTAGTGCTCGGGCTGGTAACACCCGATGAAGGGGTTATCAAGCGCAACGGAAAACTACGCATCGGCTATGTACCGCAGAAGCTGTATCTCGACACCACGTTGCCACTGACCGTAAACCGTTTTTTACGCTTACGCCCTGGCACACATAAAGAAGATATTTTGCCTGCACTGAAACGTGTCCAGGCCGGGCATCTGATTAACGCACCGATGCAAAAGCTCTCTGGTGGCGAAACACAGCGTGTACTGTTAGCGCGAGCATTGTTAAATCGACCGCAATTATTAGTGCTGGATGAACCCACTCAAGGCGTGGATGTAAATGGCCAGGTGGCGTTATATGACCTTATTGACCAGTTGCGTCGCGAACTGGATTGTGGCGTTTTAATGGTCTCTCACGATCTGCATCTGGTAATGGCAAAAACCGATGAAGTGCTGTGTCTGAATCACCACATTTGTTGTTCCGGCACACCGGAAGTTGTTTCCCTACATCCGGAGTTTATTTCTATGTTTGGTCCTCGTGGTGCTGAACAACTGGGTATCTATCGCCATCATCATAATCATCGTCACGATTTACAGGGACGAATTGTTTTGCGTCGGGGAAATGATCGCTCATGATTGAATTATTATTTCCCGGTTGGTTAGCCGGGATCATGCTCGCCTGTGCCGCGGGTCCGCTGGGTTCGTTTGTAGTCTGGCGTCGTATGTCTTATTTCGGTGATACGCTGGCTCATGCCTCATTACTTGGCGTCGCGTTTGGTTTGTTGCTGGACGTGAATCCATTCTATGCGGTAATTGCCGTTACGCTGCTGCTGGCGGGCGGTCTGGTATGGCTGGAGAAGCGTCCACAGCTGGCGATTGACACGTTATTAGGGATTATGGCGCACAGTGCCCTGTCGCTGGGCCTGGTGGTCGTTAGTCTGATGTCTAACATTCGTGTTGATTTGATGGCTTACCTGTTCGGTGATTTGCTGGCAGTGACGCCAGAAGATCTCATCGCTATTGCGATTGGCGTGGTCATCGTGGTGGCTATTTTGTTCTGGCAATGGCGCAATTTGCTGTCGATGACGATTAGCCCGGATCTGGCGTTTGTTGATGGTGTGAAATTACAGCGCGTGAAATTGTTGTTGATGCTGGTGACGGCATTGACGATTGGTGTAGCGATGAAATTTGTTGGCGCGTTGATTATTACTTCACTGCTGATTATTCCTGCAGCTACTGCGCGTCGCTTTGCCCGTACGCCGGAACAGATGGCTGGTGTCGCTGTTTTGGTGGGGATGGTGGCAGTAACTGGCGGTTTAACCTTTTCCGCGTTTTACGATACGCCGGCGGGTCCGTCGGTGGTGCTATGTGCGGCACTGTTATTTATTCTCAGTATGATGAAAAAGCAGGCCAGCTAATCTATCGCTGAACACATTTGTCGGATGCGGCGCGAGCGCCTTATCCGACCTACGGTTCGCTATCTCTGGCTGGCCTGATAAGACGCGAACAGTGTCGCATCAGACACACTGCCAGTGTCGGATGCGGCGCGAGCGACCAATCCGACTTACGGCATTTCTGGCGGCGTTATGCCAAAGTGATTCCACGCCCGCGTCGTCGCCATACGCCCACGCGGTGTACGCTGCAAAAAGCCTTGCTGAATCAAATAAGGTTCCAGCACATCCTCAATGGTTTCACGTTCTTCGCCAATGGCTGCCGCAAGGTTATCCAGACCTACCGGCCCACCAAAGAACTTATCGATTACCGCCAGCAATAACTTGCGGTCCATATAATCGAAACCTTCAGCATCGACATTCAACATATCCAACGCCTGAGCAGCGATATCTGCCGAGATGGTGCCATCGTGCTTCACTTCGGCGAAATCACGCACTCGACGCAGCAGACGGTTGGCAATGCGCGGCGTACCGCGAGCTCGACGAGCAACTTCCAGCGCGCCGTCATCACTCATCTCAAGCCCCATAAAGCGTGCGCTGCGACTGACGATATATTGCAGATCCGGCACCTGATAAAACTCCAGACGTTGCACAATACCAAAACGGTCGCGCAACGGTGATGTCAGCGAACCTGCGCGCGTGGTTGCACCAATCAGGGTAAACGGCGGCAAATCAATTTTAATGGAGCGTGCCGCCGGACCTTCACCAATCATGATATCCAGTTGGTAGTCTTCCATTGCCGGGTACAGCACTTCTTCAACAACTGGCGATAAACGGTGGATCTCATCAATAAACAGCACGTCATGCGGTTCAAGGTTAGTGAGCATCGCAGCCAAATCGCCCGCCTTTTCCAGCACCGGACCAGAAGTCGTGCGTAAATTAACGCCCATTTCATTGGCGACAATGTTGGCAAGCGTAGTTTTACCCAACCCCGGAGGACCAAAAATCAACAGATGATCGAGGGCATCGCCGCGCAGTTTCGCTGCTTTGATGAAAATCTCCATCTGTGAACGAACCTGCGGCTGACCAACATACTCTTCCAGTAATTTAGGGCGAATGGCGCGATCTGCTACATCTTCCGGCAAAGTGGTACCGGCAGAAATCAGACGGTCTGCTTCAATCATCCTTTACCTCATAACGCGGCGCGTAGGGCTTCGCGAATTAATGTTTCACTGCTGGCGTCAGGGCGAGCGATTTTGCTCACCATGCGGCTTGCTTCTTGTGGTTTATAGCCCAGCGCCACCAGCGCGGCAACCGCTTCCTGTTCAGCATCGTCGGTCGTCGGGCTGGCAGGTGACGTGAGTACCAGGTCGGCGGCTGGCGTAAAGAGATCGCCATGCAAACCTTTAAATCGGTCTTTCATTTCAACAATCAAGCGTTCGGCGGTTTTTTTGCCAATACCCGGCAGTTTCACCAGTGCCCCCACTTCTTCACGCTCAACGGCATTAACGAACTGCTGCGCTGACATTCCGGAGAGGATCGCCAGCGCCAACTTCGGGCCGACGCCGTTGGTTTTGATCAACTCTTTGAACAATGTGCGCTCTTGTTTATTGTTAAAACCGTACAGCAGTTGCGCGTCTTCACGCACCACAAAGTGGGTGAAAACGATCGCTTCCTGACCCGCTTCAGGGAGTTCATAAAAACAGGTCATCGGCATATGCACTTCATAGCCTACGCCGCCCACTTCAATTAACACCAGCGGGGGTTGTTTTTCAATGATGATGCCTCTGAGTCTGCCTATCACATGACGCTCCTGCGTAATGAATCAAAGATAATGCTGTATGATAAAAAAATGCTGGATAGATATCCAGCGAAGGATGAAGAAAACTTGCGAGGCGTCCCAACGATCTGAAAAATGGCGCAGTATAATTTATTCTACAGGTTATATTGGAAGCAAATATTTGAATATTACATATTCAGTGAAGAAATGCGTAATAAAAATATACATTGCGACTCCTGAAATAATAAATTTTTTATGCTATTACGTATATTCATATCTATTTCAATGGAATGACAACGTGAATATTAATTACCCTGCTGAATATGAAATTGGTGATATCGTCTTTACATGTATAGGTGCTGCCTTATTTGGTCAAATATCAGCTGCATCAAACTGCTGGAGTAATCACGTCGGGATCATTATCGGTCATAACGGTGAAGACTTTCTGGTTGCAGAAAGCCGTGTTCCCCTCTCAACCATCACTACGCTATCCCGTTTTATTAAACGCTCTGCTAATCAACGCTATGCTATAAAGCGATTAGACGCCGGGCTGACAGAACAACAGAAACAACGAATTGTTGTACAGGTTCCCTCCCGGCTACGCAAACTTTACCACACGGGTTTTAAATACGAATCTTCCCGCCAGTTCTGTTCAAAATTTGTCTTTGATATTTATAAAGAGGCGCTATGTATTCCGGTGGGTGAAATAGAGACGTTTGGACAACTGTTAAATAGCAATCCGAATGCAAAACTCACTTTCTGGAAATTCTGGTTCTTAGGTTCTATTCCGTGGGAGCGTAAAACCGTCACGCCAGCCAGTTTGTGGCATCATCCGGGTTTGGTGTTGATTCACGCGGAGGGAGTTGAAACGCCTCAGCCTGAACTGACCGAGGCGGTATAACTTAACGCAGTCGCCCTCTCGCCAGGTTCAGCCGCGATTCGCTCATCTGCATTGCATTCTGGCTGACGTGACAATGGGTAATCGCGATAGCTAACGCATCAGCGGCATCCGCTTGTGGATTAGCGGGCAGTTTCAGCAAGGTGCGGACCATATGCTGCACCTGGCTTTTCTCGGCGCTACCAATACCTACCACCGTTTGCTTTACCTGACGTGCCGCGTATTCAAATACCGGCAATTCCTGATTCACCGCCGCCACAATCGCCACGCCGCGCGCCTGGCCCAGTTTCAGGGCTGAGTCAGCGTTCTTCGCCATAAAGACTTGTTCAATGGCGAAATAATCAGGCTGGAACTGGGTGATGATTTCCGTCACGCCCGCATAGATGAGCTTCAGACGAGACGGTAAATCATCCACTTTGGTGCGTATGCATCCACTACCCAGGTAGGACAGTTGCCTGCCTACCTGGCGGATGACGCCATAGCCGGTCACGCGCGAACCCGGATCAATGCCGAGAATAATAGCCATCACGCGTCTCCGTTTTGCTGTTTAGCAGGCCTCATCAGAGAGTCGCTGCAACCTCATCAGAGATTTCACCGTTATGGTAAACTTCCTGCACGTCGTCGCAATCTTCCAGCATATCGATCAGACGCATCAGTTTCGGTGCGGTTTCTGCATCCATATCAGCTTTGGTAGACGGGATCATGGAAACTTCCGCGCTGTCTGCTTTCAGACCTGCCGCTTCCAGAGCGTCGCGCACTTTACCCATTTCTTCCCATGCAGTGTAGACATCAATCGCGCCGTCATCATAGGTCACAACGTCTTCAGCACCTGCTTCCAGTGCTGCTTCCATGATGGTGTCTTCATCGCCTTTCTCGAAGGAGATCACGCCTTTTTTGCTGAACAGATAGGCTACGGAACCATCAGTACCGAGGTTACCGCCACATTTGCTGAATGCATGACGCACTTCAGCAACGGTACGGTTGCGGTTGTCAGACAGACATTCAATCATGATTGCCGTGCCGCCAGGACCGTAACCTTCGTAGATGATGGTTTCCATGTTTGCATCATCATCACCGCCCACACCACGTGCAATTGCGCGGTTCAGTGTGTCACGGGTCATGTTGTTAGACAGTGCTTTATCCACCGCCGCACGCAGACGCGGGTTAGCGTCCGGATCGCCACCGCCCAGCTTAGCCGCGGTTACCAGCTCACGAATGATTTTAGTGAAGATTTTACCGCGCTTAGCATCCTGCGCAGCTTTACGATGTCTGGTGTTGGCCCATTTACTATGACCTGCCATAAAAATATCTCCAGATAGCCCTGCCTGTTCAGGCAGCGTTAATTACAAACTGTTCAATCGCCTGCCGGTTGCTCCAGGACTTAGTGAGCGCCGCCGCAGCAGGCGCATCAAGCCACTTGTAAGCCAGATGTTCAGTGAAAACGATCTGCCGCTCGTGCGGAAGCGCAAGACAGAACCATGATTCCGTATTACGCATCACGCCCGGCGCATAGCGATGACGTAAATGTGAAAAAATTTCAAACTCTACCGTGCGCTGACAGTCAATTAAGGTCAGTTGTTCAGCGACAACATCAATGGTGACCTCTTCCTTTACTTCGCGCATGGCAGCTTGCGGCGCGGTTTCACCCTCTTCCACGCTGCCGGTTACCGACTGCCAGAAATCGGGATCGTCACGCCGCTGCAACATCAGCACCCGTTTCGTATCTTGTGCATAGATGACCACTAAGATCGAAACGGGACGCTTATACACTTTATCCTTCACGCTGCCTCTTCGTTGACTGCCTTCGCTCATCCCATTCACATAGTTATCTATGCTCATGGGAGTTCACTCAGTTGCCGCCTTGATGCAACGCGAATGATTTCGTGTATTTGAGTCATATCAGTTATTCTCAGCCTTCTTCACAACCTGAATGCTCAGCTCAGCCAGTGCAGTCGGGTTAGCAAAGCTCGGTGCTTCAGTCATCAGACACGCTGCCGCCGTGGTTTTCGGGAAGGCGATAACGTCACGGATATTGTCGGTGCCGGTCAGCAGCATGGTCAGACGGTCAAGACCGAATGCCAGACCTGCGTGCGGCGGAGTACCGTATTTCAGAGCGTCGAGCAGGAAGCCGAATTTCTCGCGCTGTTCCTCTTCGTTGATACCCAGAATACCAAACACCGTCTGCTGCATATCACCATTATGGATACGTACTGAACCACCGCCCACTTCGTAACCATTGATGACCATATCGTAAGCGTTCGCCACCGCATTTTCCGGTGCAGCTTTCAGTTCTGCAGCAGTCATGTCTTTCGGTGAGGTGAACGGATGGTGCATTGCCGTCAGGCCGCCTTCACCGTCGTCTTCAAACATCGGGAAGTCGATAACCCACAGCGGTGCCCATTTGCTTTCGTCGGTCAGACCAAGGTCTTTACCCACTTTCAGGCGCAGTGCGCCCATCGCGTCGGCAACAATTTTCTTGTTGTCGGCACCGAAGAAAATCATATCGCCATCTTGCGCGGCAGTACGATCCAGGATGGCTTCGATGATTTCTGCATTAAGGAACTTCGCTACCGGGCTGTTGATACCTTCCAGACCTTTCGCGCGTTCGTTAACTTTGATGTAAGCCAGACCTTTCGCGCCGTAGATTTTAACGAAGTTACCGTATTCGTCGATCTGCTTACGGGTCAGCGATGCGCCGCCCGGAACGCGCAGAGCGGCAACGCGACCTTTCGGATCGTTCGCCGGACCTGCAAATACTGCAAACTCAACAGATTTCAGCAGATCAGCAACGTCGGTCAGTTCCATCGGGTTACGCAGATCCGGTTTATCAGAACCATAACGGCGTTCTGCTTCCGCAAAGGTCATTACCGGGAAATCGCCCAGATCCACGCCCTTCACTTCCAGCCACAAATGACGCACCAGCGCTTCCATCACTTCACGCACTTGCGGCGCGGTCATGAAAGAAGTTTCCACATCGATCTGAGTAAATTCAGGCTGACGATCAGCGCGCAGGTCTTCGTCACGGAAGCATTTAACGATCTGATAGTAACGGTCAAAACCGGACATCATCAGCAGCTGTTTGAACAACTGTGGGGATTGCGGCAGTGCGTAGAATTTACCTTTGTGCACACGAGAAGGCACCAGGTAGTCACGCGCGCCTTCCGGCGTGGCTTTGGTCAGCATCGGAGTTTCGATGTCGAGGAAGCCGTGGTCATCCATAAAACGGCGCACCAGGCTGGTGATTTTAGCGCGGGTTTTCAGGCGCTGAGCCATTTCCGGACGACGCAGGTCGAGGTAGCGGTATTTCAGACGCGCTTCTTCGGTGTTGACGTGGTTAGAGTCAAGCGGCAGAACATCTGCGCGGTTGATGATAGTCAGCGAGGACGCCAGCACTTCGATTTCGCCGGTCGCCATATCGCGGTTAATATTTTTTTCGTCACGCGCACGTACGGTGCCCGTGACCTGAATGCAGAACTCATTACGCAGTTCAGAGGCCAGCTTTAACGCGTCCGCACGATCCGGATCGAAAAATACCTGCACGATACCTTCGCGGTCGCGCATATCGATGAAGATCAGGCTACCAAGATCACGACGACGGTTGACCCAACCACACAGAGTCACCTGCTGCCCCACGTGGGACAAACGGAGCTGTCCACAATATTCTGTACGCATGAGATATCCCTTAACTTAGCTGCCGGCGGATGCCCCCTGCTGCGCAGGTGACCAAGTCGCAGCGTTAGCTGTATGTCACAACTGAATGAAAAAAGGCGGCTATTATACTGGAAATTCTGCCGCACCGTAAGAGCCTGGCCCGCGCTGGAACGCCTCGTTACCACTTTATATCGGGCCTGAAATCAGACTCTACGCCAGTTTGCTATAAAGGTGTTGCCCGAACTCATAAAAATTAACAAAATTTGTCGTTCCGCCATCGGCTAATCGCATTAAGGTGTGAGGCACGATTTTGTTTTTTCAGGAGTCAGCATGCTTGAACTTAATGCTAAAACCACTGCGTTGGTGGTGATCGATTTACAAGAAGGCATCTTACCTTTTGCCGGTGGTCCACATACTGCCGATGAGGTAGTTAATCGCGCCGGGAAGCTGGCGGCGAAATTTCGCGCCAGCGGTCAGCCCGTGTTTCTGGTGCGAGTTGGCTGGTCTGCCGATTACGCCGAAGCATTAAAACAGCCGGTTGATGCCCCCTCCCCCGCTAAAGTGTTGCCCGAAAACTGGTGGCAACATCCAGCTGCATTAGGTGCAACTGACAGTGATATCGAAATCATCAAACGTCAGTGGGGTGCGTTTTACGGTACGGATCTGGAGTTGCAATTACGCCGCCGAGGTATCGATACAATAGTGTTATGTGGGATCTCGACCAATATCGGTGTTGAATCCACCGCCCGCAATGCCTGGGAACTTGGCTTTAATCTGGTGATTGCCGAAGACGCCTGTAGTGCCGCCAGCGCCGAGCAGCACAATAACAGCATCAACCATATCTACCCACGCATCGCCCGTGTGCGTAGCGTGGAAGAGATCCTTCACGCGTTATGATTTACATCGGTCTACCGCAATGGTCGCATCCTAAATGGGTGCGGTTGGGGATCACCAGCCTTGAAGAGTATGCCCGCCACTTTAACTGCGTGGAGGGCAACACCACGCTTTACGCCCTGCCGAAACCCGAGGTTGTCCTGCGCTGGCGTGAACAGACCACAGATGACTTCCGCTTCTGTTTTAAGTTTCCGGCGACCATTTCGCATCAGGCAGCATTACGACATTGCGATGATTTAGTGACTGAATTTTTGACCCGCATGTCACCGTTGGCTCCGCGCATTGGGCAATACTGGCTGCAACTGCCTGCCACATTCGGCCCACGGGAGCTGCCTGCGCTTTGGCATTTTCTCGATTCTCTCCCTGGCGAATTTAATTATGGTGTGGAAGTCCGCCATCCACAGTTTTTCGCCAAAGGGGAAGAGGAACAAACGCTTAATCGCGGTTTACATCAGCGCGGCGTTAATCGGGTGATTTTAGACAGCCGCCCGGTTCATGCAGCACGTCCACACAGTGAAGCTATTCGCGACGCTCAACGAAAAAAACCTAAAGTTCCGGTACATGCTGTACTGACGGCGACAAATCCGCTGATCCGTTTTATCGGGAGTGATGATATGACGCAAAACCGGGAATTATTTCAGGTCTGGTTACAGAAATTAGCGCAGTGGCATCAGACCACTACGCCTTATCTTTTTTTACATACGCCAGACATTGCCCAGGCCCCGGAACTGGTACATACCCTGTGGGAAGACTTACGTAAAACGCTTCCAGAGATCGGAGCAGTTCCGGCTATTCCACAGCAATCTTCTCTTTTCTGAATTTGCCACCTATCATAGACAGGTGCCATCGGCCATTTTAAAGGGAGTTTGTATGGTAAGCGCGCTGTATGCCGTTTTAAGTGCGTTGTTATTAATGAAGTTCTCTTTTGATGTCGTTCGCTTGCGTTTGCAGTACCGCGTTGCCTATGGTGACGGTGGTTTTAGCGAACTGCAAAGCGCTATTCGCATTCATGGTAACGCGGTGGAATATATTCCCATCGCGATTGTGCTGATGCTGTTTATGGAAATGAATGGCGCAGAAACCTGGATGGTGCATATTTGCGGCATCGTTTTGCTTGCTGGTCGTCTGATGCATTATTACGGTTTTCATCACCGTCTGTTCCGCTGGCGACGTTCCGGCATGAGCGCCACCTGGTGTGCGCTGTTGCTGATGGTGCTGGCGAATCTTTGGTATATGCCCTGGGAGTTGGTTTTCTCCCTGCGTTAGCGCACAATACGCCACTTTCTTTTTCCCGGATTTTTACGTTATGTCTCACCGCGACACGCTATTTTCTGCCCCTATCGCCAGACTGGGCGACTGGACCTTTGATGAACGGGTAGCTGAAGTCTTCCCGGATATGATCCAGCGTTCCGTTCCCGGCTATTCCAATATTATTTCCATGATTGGTATGTTAGCCGAGCGCTTCGTTCAACCTGGTACGCAGGTTTACGATCTGGGTTGTTCTCTGGGCGCGGCGACGCTCTCGGTGCGTCGCAACATTCATCATGATAATTGCAAAATTATTGCCATCGACAACTCCCCGGCGATGATTGAACGCTGCCGTCGTCATATTGACGCCTATAAAGCCCCTACGCCAGTAGACGTCATTGAAGGTGATATTCGCGATATCGCCATTGAAAACGCATCGATGGTGGTGCTGAATTTTACCCTGCAATTCCTGGAACCTTCCGAGCGCCAGGCATTACTGGATAAAATTTATCAAGGACTGAACCCGGGCGGCGCGCTGGTGCTTTCGGAAAAATTCAGTTTCGAAGATGCCAAAGTTGGTGAACTGTTGTTCAACATGCACCACGACTTTAAACGTGCCAACGGTTACAGCGAACTGGAGATCAGCCAGAAGCGCAGCATGCTGGAAAACGTGATGCTGACCGATTCCGTGGAAACCCATAAAGCACGCCTGCATAAAGCCGGTTTTGAGCATAGCGAGCTGTGGTTCCAGTGCTTTAACTTTGGTTCACTGGTGGCATTAAAAGCAGAGGACGCTGCATGATCGACTTTGGTAACTTTTATTCTCTGATTGCCAAAAATCATCTTTCACACTGGCTCGAAACGCTGCCCGCGCAGATTGCTAACTGGCAGCGCGAGCAGCAGCACGGGCTGTTTAAGCAGTGGTCCAACGCGGTGGAATTTCTGCCTGAAATTAAACCGTATCGTCTGGATTTATTGCATAGCGTAACCGCCGAAAGCGAAGAGCCACTGAGCACCGGGCAAATTAAACGCATTGAAACGCTTATGCGGAACCTGATGCCATGGCGCAAAGGGCCGTTCTCACTGTATGGCGTCAACATCGATACCGAATGGCGTTCCGACTGGAAATGGGATCGTGTTCTGCCCCATCTTTCTGATTTAACCGGACGCACCATTCTGGATGTCGGCTGCGGCAGCGGTTATCACATGTGGCGCATGATTGGCGCAGGCGCGCACCTCGCGGTGGGGATCGACCCTACGCAACTGTTTCTGTGCCAGTTTGAAGCGGTGCGTAAACTACTGGGTAACGATCAGCGCGCACATTTGTTACCGTTAGGTATTGAACAGCTTCCGGCACTGAAAGCCTTTGATACCGTCTTTTCGATGGGCGTGCTTTACCATCGCCGTTCGCCGCTGGAGCATCTCTGGCAGTTGAAAGATCAACTGGTGAATGAGGGTGAACTGGTGCTGGAAACGCTGGTTATTGATGGCGATGAGAACACGGTGCTGGTACCAGGCGATCGTTACGCGCAAATGCGTAATGTCTATTTCATCCCTTCCGCGCTGGCGCTGAAAAACTGGCTGAAGAAGTGTGGTTTTGTAGATATCCGCATTGTGGATGTGTGCGTTACCACTACTGAAGAGCAGCGACGCACTGAATGGATGGTTACCGAATCTCTGTCCGATTTCCTCGACCCACATGATCCGAGTAAGACAGTTGAAGGTTATCCTGCGCCTAAACGCGCGGTGCTGATTGCGCGCAAGCCGTAAAGGTCTGGTATTACTGCCGGATGCGGCGTGAATGCCTTATCCGGCCTACAAACCCTTGCTAATTCAATCTATTGCAGGGACTATGTAGATACTGTTATGGCCTGCAAGTTTTTTCCTGGTCCGGTTTCCCGGATTGCAGGCATGCCAGACACAGCGCCGTCAGGCG
>NZ_JAHZSO010000017.1:0-24735 GCF_028421345.1 Escherichia sp. S10b
ATAGGGCAAACGCCGCAAAATGACGTCTCTGACGCCATTCCGCAACGTTTGCCCGGTGACCTACAGTCGGTTCTTGTTGGAGAGTTTTATGAAAAAAGTTCAATTCAGGATTGAAGAAAGCCAACATGATGATCTACTTGATTGTCTTAAAACACTTTATCCAGATGAACCGGGTTTAACCGTGGCAAAAGGAATGAAGCTGCTTGCCAATGCTTTACTGAAAAGCAAGGTTAAAAATGAAGATGTTAATGTGTCAAAAGACAATGATGATTTTATCAAAACCACAATGTATTTGACAGGGAAACAAAGAACTTTAATAGAGAAAGCGGCTCATCGTCATGGCTGGAATTTATCCAGAGAATGTCGTTATCGAATCCAGACGACACTTGAAAATGAACTTGATTTTTTCGATCAGGAACTTCTGGTGATGAATCGTTGCCGTAATGCAATAGATAAAATAGGGCGAAACTTTCATTATATTATCGTTAATGATAATGCCAGAGTACTTGATAAAGATGGGTTCTATCAGGACGCTGAGCGGTTGAGTTCAGAGATAATGAGTCTCAAAAGTGAGTTTGAAAACTACATTATGTTATGCAAAGGGCGAACTGTTTCTAACAAGGTTGAGGTGTAATCATGGGCGTTTATGTTGACAAGGAATTCAGGGTTAAGCGTAAGTCCTCTGAAGCTGGCCGCAAGTCTGCTTTCGCCCATAAAGTTAAAAATGGTGGTAAAAACTATCAACGCAACGTTCAGGAACGTATCAACCGCAAGGGTGCCAGTAAGGAGGTTGTTGTCAAAATCTCAGGAGGTGCGATTACCCGGCAGGGAGTTCGAAACAGTATTGACTATATGAGCCGGGAGTCAGAGCTGCCAGTGATGAGTGAAAGCGGTCAGGTATGGAAAGGTGATGAGATTCAGGAGGCTAAAGAGCACATGATAGATCGTGCTAATGACCCTCAAAATGTTTTCGATGATAAAGGTAAGGAAAATAAAAAAGTAACCCAAAATATTGTGTTTTCACCGCCTGTATCAGCAAAGGTAAAACCTGAAGATCTGCTTGAGTCTGTCAGGAAAACGATGAACAAGAAGTACCCAAATCATCGTTTTGTGCTTGGCTATCATAACGACAAAAAAGAACATCCACACGTGCATGTCGTTTTTCGTATTCGTGATAATGACGGTAAACGAGCTGATATCAGGAAAAAAGATTTACGGGAAATTCGTACAGGTTTTTGTGAAGAGCTGAAGATGAAGGGCTATGACGTTAAAGCCACTCATAAGCAGCAGCATGGACTTAACCAGTCTATTAAAGATGCGCACAAAACAGCGCCAAAACGACAGAAGGGCGTTTATGAGGTTGTTGATGTTGGCTACGACCATTATCAGAACGATAAAACCAAACCAAAGCAGCATTTCATAAAGCTTAAGACACTGAACAAGGGCGTGGAGAAAACATATTGGGGGGCTGATTTTGGTGAGTTAACCACTCGCGAGAACGTTAAGAAAGGTGATCTTGTTAAGCTGAAGAAGTTAGGACAAAAGGAGGTGAAAATCCCTGCACTTGATAAGAACGGTGTACAGCATGGCTGGAAGACTGCACACAGGAATGAGTGGCAGCTAGAGAACCTGGGGGTTAAGGGCATAGACAGAATCTCTTCATCCAGTAAAGAGCTGGTGCTGAACAGCGCGGAGATGATTAAGAAACAGCAACTCCAGATGAGAAATTTCTCGCAAATAAAACAGTCGATGATTCAAAGCGAACAGAAAGTGAAAATCGGAATTCGTTTAGGATAATTCATACTCTCCGGTAACTTATTGATTAAGATCGATTTATTTATCTTGTTAGCAGAGTTTTTGTAAAAAGTAACTAGCGGTAAAAAATTTAGTTAACTTGACTATAAAATAAGCGCATGGTGATCAATCGATCTGCTTTTTTGTTATCAAATAGCATATGTATCTAGATATAAATAAAATACAAGCACAAACAAAATGAAATGTGTCGTAAATGCGATCTAAAGATCTGCTTGTGTGGTTGAACGCAGCACATGTAGCTGATAAAGTTTTTATGAGATGTAAATTTGTCCTTTTGTTTTTTTTCTCTGATTCGGGGTCATCCGAGTCGAGAGAGCGCCTGAAAGGAAAAACTATGGAATGGTATGTTTTGCAATTCACCACTACGAGATTTGCAGCAGTTTTTGCTCATCTCGAACGCCTGAACTTCTCTTACTTCTGTCCTATGGAGACTGAAAGGTATCGTCGCCCGGATAAGATAATTTCATATCGAGAAAGACGTTTGCCGCTTTTTCCCGGTTATCTTTTTATCCAGGCAGATTTTGAAGAGGTTCATTCCACTACAATAACTGCTATCCCTTACGTACAACGCTTTATCTCATTTGGCGGTGAGCCTTTACCTGTACCAGAAGATGTGATGGCGGAGCTTTTGTACAGACAATCACATACAACAGCTCAGGCAAATCTTTTAAGGAAATCAATTCCACACGATTTTGCTGAAATTCTACTCATGGATAATCCGCAGCAAAGAAGTATGGCTTTCATCCACTACATCACAGAGAGAAGCTTAACCCACAAAATGAAACGGAAGAAAAATGACTGCTACCCGAAAAAAAACCGCAACGAGACGCAAGCCCCAACGTAATACACTCTACCTGCCCTCAGCTTCTCGTGAGGAACTGGATAAAATTGCTCTGGAGATTGGCTATCGCAGGGGGCGACGTATTTCAAGCTCTGGTGTTGTCCAGTACCTCATAAAAAAATATTCCAGCCAGGCTATTGAGGAGCTGATAAACGAAGACGATGAAGACGATGACGACTTCGATGACTAACCATTCAGTCTAAACTTTCCGCGCTGTTCTGGCCGGGAGAAAATCATGTTATCTACTACTGCTTTTGCGGCGCTTGCTTTGCAATGCGCGGCCAGCGTTCATCCCGATACTGCGCATGAAGTTGCAAGGGTTGAATCTGGTTTTAACCCATATGCTATTGCCGAGATAATACCGAAGGTTGAACGTAAGCCCGGTGACAAAGGCGTAGTGTCCTACTTTCCCAAAACTAAGGAGGCTGCACTCCAGATCGTAAATCAAATTGAATCACGAAATCATCGTTACTCAGTCGGTCTTATGCAAATAACGAGTACGAATTTTGCAAACTTCAATACAACCGCTGAGAAAATGTTTGACCCCTGCGAAAATCTCAAGGTTTCAGAGCAAATTTTGGTGGATTGTTATAAACGTGGTGGCGATATTTTACGTGGCCTGAGTTGCTATTATTCCGGCAATCCAGAAACAGGAACTAAACCTGAATCAGATTTTAATAACACCAGTTATATACAGCGCATAGGGTTTAATCCGCCTGATAACAAAAAAAACTGGGTGGTTCCTTCAGTTAAAGATGCAATCAGAAAGGAGAATGTAACACAGAGTATCAAACCTAAAGAAGTTACCGTATATCCCCAATATGCCATGCGTGGCACTGTTTTAGATGAAAAGGAAACAAACGATGTTAAAACTCAATAAACGTTATTTAACTCTTTCTGTATTTATGGCTGCATTGATGCTTTGTGTAGCAGAACCCGCCTTTGCTGATGATGTATCCACTAAAACAACTGGCTTCTTGCAGAAGATTATCGATTTTCTGACGGATATCCGTAAGCCAGCAATCACCATCATTGCGCTGGTAATTGGTTATATCGCTATCTTCTCACGCCAGCATGCAGCGTGGATTACGCCTTTAATTATCGGGATTATCATCTTTATTGTTGCGCCATATCTGCCTGACTGGTTAGCGTAATATGTAATAAAAGGGGGCGTAAAAATGAGTACCGTTTTTAAAGGGCTGACACGCCCCGCTTTGATTAGGGGGCTGGGCGTTCCGCTCTACCCCTTTCTTGGAATGTGCGTTATCTGCGTTTTGCTTGGTGTCTGGATTCATGAGGCTATGTATGCCCTCATCCTCCCTGGCTGGTATGCCATCAAGCGAGTTACGAAGATAGATGAACGCTTTTTTGACCTGCTTTATCTGCGAATGCAAATCAAAGGTAATCCTCTGGCAAACAAGCGCTTCAATGCCGTCCATTATGCGGGGAGTTCGTACGACGCAGTCGATATATCGAAAGTGGACAATTTTATGAAGCTTAAAGACCAGTCTTCTCTTGAAGAGTTAATCCCGTATTCATCACACATCACTGATAACCTCATTGTTACCAGAAACCATGATCTACTGGCGACCTGGCAGATTGACGGAGCTTATTTTGAATGTGTAGATGAAGCGGATCTAGCCTTGCTTACTGACCAGCTCAATACGCTGATACGTAGTTTTGATGGGAAACCCGTTACCTTTTATACGCATCGTATTCGGGTTAGAAAAGAAGTGCGACCTGTATTTGACAGCAAGATCCCATTCGTCAACAGAGTGATGAACGATTATTACGAATCGCTTTCGGCGGCTGAGTATTTTGAAAACAAATTATACTTAACCGTATGCTATAAACCGTTCAGCGCTGAAGATAAAGTGACGCATTTTCTTTCAAGGAAAAAGGGTAATAAAAATATCTTCGAAGAACCCATTAATGATATGAATGAAATATGTGGCAGATTGAGCACCTATCTCTCCCGGTTTCATTCCCGTCGTCTTGGGTTATATGAAGAAAATAATATAGTTTATTCAGAACAGCTTACGCTGTTCCAGAAACTGCTATCCGGGCGCTGGCAGAAAGTCAGAGTCACCAATAGTCCGTTTTATACATACCTGGGTGGTAAAGACCTGTTCTTTGGTAACGATGCTGGACAAATCACTGCCTCTGACCATGCCCGGTACTTTCGTTGCATCGAGATCAAGGACTACTTTCAGGAAACGGATGCCGGAATTTTTGATGCACTGATGTATCTCCCGGTTGAGTATGTACAGACTTCCTCTTTAACTCCGATAGACAAGCAGTCTGCAATCAAGGCGCTGGATGATCAGATCGACAAACTCGAAATGACCGATGATGCCGCTAAATCCTTGCTCGCTGATTTGAAAGTTGGTCTCGATATGGTCTCCAGCGGCTATATTTCTTTCGGGAAAAGTCACCAGACACTGATTGTTTACGCAGATTCGCCGGAGCGTCTGGTGAAGGACACCAATATTGTAACGACGACCCTGGAGGATTTAGGGCTGATCGTAACCTATTCAACCTTGAGTCTTGGCGCAGCGTATTTTGCTCAGTTACCTGGTAACTACACGTTACGGCCACGCCTGAGTTCTATCAGCAGTCTGAACTTTGCCGAAATGGAAAGCTTCCATAATTTCTTTACGGGCAAGGAGAAAGGAAATACCTGGGGTAACAACCTTATCACCCTGGGCGGCTCAGGAAATGATATTTATAACCTGAACTATCACATGACTACCGAGCATCAAAATTACTTCGGTAAAAACCCCACGCTGGGGCATACCGAAATTCTTGGTACGTCAAACGTGGGTAAAACGGTAGTGATGATGACTAAGGCTTTCGCCGCCCAGCAGTTCGGAACGCCGGAGTCTTTTCCACCTGAGAGGAAATTAAAGAAGTTAACTACAGTATTTTTCGACAAAGATCGGGCAGCGGAACCCGGTATACGTTCAATGGGAGGTGCTTACTTTCGGGTGAAAGAAGGAGAGCCGACTGGCTGGAACCCTGCGGCTTTGCCACCAACCAAACGAAATATTTCCTTTATGAAAGACCTGGTGAGGCTACTTTGTACGCTTAACAGTGAGCCGCTTGATGATTACCAGAACCGCCTGATTTCTGATGCCGTTGAGCGCCTGATGCAGAGGTCAAACCGCTCTTATCCGATCAGTAAGTTGCGACCACTCATTCTGGAGCCTGATGATACTGAAACCCGGCGGCATGGGCTTAAAGCACGCCTGAATGCCTGGGTGCAGGGAGGGGAATTTGGCTGGGTGTTTGATAACCCGGACGATACGTTTGATGTGGACAACCTGGACGTTTTCGGTATAGACGGAACGGAGTTTCTGGATAACAAAGTACTTTCCAGCGCCGCTTCATTCTATCTCATCTACCGTGTCACCATGCTGGCTGATGGCCGCCGACTCCTTATCTACATGGATGAGTTCTGGCAATGGATTAACAACGAAGCGTTCAGAGATTTTGTTTATAACAAACTCAAAACCGCGCGTAAGCTGGATATGGTGCTTGTCGTAGCGACACAATCGCCGGATGAACTAATTAAATCACCTATCGCGGCTGCCGTTCGTGAGCAGTGCGCAACACATATTTATCTGGCGAACCCCAAAGCGAAACGTAGTGAGTACGTAGACGAGTTGGAAGTGAGAGAACTTTATTTTGACAAAATTAAAGCCATTGACCCGTTATCTCGTCAGTTCCTGGTCGTCAAAAACCCACAGAGGAAGGGGGAAAGTGATGATTTTGCGGCTTTCGCAAGACTGGATTTGGGAAAAGCGGCGTATTACCTACCGGTTCTCAGCGCATCGAAACCCCAGCTTGAACTGTTCGATGAAATCTGGAAAGAGGGTATGAAGCCGGAAGAGTGGCTTGATACCTATCTGGAACGTGCAAACCTGATTTAAGGAATCCCTATGAAAAAGCATATCGTTGCGGCACTTATCGCCTCTGTTACGGTTATTTCTGGTGCTCAGGCTGGTGTTCCCGTTGCCATTGATGCAAACCCTGAATGGGCTGTCGAAGCGCAGCGCTGGACAGAACGCCTCAAACAGTGGCAGGACACCGTGAACCACTACCAGAAACAGATTAATGCCTATAAGCAGGAGCTGCTGACCAAAACGGGCATTCGTGATGTTCAGGGACTGGTGCAGTCTGCGCAATCTGTCAGTAAGGAGCTGGAGAATATTTACGACCAGGGGAACTCCTTCATTGATGATTACATTAAGAACCCGGAAGCCACCCTGTCTGAGCAAGCCAGATCACTACTGGCCGATTATAAGGTGACAAACACCTGTAAGGGGCTGGGATATACGGGCGACCTGGTGCGGGGCTGTGAAGCCTCGTTCCTGTCCCAACTGGCGGGGATCGAGTACGGCAATAAGCTGGAAAGTAAACTGCGTGAAGATAATCAGGAAATGGCCGACCTTATCGACCAGGTGAAGAACGCCCAGGACACGAAAGCCACGCAGGACGCGACAAACGCTGTATCTCTGGCAAGCCTGAAATTTAACAAGCTCAAATTTCAGTATGAAATGTATCGCGATAAGCAGCGCGATCTTGCAGAATACAAGGAGAAAATGTTACAGGCTGCTTTCCAGGAGAAACAATTAGGGGCTGTTAATAAAGAAACTCCAGTTGTTGATTATAAGGCAGCATTTGAGCAGCAGAGTTATGAAATGAACTGAGGGGGCATTTTGAAAAAATATGGATTAGTTGCGGCGTTGGGGCTTACATTCTTTCTTACCGGGTGTGAAGAGGTTAAATCTGTAGACTGGTGGCAGTCTCACGTAGACGATGCAACGAAAAAAGTAGCTGAATGCAAAAAGTCTGGGAGTGATAGCGAAAATTGTAAAAACGCTAAGGAAGGTTTGTTTAGGTATAAGCAATTACATCCTAAGCATGTTGACTATAAAGATGCATTCAAAAATGTATTGGGTAAAGATGGAAGTTAAAAGGAGCCACTATGGCAACTTCTAGGTATTTCCAGGCCGCTCATGACGTTATTGTTAAAACTCTTGACCAGTCTTTGACTGGTCAGTTAGATAACTTTTCTTCAATAGCGTCTCAGTTGGGTAAGTATGGTATTTCCATTTATATATTGTGGTATGCTTATACCACAATAGTTGGGAAGCAAAAAACCGCAGTGCAGGATTTTTTATGGAATCTATGTCGATTCTGGTTAATTCTTGTTTTTGTCAAAAATATGGGGGGGTGGTTAGATAGTGCAACTCAGGCCATTGATGGGCTGAAGGAAACATTTGCAGGAGGTGATCCTTGGAAATGGGTTGACGAGCTTTGGGAGAAAGTTCAGCAGGTAGCTGCATATCTTATGTCCAAAGATACTTCGAAGTATGTGAAAACAGATGGGGCAATCGCATCTTTATTAACATATGCTGGAGGGATAATTGCATTATTGCTAACTTCAATAGTTTATCTCGCCGCCGAAGTTACTATTAAGATACTTACTATTACCGCGCCGTTGTTTATTATTTGTCTTTCATTTGGTTTTTTAAGGCAGATGTTTAATAGCTGGCTTCAGTTAATATTTAGCTCATGCTTCATATTCTTGTTTTGTGGACTGGCAATTAAAGCGGGAATGACGTTCCTTAATGGCATTCTGACAATCTCGATAGCTAACGCAGATGAATTAAATCTGATATCAACAGGTGCTCAGGCCGGGGTTGCAGGTGCATTTATGGCCTGGATTATCTGGCAAGCCAAAACCTATGCTTCCCAGCTCGCAGGGGTAGGTGTTGAAGGCGCGATGCAAGGGGCAGCCGCAATGGGGATTGGTGCTGGCGTGTTCGGCGCTTCCCGTATGGGGCGTAATCTGCTTGGTATGGGTAAAAATGCAGGGATTGGCGCATGGAAAGGCGTTCGCCGTCAGGATGGAGGGTTCAACCAGTCTCCTGGTGTATCCGGTAAGTTGGGGAATCTGACCGGGCAGGGCGTTAATATTGGCGCTAAGAGGCTTCGCCAGGCTGCGATAGATGCGGCGAAAAAGAAATATGGAGGTTAACCGATTTATTATTTAAATCTGTCAACTCTGAGTATTCCGCAGTAAATATTCACTCCTCTATTTAGGTTCTCACATTATGAAACTACTTATCACGGCTATCGTGACGCTTTGCCTTGTCGGATGCCAGGCGTCACATAAACAACCTCCGGTATCCGGAAAAAGCGAACCTGTTAATTCAGCAGAGGTAATGCGCAATGGGGTTTAAACTCTCAGGATTAAAACTTCCCGGTTTTAACAAGAAAAAAGAAGTAACAGACTCTTCAACTACTTTTGAAGAGAAAAATGTATTGATGCAGGAGAAAATGAACCGCATTTATAAATTCGGTGGTATTGCAGGAATTGCCGTAGGTGTGTTGTCTCTGCTGGCACTGAATGGAGCGCTACCGTTAAAGAGTACGGTTGTCGAAGCTTATCTTATTAATGGTGTCACTGGCGTTGCTGAAAGACTGACTTCTGTTAAAAAAGAAAACCTCTCTGAAAATGAAGCGCTGGCGAAATACTTCATTACTCAGTATGTGAAGCGTCGTGAAGGGTATAACTATTTCAGTCTCCAGCATGATTATGATTATGTTCTGTTATACAGCGCTGAGAATGTGGCGACGGATTACAACGCTTTAATCAACGGCAACCAGTCACCAAAGGTTATTTATAATAAAGCGGAAAAAACCGCATCTGTTCAGGATAATCCGTCCGTGATTATCAGTCCGTCATCCCGGCGCGATGATAAGGATATGGGAGCATATATCCGGTTTAAATTAACCATTCGAAATGTCGCGACAGGCCAGGATGATTATGAATACTGGAACGTCCGGTTGACCTACCGTATTGAACCACAGGTCGAAATGGCATCGGGTGACCGAAACAATAACCCGCTTAAATTCGTTGTAACGAGCTATGTACGCGATAAAGAAGTGAAAGGGTGAAAACTATGAAAATGAATAAAGGAGCGCTAATTGTGGCGCTTCTGTTGGTGTCGCACGTCTGCCATGCAGCCGTTACGCCAGCAGCCAGCCGTTTTGATCCCCGTAATCAGATTGTCAGTTATAACCCGCAAAACACGACAGTCATAAACAGTGCGGTTGGCTATACAACCACACTGGTATTTGACGAGGATGAAACGGTCATCAGTGCCAGAACCGGCTTTCCCCAGGGCTGGGAAGTGAACAAAGAAGATAACCTGGTGTATCTCGAAGTGAAGCCCGTCAAACAGACCGTACAGAAGAACAGTACCGATGACAATGGCAACCAGTCTTCAGAGGTGGTCAGTGTAGCCCTTGATCCTGAAAACGACCTGGAACGCTGGCGAACAAACCTGTTTGTTCGCACAACAAAACGTAATTACAGCATGGAGCTGAACGCCCGAACGTTCCGGCAGCCGGATAAGATCGCGTTTGTTGTTAATTACCAGTACCCGCAGGAACGCCGGAAGGAGCAAGCCGAAATCGAGAAGAAACGGATTGAGGCTCTTAACAAGCGGCAGGAGGAGCAGGCAATCAACCGTTCTCTTGAAAATGCGAAGTCGCCCAAGAACTGGGATTACTGGAAGCGGGTAGCTGACGGCAGCCAGTCAATCAGCCCGGATTATGCGTATGACGATGGCCGCTATACCTGGTTTGGCTTCAGCCCCCTGAAGAAAATCCCCAGCGTCTTTGTTATGAGCGGCGAACAGGAAACGCTGACTAACCCGGTAGTCAAAAACAGCGGTAGTTTCACCGTTGTTGGTGTTCCTGTAGACCAGCGCTTTGTTTTGCGTATGGGAAATCAGGTTGTTGGGGTTGAAAACCGGGGCTTTGGCAAAGTCCGTCTTCCGGCAGGAGATACCGTTTCCCCGAACGTTGAGAAAGAGGTGATCCAGTGAGCGAACAGGAAAATAAAATCCCGACCGCTGTAGAAATTGAACAGGCACTACGGGAACGGCATCAGAAAGAAATTGAGCAAAACGATAAAACGGATAAGGGAGATGAAGATGACGGTAAATCAGTAAAACGCCTGGGTATCGAGAAGCTTAAAAAATCGCGTAAGGGGCTGGTGATTATTGTGGCCGCTTTCCTTCTGCTGGCCGCCGGGGTGTCTGTCTACTATATCCCGTCGATTATTCGTGCAATGTCCAGCGGTGATGATAAGCCTGCCAGTAATGCGGTATCTACTGGTTCAGTAAAACGCGCGACAGGACTCAGCGATGATGTTGATCCATTCAACACCAGGGAAGAACCGGCTAAGACGGAAGAACGGAAGGAAAGCAGCGGCAAAGCGGAAACGCCACCGGAAAAAGTACAACAAAACTTCAGTCGTGCGCTGGATGTGGCCTATGGGGGGAGCAGCTCTGCTTCCTCAAATTCCGGTGGTAGCTCATCAACGGCCAGCAATACCAGGAACGAGGGGGACGGCAGTGACAAACAGGCAGAGGTTCAGCCTGTTAATGCAGGGCAACCCGCGCAGCTTTCTAAAATTACGCGCGTTCCTTATGACCCTAACCTTTTCATTCCTGAAAATACCGCGATTAAGTGCTCGCTGGACAGACGATTTATTTCTGATCTGGCTGGCAAGCTGGTCTGTACGATTAATGAGGACGTATACAGTGCAAACAGGAATGTAAAGCTAATTGAAAAGGGAACAGCCGCATATCTGATGTATAAAACGGGCACGTTCAATCATGGTCAGGGAGCCGTGTTTATCGCTGCTACGAAGCTTAGAACACGTAAGGAACCTTTCATTGATATTCCGCTGATTGATACACAGGCGGCGGGAGCGCTGGGTGAGGCCGGGGCTTCAGGCTGGATTGACACACATTTTGCAGATCGCTTTATGGGCGCGATGATGGTTGGCATGATCCCCGATGTGGCACAGGCCGCAAGTGGAGCGGCTAAAAGTAATAAAGACAATCAGACCGACTATACAGCTAACAGTCGCCAGGCTTTTGCTGATATAGCACGCGAAGCGTTTGCAAACAGCGTAAATATCCCTCCAACGCTTTATAAAAACCAGGGGGAAATCATTACTCTGATCGTTGGTCAGGATTTGGATTTCTCCAGCATCTACAAATTAAAAATGGTGGGTACCCGGAGGTAATTTGATAACGCTGGATATCAAAGAGTTTTCAATGCTGTTAGGAATAAGGGAAAGCGAAATATACCATCATATTCGTAAGGGCATACCAATAAATGGCGTTCCTTTCCCCAAACCACTGAAACAAATCAAAACGCATCGATTTAATTACGAAGAAGTCATGCGTTTTATTGAAGATCTTAAAGGAAAAGGTGAATTATGAAGGATGCAGAGAACAGACATATTGTTTATGAAATAATAGATGAATACTTCCACCACTGGCTTAATGAAGTCGATGGTTTAACTGAAATCGCGGTAAATCGGCCTGATGAACTGTTTGTTAAAGTGAGTGGGAAATGGCAGCAGCATGAATTAAAAATGGATTTTAAAGATTGTATGTCATTTGCAGGGGCAATTTCTGATTATCATGATGGTGGGTCGGTTACGCCAGAATATCCCTTACGTTCTGTTACGCTCCCCGGAGGGGAGCGTGTACAAATAGTTATTCCCCCGGCAACGGAACGGGAAACGGTGTCTATTACAATCCGTAAGCCGTCCAGTGTGTTTATCGACCATGATACCTTTGTTAAACAAGGGTTTTACTCAAGGCTAAATCAAGGGGGGAAATTCAGGGATAAAGAAGATGAATTATCTTCAATGTTTAAAGATAATTGTTTTGAACAATTTGTCCCTGAATGCCTGGTTAAGGGTAAAACGATGGTATTTTGTGCCGGAACGGGGGCGGGTAAAACCACCTTTGCAAATGCCTGTCTTCAGTACATACCCCATCATTTACGATGTATTTCAATTGAAGATACAGATGAAGCAAAGTTCAGGTTCCACAAAAATCATGTGAAATTGTATTACCCGTCAGAAGGGGAAAGTAGCACTGTCAGTTCCGCTTCTCTTTTACGTTCTGGTTTTCGTATGAACCCGGACAGAATCCTCATGACTGAGGTTCGCGGCGCGGAAGCCTGGGATTTTCTCAAAGGCTCAAGTTCCGGCCATGCAGGGAACCTTACAACCGTCCATGAGAGCACCCCTGAAGATGCTGTGCTTGGACTGGTTCAACGGTGCTATATGAACCCTGAATGTCAGAATTTGCCTTATAACATTATATTGCGGAGGGTGTTAAGCAACGTCGATGTGATTATGAGTATTAAGTACATCGATGAGGAAGATAACCGATTTGCATCGGGTATTTACTATCGTGATATTCATTTTCAGGAATACTTTGAAAAGCTGAAGGAGTGATTATGTCTCTGAAACTACCCGATAAAGGCCAGTGGGCTTTTATCGGTCTGGTTATGTGTCTTGTGACGTATTATACTGGCTCAGTTGCTGTTTACTTCCTGAACGGAAAAACGCCGCTTTATATATGGAAGAATTTTGATTCCATGCTGCTGTGGCGGATAATAACAGAGAGTAATATACGGACAGATATCAGGTTAACCGCAATCCCCTCTCTTTTATCAGGTATGGTTTCGTCTCTCATTGTGCCTGTTTTTATTATCTGGCAACTGAATAAAACGGATGTTGCTCTTTATGGTGACGCGAAGTTTGCCAGTGATAATGATTTAAGAAAATCGAAACTTCTGAAATGGGAGAAAGAAAACGATACTGATATTCTTGTAGGTGCATATAAAGGTAAATACCTGTGGTATACCGCACCAGATTTTGTATCACTTGGCGCAGGAACCCGCGCAGGTAAAGGGGCTGCAATAGGTATTCCAAACCTGCTGGTCAGGAAACATTCCCTGATTGCATTAGATCCAAAACAGGAACTGTGGAAAATCACCAGTAAGGTACGTGAAAAACTGCTGGGTAATAAGGTCTATCTTCTTGACCCTTTCAACAGTAAAACGCATCAGTTTAACCCGCTTTTCTATATTGATTTAAAAGAAGAGAGCGGGGCTAAAGACCTGCTGAAGCTGATTGAGATCCTGTTCCCGTCTTACGGTCTGACCGGAGCGGAAGCACACTTTAATAACCTCGCGGGGCAGTACTGGACGGGGCTGGCAAAATTGCTTCATTTCTTTATTAACTACGACCCCTCCTGGCTTGGTGAGTTCGGGCTTAAACCTGTTTTCTCAATTGGTTCTGTAGTCGATTTGTACAGCAACATCGACCGGGAGCTGATACTCAGTAAGCGAGAAGACCTGGAGGGAACAAAAGGACTTGATGAAAACGCGCTGTATCATCTGCGCGATGCCCTGACCAAAATCAGGGAGTATCACGAAACCGAAGACGAACAACGTTCGAGTATTGATGGTTCGTTTCGTAAGAAAATGAGTCTGTTTTATCTTCCGACTGTTCGCAAATGTACAGACGGCAATGATTTCGACCTTCGCCAGTTGCGCCGGGAAGATATCACTGTTTATGTTGGCGTTAATGCTGAAGATATGTCCCTGGCCTATGACTTCCTCAACCTGTTCTTTAACTTCGTTGTGGAAGTCACGTTACGAGAAAACCCTGACTTTGACCCGACACTGAAACATGACTGTCTGATGTTCCTGGATGAGTTTCCGTCTATTGGTTACATGCCAATCATTAAAAAAGGTTCGGGTTATATTGCCGGGTTTAAACTCAAACTTCTGACGATTTACCAGAATATCAGTCAGCTTAATGAAATCTATGGTGTTGAAGGTGCCAAAACGCTGATGAGTGCGCATCCCTGCCGGATTATCTACGCTGTCAGTGAAGAAGATGACGCTAAAAAGATTTCGGAAAAGCTGGGCTATATCACCACCAAATCGACAGGTTCAAGCAAGACAAGCGGACGCTCAACGTCGAAAAGCAGTTCAGAAAGTGAGGCGCAGCGCGCCCTTGTGCTCCCGCAGGAGCTGGGAACGCTGGATTTTAAAGAAGAATTTATCATTCTTAAAGGTGAAAACCCGGTTAAAGCTGAGAAAGCCCTCTACTTCCTCGACCCGTATTTTATGGACAGGCTGATGATGGTAAGCCCCAAACTTACCGAGTTAACCGCCTCTCTGAATAAGACTAAAAAAGTATTGGGTGTTAAAGGGCTTAAATATCCTTCTAAAGAAAAAATGCTCTCCGTCGGTGAGCTGGAGTCAGAGGTTTTACTATGAAAAAAATGTTAATGGTCAGTGTCCTTTTTCTCTCTGCCTGTTCCTCTCCGCCTGAACCACCACAGGTTGACTGGGAACAGAATCCTGAAACGGTGAATACACAATTAATGGACTGGCAACCGACATACTCAGTTATTAAATCAGACAAGGTTAATTCATCGTGGGTTAAGGTTATCCATAATTTCAGGCCTGAAAACCGCCTTTACGATGATGCTGTTTTTTATTCTGTTGCACATTCTGATTCAGTGATTGTTGAAACCAGTAACGGAACAGACTTTTTCACAGCTAAAAACTGGTTGAGGGCGAACGGTGCAAACGGTGTCATACAGTATCGTTATAAAATGAACTGTTTTTCTTGCCGGACTACCAGTGTTTATTTATCACGATAACGCCGGATTAATAAAATTCTTGTAATTTTATTGAGCCGGGGTTGAACAACCGCAGGGCGTTAGTTGCCCGTTATCCATGAGGTGTATATGAAAAAGACCGTAACCACGGCAGTGCTGCTTTGTGCGTTCGCTGCCGGAACTGCTCATGCTGAGGAAAAGGCCGACCCGAACGATCCATGTGCAATGGTGTTATGCCTTGCCGGAAAACTTGACGGAAGTAGTCCGGCAGAATGTGACCCGATGTATAAAAGTTTTATGTCAATCAGGAAAAAGAATAAACATGGTTTTTTACCCGATCACACGGCAGATGCCAGAAAGAAAAAACTAAATGAATGTCCTGCGGCTGATGCAGGTACAGTAAGTAAAATTATTTCAAGCTTTGGCCGATTGAAAAACTTTTAATTCTGTTTGATTTAATTCTGATGTGAATACGCAAGTTTCAGGTTTGAGACTGGAACTTGCGAACATTTTTTACAGGGGTGGGAGGATGAAAATTATTAACGTACCTGATGCAAGAAGTGTGAGAATTGCCGGAATTGAAATTATCGATAGTGTCAAATCGGTCGCTTCTGTTTTTACTGAAATTTTGTTGTTTATGGTCTGGTTTCCGGCAATTGTCTATGGGCTTTATCGTTTTGTTATCGTTTTGTGGGATGCTTCCTTAAAGCCGCAATCGCTCATTGAGTTTATTAATTTCATGGTTGAGTTATACAGCTATGTACTTCCTTCGTTGGCTGTTATCGCAGTGGCTTTAGTCGTCGTTTTATCCATTTTTAAAAGACTCTCAGCAATATGGGAGGGAAGAAAGCAATGAGACATTTTTTTAATGTTCTTTCCTTTGCTGTTGCCCTGTTGCCAGCTACATTGTGTGCTGCTCAGATTCAGGGGAAAGTTATTCGCGTTCTCGATGGAGATACCATCGAAGTTAAAACACTACCCGCGAAAATTGTTGTGTATGAAGTTCCGATTCGAGTCCGATTGATAAATATCGATGCACCGGAAAAAAAACAACCCTTTGGTCGCTGGTCAACCAATCAACTTAAAGCCCTGCTGGCAGGGCAATCAGTTACCGTCTCTTATACGCAAACAGATCGCTACGGGCGAGTCCTGGGACGAGTGGTGACAGCGAACGGCACTGAGGCTAACCGCCAGCAAGTGCTAAAAGGGGCTGCATGGGTTTATGACAGGTACAACACCGATAACTCATTACCGGCTCTGCAACGGGAAGCTCAGACACAGAAGCGCGGCCTGTGGGCTGACAGTAATCCCGTTCCTCCGTGGGAGTGGCGTCATAAACAAAACTGACGCGCTTCGCTTGTCCAACCCCTCCTCTGCCTGAAGAAAATCTTCAGGCAACGTCACGGTTTTTAATATACATGGTGCGCATATGGGTAAATTAACTCTGGTAGAGCAGGCTTTACGGCTCCATAAAGAATATTACGGTGAAGATAATTTTGGTACTGTCGTAAAGGATTGTGATTACTATCCTAAAGTGGCAGAGATTTTTATAAACAGAAAGAATCGTAAAATTTATTCGAATCTTGATATCGAACCCGTTGCTTCAACCGTCGTTCATACGGGAAGTAGCCCTGTTATGGCTAAAGCCGGGAGGATTAAAAAGCTTATGTTTAAAGATGGTTCGGGAGCATACCGGATTCATCTTGGTCAAAATGAAGTGGTTCATATTATTCGCTTCATTCTTAACTCTAAAGTCAGAATGGAGTACGCAGTTGGCACAACCAAAAGTATGTCGATGCTTCATAATCTTTGCGAAGCTGGACGCGCTAAATTAAACCGCTCTTTACCCCGTAAAGGTATCTGGAAAATCGGGTGTTACGACGGCGTTTATTATCACGGTAAGGCAAGGAAGGAAGAAATAGAAAACGCTTTACGTTTTTCTGTTCATCCAAAGTTTAATGAGCTGGAGAATGACTTTAATCAGTTCTTTTCGGATATTGATTTCTACACCCGTTATGGTCAGTCAGGAATGCGAAAAGTGCTTTTTACTGGTCCTCCGGGCACAGGGAAAACGACTATCGCAAAAGCTTTGGGGGCAAAATATCAGGATAAATATGTATTTGTTTATGCTGATGATTACTTTAAAGATGTTTGCTATGCCGCAGCTCAAAAGAAAATACCCGTTATCATAATAGCTGAAGAGGTTGATGAACTTTATCGGGCTGATGCCGGAACGTTAAGTTTTCTTGATGGGGCTGATACACCGCGAAATCTTGCCGGGACATATGTTATTTTTTCAACGAACTATCCTAACCGGATTGATCCGCGCATCAGAAAACGCCCTGGCAGAATTGACAGAATCATATCTGTAGGTGCTTTTCGGACTAAAGCCGCTGCCGCTTGTGCCAAAATGTACTTACCAGACGATATAAATATTGACCTTAAAGAACTTGGCGCGGTGCTGGACAGAACGACTCCTGCTGAAATAAAGGAGATAATAAATATTGCTATTGGCATGATTCGCGGAACAAAAAACGAATTAACAGTAGATGTAATCAAGAATGCGCGTGCCTTTTTGAAAGGAACCCTTGACCTTAGTGTGCAGGAGGCAGAAGAAGACATAGAGGAAAGGGAAGAAATCTTTAAAAAGAATGGTGCGCAGCCTGACTATTCAAGTTACCTTGAGGATTGATTAATGAGACTTTTTATTGCAGAAAAACCGTCTTTAGCAAAGGCTATTTTTGAAGGACTGGGCGGAAATCCCAATACAGAAAAGAAAAACGGCTATTTTGAACACGGTTCTGATGTCGTTACCTGGTGTTATGGTCATATGCTGGAGCTTTACGACCCACAGGATTATGACGACAAATATTCCAACTGGCGTTATAGTGATTTACCCATTAAAGCGGTTTATCCGCCAAAATATAAAATCAAGCCTGAATCAGAAGCACAGACCCGCATTATTTTGTCTCTTATCGATAAAGCCGACAGCATCGTTCATTCAGGCGACCCCGATGATGAAGGATGTTTGCTGGTTGATGAGATTCTGGGTTATGCCGGAAACAAGAAACCCGTCCAGCGACTGCTTGTTGCCGACCTCAACCTTGCGCCAGTGCAAAAATCACTGTCGAATTTACAACCTAACGATAAATTTCGCGGTATGACGTTAAGCGCCCTGGCGCGTTCCCTGTGCGATCAGGGTTTTGGCTATAACATGACGCGGGGATGTACATTAAAAGGCCGTGAGAAGGGCTATGACGGCGTTCTGAACGTTGGCCGGGTACAAAGTGCCGTTCTTGGTCTGGTGAACATGCGCACGCTGGCGAACCAGAATCACACAGAAAGCTTTTATTACGATGTAT
Organism: Escherichia sp. S10b; assembly: GCF_028421345.1. Lineage (NCBI taxonomy): Bacteria > Pseudomonadati > Pseudomonadota > Gammaproteobacteria > Enterobacterales > Enterobacteriaceae > Escherichia > Escherichia sp. S10b. The sequence goes on from NZ_JAHZSO010000017.1 coordinate 18,549, forward strand.
TCGCCAGTCTGTCGATGAACGGGCATCAGATTAAGGCGAAATATCAGACAACAGACGACGATCAGATAGACGAGAAAAAACGCCTGATCTCCGAAGCTCAGGCCGCGCATATTGCCGGACGTGTTACGGGTAAGGATGCTATTGTTACTATCGCGACGACAAAGCCGGAAAATAGCAAGCCTCCGCTTCCGCTTAACCTTTCCACGCTTCAGCAGCTCTGCGCAAAGCGATTTGGTTATTCTGCAAAAGATACGCTCGATGTGATGCAGGGGCTGTATGAAACTCACAAGCTTCTGACCTATCCACGTTCTGACAATCGCTATCTTTCAGATGAGCATTATTACCAGGCCGGAGATATTGCCACTGCTATAGCGGCCACCGTACCCGAACTGGCGTCTGCGATCGTAGATATGGATAAAGGCCAGAAACACAAAGCCTTTAATGCCAGTAAGATTGAGGCGCACCACGCCATCATCCCGACGACAAAAAGCGGAGCCGGTATTCAGCTTAATGAAAAAGAGCGGAACGTTTATAACCTGGTGTCCGTCTACTTTATCGGGCTGTTCTACCCGGATGCGATCCGCAACAAGACGAAAATCCACTTTGATATTAAGGGGGATACCTTTACGGCCACACAGAGCGTTCTGGTACAAAAGGGCTGGGAAGCGCTGGGTAAGGATAGTGATGACGAGGACGAAACCGAAGATGCCGGAACGGACGGTTTTGACCTTTCATTGCTGAAATTTAATGACAGCGGCCTGTGTGAATCGGCAGACGTGGACAAGAAAAAGACTACACCACCTCGCTATTTCACAGAGTCAACGTTACTGGCCGCCATGACGAGTGCGGCAAAATTCATTGATGATCCGGCTCTCAGAAAGGCGCTGGAAGCGAAAGACGAGGGCAGCAGTGATCGTGGCAGTATCGGAACGGAAGCCACCCGCGCGGGTATTCTTGAGAAACTGGCGGCAAATACCGGGCTTATCTCCATCGAAAAAGAAAAGGGGTATTCGGAGCTGGTATGGAAAACCACAAAACAAGGCCAGGAGTTTTGCGCTGCACTGCCTCCTGAAATCACTAAACCGGATATCTCCGCTCTGTGGGCTGAAAAGCAGTCTCAGATCAAAGCCGGAGAGCTGACAGTTGAGGAGTTTATTAAGGAAAATGATGAGTACGTCCAGGGGTTAATCGACGAGCTGGACAGGAACGGAATTTCGATTTCTTCAAATGCCACGCCCTGCCCGGTTTGTAACAACGGTTTCCTGCGTAAGCGTAAGGGGCAAAATGGCTTTTTCTGGGGATGCTCCTGCTACCCTGAATGCAAGACAACATTCCCGGACAAAGACGGCAAACCGGATATGGAAGCAAAATCCAGATCAGAAGGTTCCATGTCCCGGCTCGAAGCCCCCTGCCCTTCATGCAGTAAAGAAATTATTATCCGGCCTAAAGGCTTTTTCTGTTCCGGGTGCGAGTTTAAAATCTGGTCTGAAGTGTCAGGAAAAAAACTGACACAAAATCAGGTTGAGACATTAATCAAAAAAGGTAAAACCGGAGAGATTAAAGGCTTTACCAGTAATAAAACCGGGAAAAAGTTTGACGCTGCAATTGTTTTGCAGGATAAAACTACGGGTAAACTTGGGTTTCAGTTCAGTAAAAAATAAGGATTAACTCGATGAGTGAAAATGAAACGTTTGACGCAACAAAAAAGCTACTCCTGAATATTCGCTCTGTTCGTGTTTTTGCGCGAGAAACCAGCTTTGAACAACTGCTGGAAATGCAGGAAAAGCTTAACGCCGTGATCGAAGAACGTCGTGAAGAAGCAGAGCGTGAGGCAGCAGAACGCGCAGAGCGCGAAAGAAAGCGCCAGGAACTGCTCCAGTTGATTGCCGGAGAAGGTTTTTCACCGGAAGAACTGCTTGGCCTGTCCGAAGATGCGCAAAAAACACGCAAAAAGACGTTGCCAAAAGCGCCGCCTAAATATCAGTTTGATGAAAACGGCGAAACGAAATACTGGTCTGGTCGTGGCCGGACACCAAAACCAATCGACGAAGCGTTAAAAGCTGGCCGTTCTCTTGATGAGTTTCTCATCAAAAAAGATGCTTCCAGCACTGCTGGTGACGAACAGTAATCTAACAAGCCTCTGACACTGCGTCAGAGGCTTTTTTTTAGCAAAAAGGGCGCGGGGGGTTATGGTGAAGAAATCTTTGGATATCTTCGCGGGGATAAGGGAAGTAGTCTCTGATATCTTTGGTTTCTAACTTACCAGTGCAGTGATACGTCTGAAAATAGATCCACTCTGCTATTGTTTTGTAGATGTGATTTCCCATGTTCGCGCTTTGAGAACCATACTGCATGACTTGTGCATCCAGGTCATTACACATCTCCGGCGGAGTGAGTACATGATATGTCCTGCATAACAGCGGGCGGTAATTGTAGATTGAGCATGTTCCCTTCTCAGACAAAAACGGACATTTTGACTCATGCCCGGTCGTAAGCGGGTTGTCTCTGGCAGTAAGTTTACTTGCTTGTGCAATATGTGTTGCCTCAAGCGCGGTTAAATGAACATCCATTTTACAGCACGAAGAGCACCCCTTTTGACAGGAGGTAAACGTGCTCACAAATTCTTTGTTAAAACGATCCAAAAAGGCGTACATCTGTTTTAACTTGAGGTAAATATTACCGGATTGAGTATTGAGTTTATTTATGAGTGCCTTTAACTCATCGAAATACTTATCAGGTACGGGTTTCAGATTGGTATAGCCGGGTAATGTTTCGCCTGGCTCCAGGTGGATCACTGAGTTAGGTTTGATATCCATTGCTTTTGCTTCCTATATTCTTCTCGCGCTGGTTGTTCATTTGACACTAAAACAAGCGTCATACAATGGCAAGGTGTCAAGCCCAGCAGTAAATCACGCTTGCCAGCAAACCAGTTTCCTGCAGCCGGTTTGGCCGTTGATTTTTGCCAGCAATATTACCCGCTCGATGCCCGCCCTGGGCGTGAAATTGCCAGCAAAAAAGATTGCCGCTATCAAAGGTGTGGTTTATATTATCTGTATCGTACGATACAGATAATGGAGAAGCTTAATAGATGACTGAAAAAATCACTGACGAGGAACTGGTAGATTTGTTGGAGGCGCTCAAAAGAGCACATGGTATGGGCGTTTGTTCAAAGGCGGTTAAGCTGGCACAGCGTTGCGCTGATGTGTTCCCTGCTATTGTTGCAGAGTTACAGGAATATCGGAACGCCGCTAAGCGAACTTCAGCATGACAAGAGCCACGGAACGCGCTTACAGCGAGCTACAACAGGCGTTTGATTTCTATAACCAGCGCCTTTTTGACGGCGAACTCCCTGACTGTCTGATTACGTTCCAGCGCGGCAAGAACACAATGGGCTATTTCAGTTACAGGCGCTTTGTTGCTGCTGACGGCAGCGGCAGGATGATTGATGAAATCGCCCTCAATCCTGAATACTTCCCGGTGTACCCGCTTATTGAAGTCATGCAAACGCTGGTTCATGAGCAGTGCCATATGTGGCAGTACCACTACGGCAACCCGTCGCGTAAGACGTACCACAATGCGCAGTGGGCGGCAAAAATGGAAAGTATCGGACTTATGCCCTCCTCCACCGGGAGACCTGGTGGTGCGAAAGTCGGCCAGAAGATTAATGACTATCCGATCCCTGGTGGCCGCTTCCAGCGCGTCACACTGGAACTGTTCCAGGGGCAATTTGCTTTGAGCTGGTTTGATCGCTTCCCTGTCCAGGTCGAACAACAAAAAGATATGACCGCCGTAATAGAGCAATGGCGCGAAACGCTTGCTCTGGCGCATCAAAATGCTGAGGCCGGGATTGATATAGAAGCGGTGCTTTCTATGGCTCTGCTGCCGTCAGTGTCACCGCAGAACGGGAGCCATTCAGATGATATGGCCGGGAGCAATGACAATGATTTGTCAGTTGCAGCATTTGAGGACAAGCCAAAACGAAATAAAGTTAAATATCAGTGTCGCGGGTGTGGCGCTGCCGTGTGGGGCAAAGCCGGACTGAATATTGAATGCGGCGATTGCGAGCTGGCTTTCATCGAAAATTAATTGCCAGCAAATTTTCCCGGTCACATCTGTTGGCCAGTGTTTTTTGCCAGCAAAGTTTCTTCCCGGGTTCGCGCCGGCAGCGCAAAAATGACAGCAAAAGAGGGGTATCATGGGGCATTACACAATCAGAACGAATGACGACGAAGATCAGGCCATTAAAAAGGCGCAGGAAGCGACCGGACAGGCATCAGCCAGCAAAACCTTTATGACGGCTATCCTTGAGCTTCAGCGTAACAGAGACGAGATGGCGCAGCTACGGCGTGAACTGGCGCAGGAAAAAGCGCGGAGTCAGGAGCTGGTATCATCGGTAAAACAATTCCGTTCCAGCCTGAACAATCTGTTTGATCTGGCTGACAACCCTTAAATAACAAGGAGCGAAACGTGCATACCACAAATGCGATTATCCTGTGCCTGGTGTCATATCCCTGCATCGTTGCATGGGTTATCTATAAAAACAGATTTGTCGATTACTTGTTTTTAACTCTGCTTGCTTGTTTGGGGAGCATTTTTTCAGTCGTATTGTATAAACAGCCCGACTACTCATTGACCATATATCAGGCCGTTGCTGTCGGCTATGCTGCCGTGATCATGCCAACGGTGTTAGTTTTGAGTGTCGTTAATATCTTCATGGGAAAAGCAGAGAGAACGTGCAAATGAATACACTGGCTGCACTGGAAAATACGTTTCGTGATATGAGAAAGCATGGCTGCCAAACAGTCATGGTCACGCAGTCTTTAGCTGATTTTGGCCGCTACAGCTATAAACCGCGCCCTGCATTTCAGGACTGGATCGAACGGCTGAAGACTGGCGAACGTCTGCCGCGAGGCCGTTACTTTGTTGGCAAGAAGCCTGGTGGCCGCCTGGTGCTCATTGATGAATTGGGGGGAACATGGACAGAAAAAGTAACAGTGATTCATACCAACGCTGGATGATAGAGAAGGCTGACAAAAGGGAAAGGACGCAAATCAGTATGTCGTTCGTAAAGATGAAGGACGTACTTTTTAACGTGCTGGCTATCGGTACTGTTTTAGCAGCCCTGGTGGTGATCTTTTATGAAGTGCAAAGCAGCTTATAAATTGATGGCCGTTGACAATGAATGTCATACTACCTGACCGGGCAATGCCGGAAGATTTCTTTCACGGGTGATGGTTTGTGATCCCGGCATTGTTCCGGCGCTCTCTCGTAAATTCTCGCGCCCAATCCCCCTCGCAAAACCTCAGAATTCACGTAACGCACCGCGATTTCGGCAACCATCAACCCTAACGTCCTTATGTTGTTGGGTTTGCCGCAGAACAATTTATTCATTTAAAATAGATTTAAACGAAGCGGGAAACCGCAGACGTAAAAAAACCGACTGGTGAGGTCGGCTTTTTTACGGTTCCGGTGCGAGCTGGTAACTCAGCCCGGAAGGGAAACTCTCTACAACTGACAATAGTATGATAATCCGTGAAGCCTGATTATGCAATATGACGGGCAGTGACTGTGCGTTAACGGTTTGCCTGAACGTTAGATAAACGTATAATCAGAGGGTTAGCTCTGTGGTGAGTCTCTCCCTGCATTCCGCTAAATGCGGCATGAACAGGTTCAAAGTCCTGACAGGTAATACAGGTGGTGCTGGTTATCTGTGCTCTGGCAGGAGTGAGACTCTCTACAACTGACAAGACGAAGAGAAGCCGTGGTGACAGGCAGTGTAAGAGCAAGCCACGGTGTCTTTACTCCATTTATGGAGAAAACGGATGATTAACCTGTTAATCATCGTTCTGAGGGCGGTAGCGGCGCTTGCAAACGCGCTGATTGCCATTCTGGAACTGATCCGCCAGTTCATCGACTAATGAACACGGAAACGTAATTAAGGCCGGAGGAACACCACCTCCGGCCTTTAATAAAAATATAGTTTAGTTACAACATTCACTAGTCTGTACTAACCACCACACACCTGACCTTCTGCGCACAAGTTACCTTTAATCACTCCTAAACAGGCATTTCATGAAACTCCCCTGTTCTTGCATCGGTAACAGGGGTCTGACGCTCAGTGGAACGAAAACTCACGTTAAGCAACGTTTTCTGCCTCTGACGCCTCTTTTAATGGTCTCAGATGTCC
>NZ_JAHZSO010000161.1:0-114553 GCF_028421345.1 Escherichia sp. S10b
GCTGCGCTGGAGTGACGGCAGTTATCTGGAAGATCAGGATATGTGGCGGATGAGCGGCATTTTCCGTGACGTCTCGTTGCTGCACAAACCGAGCACACAAATCAGCGATTTCCATGTTGCCACTCACTTTAATGATGATTTCAGCCGCGCGGTACTGGAAGCAGAAGTTCAGATGTATGGCGAGCTGCGCGATGAGCTGCGGGTGACGGTTTCTTTGTGGCAGGGTGAAACGCAGGTCGCCAGCGGCACCGCGCCTTTCGGCGGTGAAATTATCGATGAGCGTGGTGGTTATGCCGATCGCGTCACACTACGTCTGAACGTCGAAAACCCGAAACTGTGGAGCGCCGAAATCCCGAATCTCTATCGTGCGGTGGTTGAACTGCACACCGCCGACGGCACGCTGATTGAAGCAGAAGCCAGCGATGTCGGTTTCCGCGAGGTGCGGATTGAAAATGGTCTGCTGCTGCTGAACGGCAAGCCGTTGCTGATTCGCGGCGTTAACCGTCACGAGCATCATCCTCTGCATGGTCAGGTCATGGATGAGCAGACGATGGTGCAGGATATCCTGCTGATGAAGCAGAACAACTTTAACGCCGTGCGCTGTTCGCATTATCCGAACCATCCGCTGTGGTACACGCTGTGCGACCGCTACGGCCTGTATGTGGTAGATGAAGCCAACATTGAAACCCACGGCATGGTGCCAATGAATCGTCTGACCGATGATCCGCGCTGGCTACCGGCGATGAGCGAACGCGTAACGCGAATGGTGCAGCGCGATCGTAATCACCCGAGTGTGATCATCTGGTCGCTGGGAAATGAGTCAGGCCACGGCGCTAATCACGACGCACTCTATCGCTGGATCAAATCTGTCGATCCATCCCGCCCGGTGCAGTATGAAGGCGGCGGAGCCGACACCACGGCCACCGATATTATTTGCCCGATGTACGCGCGCGTGGATGAAGACCAGCCCTTCCCGGCTGTGCCGAAATGGTCCATCAAAAAATGGCTTTCGCTACCTGGAGAGACGCGCCCGCTGATCCTTTGCGAATACGCCCACGCGATGGGTAACAGTCTTGGCGGCTTCGCTAAATACTGGCAGGCGTTTCGTCAGTATCCCCGTTTACAGGGCGGCTTCGTCTGGGACTGGGTGGATCAGTCGCTGATTAAATATGATGAAAACGGCAACCCGTGGTCGGCTTACGGCGGTGATTTTGGCGATACGCCGAACGATCGCCAGTTCTGTATGAACGGTCTGGTCTTTGCCGACCGCACGCCGCATCCAGCGCTGACGGAAGCAAAACACCAGCAGCAGTTTTTCCAGTTCCGTTTATCCGGGCAAACCATCGAAGTGACCAGCGAATACCTGTTCCGTCATAGCGATAACGAGCTCCTGCACTGGATGGTGGCGCTGGATGGAAAGCCGCTGGCAAGCGGTGAAGTGCCTCTGGATGTCGCTCCACAAGGTAAACAGTTGATTGAACTGCCTGAACTACCGCAGCCGGAGAGCGCCGGGCAACTCTGGCTCACAGTACGCGTAGTGCAACCGAACGCGACCGCATGGTCAGAAGCCGGACACATCAGCGCCTGGCAGCAGTGGCGTCTGGCGGCAAACCTCAGCGTGACACTCCCCTCCGCGCCCCACGCCATCCCGCAACTGACCACCAGCGAAACGGATTTTTGCATCGAGCTGGATAATAAGCGTTGGCAATTTAACCGCCAGTCAGGCTTTCTTTCACAGATGTGGATTGGCGATGAAAAACAACTGCTGACCCCGCTGCGCGATCAGTTCATCCGTGCACCGCTGGATAACGACATTGGCGTAAGTGAAGCGACCCGTATTGACCCGAACGCCTGGGTCGAACGCTGGAAGGCGGCGGGCCATTACCAGGCCGAAGCGGCGTTGTTGCAGTGCACGGCAGATACACTTGCCGACGCGGTGCTGATTACCACTGTCCACGCGTGGCAGCATCAGGGGAAAACCTTATTTATCAGCCGGAAAACCTACCGGATTGATGGTAGTGGTCAAATGGCGATTACCGTTGATGTTGAAGTAGCGAGCGATACACCGCATCCGGCGCGGATTGGCCTGACCTGCCAGCTGGCGCAGGTAGCAGAGCGGGTAAACTGGCTCGGATTAGGGCCGCAAGAAAACTATCCCGACCGCCTTACTGCCGCCTGTTTTGACCGCTGGGATCTGCCATTGTCAGACATGTATACCCCGTACGTCTTCCCGAGCGAAAACGGTCTGCGCTGCGGGACGCGCGAATTGAATTATGGCTCACACCAGTGGCGCGGCGACTTCCAGTTCAATATCAGTCGCTACAGCCAACAACAACTGATGGAAACCAGCCATCGCCATCTGCTGCACGCGGAAGAAGGCACATGGCTGAATATCGACGGTTTCCATATGGGGATTGGTGGCGACGACTCCTGGAGCCCGTCAGTATCGGCGGAATTCCAGCTGAGCGCCGGTCGCTACCATTACCAGTTGGTCTGGTGTCAAAAATAATAATAACCGGGCAGGCCATGTCTGCCCGTATTTCGCGTAAGGAAATCCATTATGTACTATTTAAAAAACACAAACTTTTGGATGTTCGGTTTATTCTTTTTCTTTTACTTTTTTATCATGGGAGCCTACTTCCCGTTTTTCCCGATTTGGCTACATGACATCAACCATATCAGCAAAAGTGATACGGGTATTATTTTTGCCGCTATTTCTCTGTTCTCGCTATTATTCCAACCGCTGTTTGGTCTGCTTTCTGACAAACTCGGGCTGCGCAAATACCTGCTGTGGATTATTACCGGCATGTTAGTGATGTTTGCGCCGTTCTTTATTTTTATCTTCGGCCCGCTGTTACAGTACAACATTTTAGTAGGATCGATTGTTGGTGGTATTTATCTAGGCTTTTGTTTTAACGCCGGTGCGCCAGCAGTAGAGGCATTTATTGAGAAAGTCAGCCGTCGCAGTAATTTCGAATTTGGTCGCGCGCGGATGTTTGGCTGTGTTGGCTGGGCGTTGTGTGCCTCGATTGTCGGCATCATGTTCACCATCAATAATCAGTTTGTTTTCTGGCTGGGTTCTGGCTGTGCACTCATCCTCGCCGTTTTACTCTTTTTCGCCAAAACGGATGCGCCCTCTTCCGCCACGGTTGCCAATGCGGTAGGTGCCAACCATTCGGCATTTAGCCTTAAGCTGGCGCTGGAACTGTTCAGACAGCCAAAACTGTGGTTTTTGTCACTGTATGTTATTGGCGTTTCCTGCACCTACGATGTTTTTGACCAACAGTTTGCTAATTTCTTTACTTCGTTCTTTGCTACCGGTGAACAGGGTACGCGGGTATTTGGCTACGTAACGACAATGGGCGAATTACTTAACGCCTCGATTATGTTCTTTGCGCCACTGATTATTAATCGCATCGGTGGGAAAAATGCCCTGCTGCTGGCTGGCACTATTATGTCTGTACGTATTATTGGCTCATCGTTCGCCACCTCAGCGCTGGAAGTGGTTATTCTGAAAACGCTGCATATGTTTGAAGTACCGTTCCTGCTGGTGGGCTGCTTTAAATATATTACCAGCCAGTTTGAAGTGCGTTTTTCAGCGACGATTTATCTGGTCTGTTTCTGCTTCTTTAAGCAACTGGCGATGATTTTTATGTCTGTACTGGCGGGCAATATGTATGAAAGCATCGGTTTCCAGGGCGCTTATCTGGTGCTGGGTCTGGTGGCGCTGGGCTTCACCTTAATTTCCGTGTTCACGCTTAGCGGCCCCGGCCCGCTTTCCCTGCTGCGTCGTCAGGTGAATGAAGTCGCTTAAGCAATTAATGTCGGATGCGCCACTGGGCACATCCGACAATTATTTATAGCTCCATCATCTGGCGAAACAAGCGTCGCATCATACCTCTTTGACCCACAGCTGCGGAAAACGTGCTGGTGCAAAACGCAGGGTTATGATCATCAGCCCAACGACACACAGCGCATGAAACGCCCAGTCCATCAGGTAATTGCCGCTGATACTACGCAGCACACCAGAAAACCAAGGGGCAAGCCCGGCGATGATAAAACCGATCCCCTGCATAAACGCCACCAGCTTGCCAGCAATAGCTGGTTGCGCAGAGTGATCGAGCGCCAGCAGCAAACAGAGCGGAAACGCGCCGCCCAGACCTAACCCACACACCATCGCCCACAATACCGGCAATTGCAGCGGCAGCCAGATAAAGCCGCAGAACCCCACCAGTTGTAACACCAGCGCCAGCATTAACAGTTTGCGCCGATCCTGATGGCGAGCCATAGCAGGCATCAGCAAAGCTCCTGCGGCTTGCCCAAGCGTCATCAATGCCAGTAAGGAACCGCTGTACTGCGCGCTGGCACCAATCTCAATATAGAAAGCGGGTAACCAGGCAATCAGGCTGGCGTAACCGCCGTTAATCAGACCGAAGTAAACACCCAGCGTCCACGCGCGGGGAGTGAATACCACGCGAACCGGAGTGGTTGTTGTCTTGTGGGAAGAGGCGACCTCGCGGGCGCTTTGCCACCACCAGGCAAAGAGCGCAACAACGGCAGGCAGCGCCCACCAGGCGAGTGTTTGATACCAGGTTTCGCTATGTTGAACTAACCAGGGCGTTATGGCGGCACCAAGTCCACCGCCGCCCATCAGAGCCGCAGACCACAGCCCCATCACCAGTGGCGTGCGTTGCTGAAACCGCCGTTTAATCACTGAAGGCATCACCGCCTGAATGATACCGATCCCCACCCCACCAAGCAGTGCGCTGCTAAGCAGCAGCACACTTTGGGGGTAAAGCTCACGCATCAATGCACCGACGGCAATCAGCAACAGACTGATGGCGACGCTGCGACGTTCGCTGACATGCTGATGAAGCCAGCTTCCGGCCAGCGCCAGCCCGCCCATGGTGACCACCGGCAGAGCGGTCAACAGGGCAGCCACGCTAAAGCTCATTCCGCTCGCCTGGCGCAATTGCGGTAGCAGTGGACCGACGGAGGTGAGCAGTGGTCGCATATTAAGACCAATCAGCACCAGAACCAGCAGCATCGTGAACGTCTTTTGATGGTTGCGCATGGCTGTCAGAACGGTTTGGTCGGCAGATATTTACCATCTAAGGTGATGACCGCACGTTCGCCACCTTCCGGGTCCGCCACTTTCTTAACGTCGAGTTTGAAGTTAATCGCGCTGATAATGCCATCGCCAAACTTCTCATGAACCAACGCTTTCAGGGTTGTGCCGTACACCTGCAACATTTCATAGAAACGATACATCGTTGGGTCGGTTGGAATACGGTCATCAATGCAGCCACGCAGTGGAATCATCTGCAACAGTAGAATGGCGTCTTCGTCGAGATCCAGCTTCGCCCCGACCAGGCGGGCGGCGTCGGCAGGAAGCGCCTGCTGCCCCAGCAAAGCCGCGGTTACAAAGGCTTCTGCCAGACCGGTGCCGTCGGCAATCTCGGCAAATGAGAGATCTTTTTTAGCTTTGCTGAGCAAAATGGCATCGGCAAGATCAAGACGAATATTGCGGTTAATTTGCGACTGAATCATGGTGCATCTCCTGATGGTTTAAAAATAAGGTTACGCTGCGGTCGGTTGGCGTAGCGGTATGGCACAAACGCGCGGATTAGCTGCCAGTGGCACAAACTGGCGGGTTGCGCCGTCAAACGCTGCGATGCAGCCGCTTTCAATGTCGTAGACCCAGCCGTGCAGGGCGATCCGCCCCTCTTCGAGCGCCAGGCGCACCGATGGATGAGTTTGCAAATTAGCCAACTGAGCAATGACGTTTTCACGTACCATCGCCGCAGCTTTTGACGGTAAATCGGAATGCGGGCGCGCCTCATTAACGACGCGGGCTGAATCGGCATAACGCAGCCAGTGGGAGACGGCAGGCATATGGTCCATGCACTGACAGCTGGCAATGGCGGTCATCGCGCCACAGTTGGAATGACCGCAAATCACAATGTCAGATACCCGAAGCGCAGCGACGGCATACTCCACCGAAGCAGAAACGCCACCGGGTTCCGGCCCGTAGGAAGGGACGATATTGCCCGCGTTGCGAATAACGAACAGATCGCCAGGCTCACGTTGCGTCACCAGCTCAGGGACCAGACGGCTGTCGGAGCAGGAGATAAAAAGTGTGCGCGGGCTTTGCTGTGTCGCCAGCTGTTTAAACAAGGCTTCCCGCTTCGGAAATGCCTCGCGCTGGAATTTAAGGAATCCATCAATAATCTCTTTCACCGTTAACCTCTGTCTGTCTCTGGAATGAGAGGCAGACTACTCGCCGATTGTCATAAGGTAAAAGTCTCATTTATGATGAGTTCTATTGGATTTACTTATAGGTTGGCGAATGCTCTCTCGACATATCAATTATTTTCTTGCCGTGGCTGAACATGGCAGCTTCACCCGTGCCGCCAGTGCGTTGCACGTCTCTCAGCCTGCGCTTTCCCAGCAGATTCGCCAGTTAGAGGAGAGTTTAGGCGTGCCGCTGTTTGACCGTAGCGGGCGAACGATTCGTCTCACCGATGCAGGAGAAGTCTGGCGACAGTACGCCAGCCGGGCGTTACAGGAACTGGGAGCGGGTAAACGGGCGATTCATGATGTTGCCGATCTGACGCGAGGATCGCTGCGTATCGCCGTCACCCCCACCTTTACAAGCTACTTTATCGGCCCTTTAATGGCGGATTTCTATGCGCGCTACCCCGGCATCACGCTCCAGCTACAGGAAATGTCGCAGGAGAAAATCGAAGATCTGCTTTGTCGCGACGAGCTGGACGTTGGGATTGCCTTCGCGCCTGTGCATTCGCCGGAGCTGGAGGCAATTCCTTTACTGACAGAAAGTTTAGCGTTAGTCGTGGCGCAACATCATCCGCTGGCTGCCTGTGAACAGGTGGCGTTGAGTCGCTTGCATGATGAAAAACTGGTCCTGCTCAGCGCGGAATTTGCCACCAGAGAGCAAATTGACCACTACTGCGAGAAAGCGGGGCTACATCCACAGGTGGTCATTGAGGCGAACTCAATTAGCGCGGTTCTGGAGCTGATTCGCCGCACTTCCCTTTCCACATTGTTACCAGCAGCGATTGCCACACAACATGACGGGCTTAAAGCGATTTCTCTTGCCCCGCCACTACTGGAGAGAACGGCGGTTTTGTTGCGGCGGAAAAATAGCTGGCAGACAGCCGCCGCGAAGGCATTTTTGCACATGGCGTTGGAGGAATGTGCGGATGTTGGCGAGAATGAATCACGGTAGCCACTGACACAGGTCAGTGGCTCTTCAACACAGAGGAAATTACCGTTTGTAATCGATGGCTTCTGGCTGCTCCAGATATACGGTGGTTTGTGCCGGTTGTGTACTGGCAATCACCTTGCCGCCACGTACCGAATAACGTACCGGAACCTGACGGCGCAGCGCATCAAATCCATTTTCAGCCGGCAGGATAATCAGGTTTGCGCTGTTTCCGGCGGCAATGCCGTAATCCTGCAAATTCAATGTTCTGGCACTGTGGTGGGTGATTAAATTCAGGCCATCGTTAATCTGCCCGTAGCCCATCAACTGGCAAACATGCAGCCCCATATGCAGCACTTGCAGCATATTCGCCGTTCCCAGCGGATACCACGGATCGAAGACATCATCGTGACCAAAGCAGACGTTAATGCCGGACTCCAGCATCTCTTTAACGCGCGTGATGCCGCGACGTTTTGGATACGTATCGAAACGTCCTTGCAGATGAATATTGACCAGCGGGTTGGCGACAAAGTTAATACCGGACATTTTCAGCAAGCGGAACAGGCGTGAGGTATACGCCCCGTTATAGGAGTGCATTGCCGTGGTGTGGCTGGCGGTGACTCGCGCGCCCATGCCTTCACGGTGCGCCAGGGCAGCAACGGTTTCGACAAAGCGCGACTGCTCGTCATCGATCTCATCACAGTGAACGTCGATGAGACGGTCGTATTTTTGCGCCAGGGCGAAGGTTTTATGCAGCGACTCCACGCCGTATTCACGGGTAAATTCAAAATGCGGAATCGCCCCCACTACATCTGCCCCTAAGCGTAACGCCTCTTCCAGCAACGCTTCACCGTTGGGATACGACAAAATCCCTTCCTGAGGGAAGGCGACAATTTGCAGATCAATCCACGGCGCGACTTCCTGCTTCACTTCCAGCATTGCTTTCAGCGCAGTTAGCGTTGCATCCGAAACATCGACATGGGTACGCACATGCTGAATGCCGTTGGCAATCTGCCATTTCAGCGTTTGCCAGGCGCGTTGTTTCACATCGTCATGGGTTAATAACGCTTTGCGCTCGGCCCAGCGTTCAATGCCTTCAAACAGCGTGCCGGACTGATTCCAGTTCGGTTGTCCGGCGGTTTGCGTGGTGTCCAGGTGAATATGTGGCTCCACAAACGGCGGTATAACTAAACCTTGTTCGGCATCCAGGCTGTTTTCAGTTATGGGCATCACGCCGGATTGCGCATCAATGGCGCTGATTTTTCCGTCCTGCAGATGAATCTGCCACAGCCCCTCTTCGCCTGGTAACCGGGCGTTAATAATTGTTTGTAAAGCGTTATTTGACACTGTTAGCCTCCACATGCGTCATTGCTGCTGTCGTTTTACGATTCAAAATCGGGTTAAGGATCAGATAGCTCAGCGCGCCACCTAATACCGCGTTGACCGGAACAATTCCCGGTAACCAGTGGCCTGCAGCAATCCCCAAGGCGACCGCCAGAATCGCCACCCAATTGACACTCATCATACGCGTGGTCGCAAAGTGCTCATAGCGGCGACGGTTCATCAGATAGTCGGCAATGATCACGCCACCCACCGGAGGAATAGCTGCCGAAAGGAAGGTCAACCAGCCGACAAAATTGTTATACAGCCATAATGCGCAGACCGTACCGATAATACCGTTGATTACCGAAAGGGTTTTGCTCGACATCCCGGTAATGTTGGCGAAACCTAAACCCGACGCATAGAGCGCGTTATCGTTGGTGGTCCAGATATTTAGCCCCAGCACCACAATCGCAGGCAACAGCAGGCCCTGAGCAATCATCACATCAGAGATATCCGCCATCCCCAGTGCCGCAGCGCCCGCTGCACCGAAAATAAACATCAACGAGTTGCCGAGGAAAAAGGCCACCATCGCCACCAGCACCGCCAGTTTGGCATTGCGACCAAAGCGGACAAAGTCAGCGGTGAGCGTGCCCGCACTGATAAATGACCCCACAACCAGCGCCAGCGCGACATTGAAATCTAACGGTTGTGCGGGAACGACCGCTTTTAAGGCGTCCAGGCCGCCCATGCCGTTAACGGCCAGCCATACGGAATAACCGCCAAGACAGGCGATAGCCGGAACCGCAATCACCGAAAGAACCGTCAGCGCCGAAATGCCAAAGAAGACGGTGACGGTCATCAGTAAACCGGAAACGGCAATCAGCAAATTAATATCCAGCCCGGTTGCCTTACCCACCGGAATAGCAAACATCGCCACGCCAACGCCAAACCAGCCAACCTGAGTTCCGCCCAGTAGCAGTGAAGGCAGCCATGAGCCTTTAACACCAAAAGAGAAGCGAGCAAGAAGATGAGTGGTCAGGCCGGTTTTTGCGCCAATGTAACCGAGAAATGAAGTGTAAATACCGAGGAGAAGATTACCGATGAGAACTGCGAGGAAGAAATCATGATAGCTAAGACCGGTTCCGAGAGTACCGCCGGTCCACATACTGGCGGAAAAGAAGGTTAATCCCAGCATGACGAACGTCAATGCCAATACCCCTTTCCGCGCCGACTGCGGGACTGGCCCCTGGCTAAAGTTGTTATCTTGCGACACGAAATTCCCCCTTTTTGCTGTTTGAAACCCAAAAAATCCGCCGCATTCTATTCATCTGAAGATAAAAAGCAATCGTTTTCGTGGGGAAACATATTTTTTATATGAATGAGTGCAAAAAGGTGGGGGAAAAATTATCGGTGTAAAAACAGTGGGTAGGCATAATAAGACGCGGTAAGCGTCGCATCAGGCATCGGCGCATGGTGTCGGATGCGCCACGCGACGCATCCGACAATACCTTACTCTTCCATCGCCTGGCGGATCTGATCCAACGACGCAGGATCATCAATGGTCGTCAGATCCCCAGGATCGCGTCCTTCGCAAATCGCCTGGATCGTGCGGCGCAGCATTTTTCCGGATCGCGTTTTTGGCAATTGCGAGACAAACCAGACGTGCGCCGGGCGGCCAAAGTTGCCAATCTGGCTGTCCACCAGCGCCATAATCGCCTTCTCTTGCGAGTGCGCCACATCACGATCTTCCAGACTGTCGCTCTCTTTCGGAATGACAAACGCCACCGCCACCTGCCCTTTCAGCGCATCTTTCACCCCAACCACCGCCACTTCGGCAACGCCCGGATGGCTGGAGATACTCTCTTCAATCTCGCGCGTCCCCAGCCGATGCCCGGCAACGTTAATTACATCGTCAGTGCGCCCGAGAATAAAGTGATAACCGTCAGCGTCACGGATGCCCCAGTCAAAGGTGGCGTACACCGGGCGGGAAAACAGCGACCAGTAAGTCTTCACAAAGCGGCCGTCGTCGCCCCAGATGGTCTGAATACACCCCGGCGGCAGCGGCCCTTCCACCACCAGCATCCCTTTCTCGTTGACGCCACACGGTTCGCCGGTGACTTCATTAAGCAACTGCACGTTATAGCCATACATCGGCACGCCGGGGCTTCCCAGACGCGTCGGCCTGTCGTCCAGACCGCGAGCAATCGCCATAATCGGCCAGCCGGATTCGGTCTGCCAGTAGTTGTCGATGACCGGCACATCCAGCGTATTGCTCACCCAACTGGCGGTCGGCTCGTCCAGCGGTTCTCCAGCCAGATAGAGCACTTCCAGCGACGAGAGATCGTGTTTGCGAATTTCAGCGGTAGGGAATTTTTTCAGCACGCGAATAGCGGTCGGCGCTGAGAACATCCGGCTAACCTGATATTTCTCGACGATTTTCCACCACACGCCGCAGTCCGGCCAGGTCGGCAATCCTTCGTAAACGATAGTCGCCATCCCCGCCAGCAGCGGCGCGTAAACGATATACGAATGCCCCACCACCCAGCCGATATCCGATGCGCAAAAGAACACGCCGCCCGCTTTGCCGCCAAAAATGGTGTCCATCGAGGTCGCCAGCGCCACCGCATATCCGCCGACGTCACGCTGCACGCCTTTAGGTTTGCCGGTCGTGCCGGAAGTGTAGAGAATGCAGGAGGTTTCGTTGGATTCCAGCCACGCCACCGGTACCCGCGCGCCGATGTGTTGATAGCGCAACGACGCGAAATCGACATCCCGCCCGCTGACGCGCGCCATTTTCGCCAGTCCGCGATCCACCAGCAAAACATGGCGTGGCTGGTGCTGCGCCTGACTTATCGCATCGTCGAGCAATTTTTTATAGGGAATGATTTTGCCACCGCGCGCTCCGGCATCAGCCGAGACAATCAGCACCGGTTTAGCGTCATCAATTCGCGCCGCCACGCTGTGCGAGGCAAAACCACCAAATACCACCGAATGAATAGCACCAATGCGCGCGCAGGCCAGCAGAGTAATATGCGCTTCGGCAATCATCGGCATATACACCAGCACCCGATCGCCGCGCTGCACGCCCAGTGAGCGCAACATTGAGGCCACCGCGTTCACTTCGTCATGCAGCTGGCGAAAGGTAAAGGTGCGCTCTTCTTCTGTTTCCGAAGAGACGGCAATCAATGCCAGTGCCTCTGGCTGTTTCTCCAGCCAGCGGTCGATAGCGTTGTGGCACAAATTGGTTCGGCCTTCACAAAACCAACGGGCAAACGGCGGATTGCTGTGGTCGAGCGTTTGCGTAAAGGGCGTCTGCCAGTCAATACGCCGGGCCTGCTCGGCCCAGAACTGCTCCGGTTCGTTAATCGAACGCTGATAAAATTCGCTAAAAGACATAATGCTCTCCTGTTGAACTTACGCCTTACCGCCGTTTACTTAAATGACGTACAGGTCGAGATACTCATTGACCGGCATCTGTTCCAGGCGAGTTCTGTCGAGAGAAACCTCCAGAATGCGCTGCTGTTGGCGAGTCGGGAACTGGCGCGCGAGATTGATTTTGAATTTATCGACCAGTTTCGGAATACCATCCTGACGGCGGCGAGCATGACCAATGGGGTACTCCACCACCACTTCTTCAAATCGTGTGCCGTCGGTGAACTCAAGGGTAATGGCATTGGCGATGGCGCGTTTTTCCGGGTCGTGGTAGTCAGCGGTAAATGCCGGATCTTCAAAGCAATTGATCTTCTCGCGCAGGGCGTCGATGCGTTTATCTTGCGCAACGTTGTCCTCGTAATCTGCCGCCGTTAAGCGCCCGAATAACAGCGGGATCGCCACCATGTACTGAATGCAGTGGTCGCGGTCAGCCGGGTTATTGAGCGGCCCCTTTTTGTCGATGATGCGAATACAGGCTTCGTGGGTGCGAATGGTCACTTTTTCGATATCCGCCGCCGTCTTGCCTGCTGCCTGCATCTGTTCATAGAGCGTCATCGCCGCTTCAACTGCCGTCTGGGAGTGGAACTCCGCCGGGAAGGAGATTTTGAACAGCACATTCTCCATGACGTAAGAACCGTACGGACGCTGGAAGCGGAACGATTCACCTTTAAAGGAGACGTCGTAGAAGCCCCATACCGGCGCGGTCAGGGCTGACGGGTAACCCATTTCGCCCGTTTTCGCCATCAGTGCCAGACGTACCGCGCGGGAAGTGGCATCGCCCGCCGCCCAGGATTTACGCGTGCCGGTGTTCGGCGCATGGCGATAGGTGCGCAGCGACTGACCGTCCACCCACGCCAGCGAAACGGCGTTGAGAATTTCCTCGCGGGTCAGGCCGAGCATTTCGGCGACCACGGCGGTGGAAGCCACTTTCACTAACAGAACGTGGTCGAGGCCGACGCGGTTAAAGGAATTCTCCAACGCGATGCAGCCCTGAATTTCATGGGCTTTGATCATTGCGGTCAGCACCTGTTTCATGGTCAACGGCGCTTTGCCGCTGGCGACCGCGTTGCGCGAAAGCCAGTCCGCCGTTGCCAGAATGCCGCCGAGGTTGTCGGAAGGATGCCCCCACTCCGCCGCCAGCCAGGTATCGTTGAAATCGAGCCAGCGGATCATCGCGCCAATGTTAAATGCCGCCTGGACAGGGTCGAGCTGAAACTGAGTTCCGGGGACGCGCACGCCGTTGGGTACGACGGTGCCGGGGACAATTGGCCCCAGAAGTTTTTTACAGGCTGGGTATTCGAGAGCTTCCAGACCGCAGCCGAGCGTGTCGAGCAGGCAGTAATGTGCGGTGTCGTAGGCCACTTTAGAACTGATTTCGTAGTTCATGACGTAATCGACGATATCAACGATTTCACGATCAAATTCCGGGCGGATGTTGTTGATTTGAGCTGACATTGGGTACGTTTCCTTATTGTTATTCGTAGAGGTTTACTGGCGCTTATCCAGCGCGACAAACTGGCGGTCTTCCGGTCCAACATAATTGGCGGAAGGACGGATAATTTTGTTGTCCTGACGTTGTTCAATGATGTGCGCCGCCCAGCCGGTGACACGGGCGATGACAAACAGTGGTGTGAACATCTCGGTGGGAACGCCCATCATGTTGTAGGAAACAGCAGAGAACCAGTCGAGATTGGGGAACATCTTTTTGCTCTCCCACATCACCGTTTCCAGGCGATCGGCGATGTTGTACATCTTCAACGAGCCGCCTTCCTGCGAGAGCTGCTTCGCCACACGTTTGATCACCTGGTGGCGCGGGTCGGCGATGGTATAAACCGGATGACCAAAACCAATGACCACTTCTTTGTTTTCCACCCGCTTGCGGATATCGGCTTCGGCTTCGTCCGGCGTTTCGTAGCGTTGCTGGATCTCCAGCGACACTTCATTCGCTCCGCCGTGTTTCGGCCCGCGCAGTGCGCCAATCGCGCCAATAATCGCGGAATACATATCAGAGCCAGTGCCCGCAATCACCCGACTGGTAAAGGTGGAGGCGTTAAACTCGTGTTCGGCGTACAGCACTAGCGAAATATGCATCGCCTTTTCCCAGCTTTGCGATGGCTTTTCGCCGTGCAGCAGATGCAGGAAGTGACCACCGATGGAGTCGTCATCGGTTTCCGGCTGGATGCGTTCGCCGTTGTGACTGTAGTGATACCAATAAAGGAGAATCGAGCTAAGTGATGCCAGTAGTTTGTCGGCAATATCCCGCGCGCCAGAGACGGTATGTCCCTCTTTTTCTGGCAGCGTGCAGCCGAGCGCGGAAACGCCGGTGCGCATAACATCCATCGGGTGTGACGCCGCCGGTAAGGCTTCCAGCACGGTACGCACGTTAGCCGGTAAACCGCGCAGGGCTTTCAGTTTCGTTTTGTAAGCGGCGAGTTCGTCACGGGTCGGCAGTTTGCCGTGGATCAGCAGATGCGCCACTTCTTCAAATTCGCAATGTTCCGCCAGATCAAGAATATCGTAGCCGCGGTAATGCAGGTCATTGCCGCTTTTACCCACGGTGCAGAGCGCCGTATTGCCCGCCGGAACGCCAGAAAGTGCCACAGATTTTTTCGGTTTAATGACATGGGTACTGTTTTGCAGGATCGTTGTGTCGCTCATGTTGTCCTCGTCATTTGTAGGGTCGAGATATTTTTCGTTGTGTTTTATTTCACCTGGCTACGGGCAAACAGGTCGTCGAGCTTCGCTTCGTACTGGTAGTAGTTGATGCTTTCGTACAGCTCGTTGCGGGTTTGCATGGTATCGATGACGCTTTTCTGCGTGCCTTCCTGGCGCAGGACGTTGTAGACATGCTCAGCGGCGCGGTTCATGGCGCGGAACGCTGAAAGTGGGTACAGCGCCATTGCGACATGGGCGCTGCGTAATTCGTCGGTGGTAAACAGCGGTGTTGCGCCAAATTCGGTAATGTTGGCGAGGATCGGCACCTGCACCGCATCGGCAAACTGGCGGTACATGGCGAGTTCGGTAATCGCCTCCGGGAACAACATCTCGGCACCCGCTTCAACATAGGCCTGTGCACGCTCGATCGCCGCATCCAGCCCCTCTACCGCCAGCGCATCGGTGCGCGCCATGATCACAAAATCAGGATCGGTTTTCGCATCCACCGCCGCGCGGATCCGATCCACCATCTCCTCTTTCGAGACGATCGCTTTGTTCGGGCGATGACCGCAGCGTTTCGCACCAACCTGATCTTCAATATGCAATCCTGCCGCACCGGCTTTAATCATCGATTTCACCGTACGCGCCACGTTAAAGGCCGAAGAACCAAAACCGATATCCGCATCCACCAGCAGTGGCAGCGAACAAACGTCGGTGATACGGCGAATATCTGTCAGCACATCATCAAGGGTAGAAATACCGAGATCGGGCAGCCCCAGCGACCCTGCCGCCACGCCACCGCCGGAGAGATAAATTGCCTGATATCCGGCACGCTGCGCCAACAGCGCATGATTAGCGTTGATGGTGCCAACAATCTGCAATGGATTTTCTTTAGTCAGTGCAGCGCGAAACGCTTTACCTGGAGAGTGTAGAGACATAGCCCATCCTTTGTTATCAACTTGTTATTTTCGTTAATAAAACAAAGCAAGGGGTGTGCCACAATTGCCTTAATAAAATTAAATGTTTAATTTCAATTTGTTAGAGATAACGTCATGAACTAATCCGCAAATATGCGTTTCAGTTAACGTTTCAGGCAATGTTTCACCGCGTTTCATTGCAACAATTATGAAACAAGACTAAACCCAATATTCGGTTTCTTAACTTTGCGGTGCGCTATGGCACATCCACCACGGCTTAATGACGACAAACCGGTTATCTGGACGGTATCTGTAACGCGCCTGTTCGAGCTGTTTCGCGATATCAGCCTCGAGTTTGATCACCTGGCGAACATTACCCCTATTCAGCTTGGCTTTGAAAAAGCAGTGACCTACATCCGCAAGAAACTGGCAAACGAACGCTGTGACGCCATCATCGCTGCTGGCTCTAACGGCGCGTACCTGAAAAGCCGCCTGTCAGTGCCAGTTATTTTGATTAAACCGAGCGGCTACGATGTGTTACAGGCACTGGCAAAAGCCGGAAAACTCACCTCTTCTATCGGCGTTGTCACCTATCAGGAAACCATTCCAGCGCTGGTGGCGTTTCAAAAAACCTTTAATCTGCGCCTCGATCAACGTAGCTACATTACCGAAGAAGACGCCCGCGGGCAGATTAACGAGCTGAAAGCTAACGGCACTGAAGCGGTGGTCGGCGCGGGGCTGATTACCGATCTGGCAGAAGAAGCCGGAATGACCGGAATTTTTATCTATTCCGCCGCCACCGTGCGCCAGGCGTTCAGCGATGCGCTGGATATGACGCGCATGTCGTTACGCCATAACACTCACGATGCCACCCGCAACGCCCTGAGAACTCGTTACGTGCTGGGCGATATGCTCGGTCAATCACCACAGATGGAACAAGTACGGCAGACTATTTTGCTGTATGCCCGCTCCAGTGCAGCGGTGTTGATTGAGGGGGAAACGGGGACGGGCAAAGAGCTGGCGGCCCAGGCGATTCATCGGGAATATTTTGCCCGCCACGATGCGCGACAGGGCAAAAAGTCGCATCCGTTTGTTGCCGTCAACTGCGGGGCGATAGCCGAATCGCTGCTGGAAGCGGAGCTGTTTGGCTATGAGGAAGGGGCGTTTACCGGCTCGCGACGCGGAGGTCGCGCCGGGCTGTTCGAAATTGCCCACGGCGGTACGCTGTTTCTGGATGAGATTGGCGAAATGCCGCTACCTTTGCAGACTCGCCTGTTACGGGTGCTGGAAGAAAAAGAGGTCACCCGCGTCGGCGGGCATCAGCCTGTTCCGGTAGATGTACGGGTCATTAGCGCCACTCACTG
Source organism: Escherichia sp. S10b (assembly GCF_028421345.1). Classification (NCBI taxonomy): domain Bacteria; kingdom Pseudomonadati; phylum Pseudomonadota; class Gammaproteobacteria; order Enterobacterales; family Enterobacteriaceae; genus Escherichia; species Escherichia sp. S10b. Next base: position 16,917 of record NZ_JAHZSO010000161.1, read on the forward strand.
CAAGCTGGAAGAAGATATGCAGCAAGGACGTTTTCGCCGTGATCTGTTTTATCGGCTGAGTATTTTGCGTCTGCAATTGCCACCACTGCGCGAGCGGGTGGCGGATATTCTTCCGCTGGCGGAAAGCTTTTTGAAAGTGTCTCTGGCGGCGCTCTCCGCCCCGTTTTCTGCCGCATTACGCCAGGGATTACAGGCAAGCGAAACCGTGCTGGTGCACTACGACTGGCCAGGTAATATTCGTGAACTGCGCAATATGATGGAGCGACTGGCGCTATTTTTAAGTGTGGAACCGACGCCGGATTTAACGCCGCAATTTTTGCAGCTGCTACTGCCGGAACTGGCGCGCGAGTCGGCGAAAACTCCCGCTCCACGCTTACTGACACCACAACAGGCACTGGAGAAATTTAATGGCGATAAAACAGCAGCGGCGAATTATTTAGGCATCAGCCGGACGACGTTCTGGCGGCGGCTGAAAAGCTGAACTGCCGAATGCAGCGCGAACGCTTTATCCGGCATAAATTTCAATAGATGATCACCGATAAACTTACGCATCGGGGATGTTTACATAGGGTTCAGAATTACTTCTTCTTATAAATATTTGCCGTGCCGTGGATCTTATTGTCAGTTTGACCGGAGGTCAGTACCAACACATCAGCCCCTTTTTCATCCGCTTTTTTGATCAAATCTTCTTTCGCGTCTGCAGTCGACATTTCATTGCTGGTTGAAATATCACCTATTTTTTCATACTGCGATTCAACTTTTTCAAATTCCGCTTTGGTCATCAATTCAGCGGCATAGACATTGGTAACGGCTAACGCTAACGCACCGACTAACATTTTAGAGATTATTTTCATATTACGGCTCCAGAGTTGTTATCACACTATCACCCACCCACATTATTGGGTTGATTAATAATTAGTTCAGTCAGGGCATAAACGCCAGTAACCGGAAATAAGACACTTTGTGATCTCTCTCGCACCCGATTATTTTTGGTAGAAATATTATTAAGTTACTTCACTTATTTATGGATGAAATCACGATGGATCCTTTGCACGCCGTTTACCTGACCGTAGGACTGTTCGTGATTACTTTTTTTAATCCGGGAGCCAATCTCTTTGTGGTAGTACAAACCAGCCTGGCTTCCGGTCGACGCGCAGGGGTGCTGACCGGGCTGGGCGTGGCGCTGGGCGATGCATTTTATTCCGGGTTGGGTTTGTTTGGTCTTGCAACGCTAATTACGCAGTGTGAGGAGATTTTTTCGCTTATCAGAATCGTCGGCGGCGCTTATCTCTTATGGTTTGCGTGGTGCAGCATGCGCCGCCAGTCAACACCGCAAATGAGCACACTACAACAACCGATTAGCGCCCCCTGGTATGTCTTTTTTCGCCGCGGATTAATTACCGATCTCTCTAACCCGCAAACCGTTTTATTTTTTATCAGTATTTTCTCAGTAACATTAAATGCCGAAACACCAACATGGGCACGTTTAATGGCCTGGGCGGGGATTGTGCTCGCATCAATTATCTGGCGAGTTTTTCTTAGTCAGGCGTTTTCTTTGCCCGCTGTGCGTCGTGCTTATGGGCGTATGCAACGCGTTGCCAGTCGGGTTATTGGTGCAATTATTGGTGTATTCGCGCTACGCCTGATTTACGAAGGGGTGACGCAGCGGTGAGCAGATAATTTACTCTCTACGTAATCAACCTGATTTGCCGAATCCCGGCCATCGGCGATGATAGCCCCCGTAATGCGTGGTCCTTATTTCCGATAAGTTTATTTGAGTCTTTAGCTTCCCATTTCAGCCCACTCTCCCCTGTGTGGGCTTTTTTCATTGGTCTGACCCGTCCTGAATAGCCAAACAATGGCAATGTTCCACTTTGCAGGGACGATAATAAGGGGATCTGATTCAGAAGAGTTTTGAAAAGTTGGACCGCCATCGAGGCCTCGAACCCCGTACCATACAACAATCCTGGTTGTCGTCTGCTCTTCCTGATGAGCTAATGGCGGTTTTTGATATGAGCCTTACAGCATATTTTCTGTCAGGCTTGAGTGCGATGCGTAAGATACAGAAAAGACCCCACACAAACATGATGGAATTATGATTTTTTTCATATGAATGTCAACCCACACATTCACAAAACATCTGCATGAGATCATTTTTTATACACCGCATGGCTGCGAAACCACTGCTGGTGCTTTTTTAAGCGAAGTGTCGCCGATCACAACAAAATATCGGCGAAAAGGCGGTGGAATGCCATTTGGCATACGGATATACAGATGAAATGATTACCTGCTTTGCGATTCACTCTCTGGTGGAATAACAACTTGCAGGTGGAACCCTTTCTGAACTAAAGAGTGTAGCGGATTTTAACGTGCTTATTTACAGGATAATATCTGTCACCTAATTCCTGCACTCTATTCGATATCCATTCATTTAATCGTGCGTCATCTCTGTATGTTTTTACGTCCAGAACAGAGAGCAATAACATCACCAGTGATTCAGGAAAAACAGGGTGGATATTTTTTAAGTGTAATAATAATCCATGCGCAAGCGCCTGCTTAATGGGCGCGTCTGTCTCCGGAATAGACGACATTTCGCGAAGCCATTTTTCCACACGCATACACTCTTTCCCTTTAGGGAAAATTCTTTCAAGAAGAATACATTTGCAATCTGTTCGCACTGAATCGATAAACTGCACTAATTTCTTAAGCCCGGTAAAGCGTCCAGCCTGCACATTTGCTTTAATATCAAGAAACGCATCATCCTGGTCATATACCCAAACTGTCCCTTTTTGATTTTCAAGTATGCGAAAAACAAACTTAACCGGGTGATCAGGGTAATCCATCCAGTCATAAAATCCTGGGAAATCATTAAACTGCACATTTATGGTGAGTGCGTTATCGTCTGACCACTCACAGTCTCGTACGGCAGCCATGAGATGAATGAGTTTGTCGTCATCGACTAAATCATCACGACAATCATAAGGATAATCATAATATTGTTTAATCAAAACCTTGAATATATCGACACAGGAAACCAGGGAGCTTTTGATATCCTCTGGTAACTGATTGTTTTTAACCGTATTAAGTATGCTTTGTTGCGTATATGGCATCAAATTATTGTGCGGAGCTTTTAATGATATCATCGCGATCTCTCTTAAATAAAAATAAACGTCGCAGATAATAAAGCTCTGATTAAACCAGGCACTATCAGAAATCGCTCATAACTAACGTGTGAAGTATTGTGTACTGGAGGGAGTTAATTTAACAATTTGAATTTACGTTATAGGTTTTACTGCTACTTTGATATTATTTCGCTCTCCTTAACTAAAAAGTTAAGTGGAGAGCGAAGTTAATATGTTAAACCACAGCGTATTTATTAATTTTTTCAGTCTGTTAGTGTGCGATTATCGATAACAAAACGATATTTCACATCACCACGCAGCATTCGCTCATAGGCTTCATTAATTTGATCGGCCCGAATCATCTCTATATCAGCCACGATGCCATGTTCGGCGCAAAAATCGAGCATCTCCTGAGTTTCTGGAATGCCGCCAATCATAGAACCGGCTATCGCACGGCGTTTCATGATCAGGTTGAAAACTTCCGGCGATTTATGCGGTGTCGCAGGCGCACCAACCAGCGTCATGGTGCCATCACGCTTCAGCAAGGTGGTAAAATCGTCGAGATTATGTGGCGCAGCTACTGTATTCAAAATGAAATCGAAACTCTTCAGATGAGCCGCCATCTCATCGGCATTGCGTGAGTTAACAACTTCATCGGCCCCCAGGGCTTTTGCCGCTTCGCGTTTTGCCTCAGAAGTGGTAAATGCCACCACATGCGCCCCCATCGCGTGGGCCAGCTTGATCCCCATATGTCCCAGACCGCCGATGCCGACCACGCCCACTTTTTTACCCGGCCCGGCCTGCCAGTGACGTAGCGGCGAATACGTGGTGATCCCTGCACACAACAAAGGAGCCACCGCCGCCAGCTGCTCTTGCGGGTGACGAATACGCAGAACATATCGCTCATGAACGACGATCTGTTGTGAGTAGCCGCCCAGAGTATGGCCCGGTTCGTCCGGCGTCGGCGAGTTATAGGTGCCGGTCATGTGATCACAGTAGTTTTCCAGCCCGTCTTCACACTCTTCGCAATGTTTACAACTGTCGACAATGCAGCCGACACCGACCAGATCGCCCGGCGCATGTTTTTCTACCTGATCACCAACGGCTACCACACGCCCCACAATTTCATGACCCGGTACGCAGGGGTAAACCGTCCCCGCCCACTCGGAACGGACCTGGTGGAGATCGGAATGGCAGACGCCACAGTAAGCGATTTCGATTTTGACATCATTCGGTCCCGGTTCACGCCGTGTGATATCCATCGGTTCAAGTGGTTGTTTAGCGGAATATGCACCAACAGCTTTGATCTTCATTGTGTTTACTCCTGATTAGCTATGTGTATTTGGCGACGCCTGATATGTCATCGCGGCAAAACGCGTCCATTGAATATAGCCAATATTTAAACCACCCGATCCAGCCCCAACATGCCGCGAACCTGAATGAAACAGAGCAGCAACGTTCCCCATAAGGCCATCGTCAGGTAGGGGCTTATACCGAGAATATTGAAGCCGCTTTCAATAATTTGCAGAAGAAACAGCGCCAGCACCATACCAATTATCCGCCCGCTGCCGCCGTCCGGATTAACCCCACCGAGTACTGCCGCGAGGATTGACACCAGCAAGTACGATTCGCCATAAGAGGCCTTAGCCGAGTTGAGTTTCGACATCATCAAAAATGCCGCTACCGCACAAAGCAAGGCGGAAATGACATAAACCCAAATCAGCACCCGACGAGTGTTAATGCCGGAGTAAAGTGTTGCTCGTTCGTTAGACCCAATCAGGTAAATGGCTTTACCGAGCGGCGTTTTCTCCAGCAATATCCATAGCCCCAGTGCCACTGCGGCAAACAACCACATCGGTAGCGGAATACCGAACCATTGCGCATGATTCAACCACAGCACCCATGAGGGATAATTGGCAATGGCGCTACCACCTGTCACCAGAATATTTATCCCTTTGAGCAACGTCATCATCCCAAGCGTTGCAAGAATTGGCGACACTCGAATACCAGCAATCAATACGCCGTTACATAAACCGATTATCACCGCCGCGCCAGCGCCCGCCAGTAACGTAGCGACAACCGTAGCAATACCCGGTGGATACTGAGTCGCCACCCACGCCATCACCAGTGAACAGGCGTTAGCAGTGGCTATAATTGACAAGTTAATGCCACCGCAAAGCATGGTCACCGCCATAGCCAACGCCAGAATGCCCAGCACGGGCATTTGCGAAGCGACGGACTGGAAATTACTTATCGACCAGAAAATCTCCGGCATAGTAATGCTGAACGCGGCAACAGTTAGCACCAGCAGGCCGATCAAGTAAAACTCAACGTTATTACGCCACGATTTTTTCATAGCAGACTCCGGTTCTGATGCTGACTCCACGCCGTGGCACTAATGCTGGCAACGATGATGATGCCGGTGATCAATGTTTGCCAGTAAGACGAGACTCCCAATAAATTTAGCCCGTTTTGCATCACTGCCAACAACACCACGCCGAGCAAAGTACCGGTTAACGTGCCGCGCCCGCCGAGCAAACTAGTGCCGCCAAGCACCACCGCAGCCAGTACTGTCAGCTCATAACCCAGAAGAGAATCGGGGGCGACAGTCATCACCGTCCACGACTGCACTACACCCGCAGCGCCAGACATCAATCCCATATAGCCATAGACGAAAAGTTGCAGTTTCAGCACGCTAAAGCCGATGCGACTGGCTGATTCGCGGTTCCCGCCAAGGGCATAAATTTTGCGCCCTACACTGGTGAAATTCATGATAAACGCTGTTAGCAGCACCACCGTAATCATGGCGATCAGCGGCAGACCAAGGCCATAGTCATAGCCATCAGCATCGGTGTACTTGAACAACATAACCCCCTGCTCAAACCACGGCGGAAAGTCGTACAGCCACACACCTTTACTCAACCATAACAGCAGGCCATAGAAAATATTCAGCGTCGAGATAGTGATGATGATAGAAGGCACCCGTAGGCGATTAACCAGTAAGGCGTTAATTAAGCCAAGTAAAATGCCGATGCAGCCCGCCAGTGCAAACGCGACAGCGAAGTTGCCACCAATTTTTTGCAGCAACAGCACCATGCCGTATTGCGCAATGATGGTCATTGCTGGAAACGAAATATCAATTCCACCGGAAATCAACACCACAAACAAACCACAGGCGAGAATAGTCAACATGGCATAGTTATTGGCGAGATCGTACAAATTACCGAATGTCAGAAACTCGTCGCTGCGCCAGGCAAGGCCAACAAACAGCACCACAATCAGTAATGCCAGCCAGAATTCATGGCGTTTTTTCAGTTCAGCCATTTACCACCTCCGCAATCCTGGCCTGAGAACTGCTGTCAGGCAGGAAGCTATGGGTGATCTGACCTTTTTGCATTACCAAAATCCGGTGGCTTTGATACCACGCTTCTTCAATTTCATCGCAGATCATCAATACCGCAATGCCATGAGCCGCCAGATCGCTGATAATGCCGTATATTCCTGCTTTGTTGGCGATATCAACACCGACTGTCGGGCTATCGAGAATCAACAGTCGTGGCCCAATCGCCAGCCATTTGGCGATCGATACTCGCTGCGCGTTACCACCAGAAAGCGTATTCACCGGAAGATGAGGATCAGAGACTTTGATGGTCAATGCCTTGATTAGCCTGTCCACCAGGTCACGAACTTTAGTTTCACTCAGAAAGCCGAAGCGATCTTTTACCTTGTGAAAAACAGTGCTAATGATGTTGTCTTCAATAGATTGCGCCATCACCAAACCGCGCGACATGCGATCTTCCGAAACATAACCAATACCGTGGCGGATAGCGTCCTGGTTACTATGCAGTGTAACCGGCTGGCCGTTGATGAGGATCTCGCCAGCATCCGGTCGGGTCATACCAAACAGACTCAGACATAATTCCGTGCGCCCCGCACCAAGCAGGCCAACAATCGATACCACTTCGCCCGCTTCCACCCGCAAGTTAATATTTAGATATTCCCCATGACGACTTAAATTACGCACCTCAAGCACCGGGGTGCTGGATTTTCCCTGCCACAACTCTCGCACCTGATATTCGAACTCCTGGCCGCTCATCAGGAAACCGAGTTGTTTTGTGGTCATCTCTGCAGCCGGAAAAGTCCCGACCAGCTCACCATCTTTCAGCACTGAAATACGGTCGGAAACTTCCATCACTTCTTCCAGACGATGACTGACGAAGACCACGCAGATCCCGCGTTCACGCAATTGATGCACCACCTGTAATAACCCTTGCACTTCCTGATGGGTCAGCGAAGCGGTTGGTTCATCCATCACGATCAACCGTGCGTCCTGCGCCAGTGCACGGCAAATAGCCACCAGCTGACAGCGGGCAATTGAAAGCTCAGAAACGAGTGTATCCAGTGGCAATGTGACGTTAATACTGGTCATTGCCGCCTGCGCCACCTCACGCAGACGACGGCGGTTAACAAACAGACCGTGGTGATAGTGATTCACGGCGATATTCTCCCAGACACTCAGGTTAGGAAATAAAGAGAGGTCCTGATAAATCACCTGAATCCCCTGCGCCACCGAAGCGGCGGGTGTCAGCTTTGACCAGTTTTTCCCACCAAGCGTAATTTCCGCTCCCTCATCCGGGCGATAAACACCGGACATAATTTTAATCAACGTCGATTTACCACAGCCGTTTTGCCCGGCAAGGCAGTGCACTTCACCCGACATAAAGTCGAGAGAAACATCGCGCAGCGCTCGCGTGGCATGAAACGTTTTGTTGATATGACGAAGGGAAAGGAAAGTTTCCATAACATCCCCTGGCAATAAGAATCGGGGCTTTCGCCCCGAAGAAATGGATTAATAAAGTGAGTCGATATTGTCTTTGTTGACCAGTAATACCTTATGGAAACGGATAATTCGCTTATCCATATCTACGTCGGCCTTACCCAGATTCTGCATTTCTAATCCAGGTTTGATCTCTTCACCCTTCAGCAACGTGCTGGCGACGGCTGCGAGTGCGTAACCTGCAGAGGCCGGATCGTAAGTAATCCCTTCGGTGATATCACCACTTTTAATCAGTGATGCCGCCTGTGAAGGGATCATCATGCCATAGACTGCGACTTTATTTTTCGCCCGTTTCTCTTTCACCGCACGTCCCGCGCCAATCGGACCGTTTGAACCAAAGGAGACAACCGCTTTCAAGTCAGGATAGGTTTTCATCAGGTCCAGTGTGGTACGACGTGAGTCATCCACACTCTCGGCAACCGGCATGCGGCGGGTAACTTCATGCATATCCGGGTAATGCTCTTTCTGGTATTTCACCAGCAAGTCAGCCCATAAGTTATGCTGCGGCACGGTCAAACTACCCACGTAAATCACATAGCCGCCCTTGCCCCCCATGCGTTTCGCCATATGCTCAACATATTCAGCGGCAAATTTTTCGTTATCAATGATTTCAATATCCCAGTTAGCACTTGGCTGACCGGGGGATTCGTTGGTCAGAACCACAATTCCGGCATCTCGCGCTTTTTTGAATACCGGTTCCAGCACGTTGGCATCGTTTGGCACGATAGTAATTGCATTAACCTTACGGGCGATTAAATCCTCAATAATTTTAACTTGTTGCGGAGCATCAGTACTTGAAGGCCCCACCTGTGAGGCATTAACACCAAAGGCTTTACCCGCCTCAACCACACCTTCGCCCATGCGATTAAACCACGGCATACCATCGACTTTAGAAATATTCACCACGACTTTTTCCGCTGCCTGGAGCGGCGCAGAAATTAGCGCAGCGCCTAATAACAGCGAAGACACCATATTGATAACAAAACGTTTATTCATCATTTCAGCCTCATTGCAGGGTAGTCAGGAAGTGTTCGCCCAAATTAGCGCGCTGGAGAGAATAAGAATTTTCGAATATTTTTATGCAGAATAAACAGCCCTATTTCAGGCAGCTATTAAAAATATGGTTATAAATATGGACAAAACGGGCAGCAACAATAAGTGTGACATTCATCACGTAAAAAATAGCAAAATAAACAAAATTAGCGATATTTTATGTGTGTGAGTTTATTTCGCGTAGATAAATAGTTATCTACACAACGTCAATAAGGGCATATTCTTCAAATATAACGTCCATTTCTGGTGAATAGCTTCCTTCTGCCTGGAAAAAACGACGGTGTTCATTACGCCAATATTCAAGACTGAGGTCACCTTCACCTTCCTTACGGGCAAGCTCCACGGTGACATCAGAAAAGCGCAGTAAATGCAGGCCAATCACTCTGATAACACATACAGGCTCACCACGGCTATTTTCTACAATCTTATACTCACCAATCATCGGAAATGCGTTGTCTTCAATACATCCCGCCAGCGAACCACAGGAAGCTGTTTTAACACCAGTCGCAATCAACGTTGCGAGGTGATCGGCCAACGCTGCTGAATCGCCAAAAGTACAAAAGGAAGCATGGGGATATTTTTGTGAGAATTTTTCTTTTATGGTCATGGCAATATTTTTGCGATTACGGAAAAACAAATCACATCTTAATTACTGTTGGTAACCATCAGCAAGAGTATCATTGGTTTTTCGATACTGAATCTTTTTTATCCGAAGCAGGTCACATTTATGGCCTGATAAATACCTTTGTTAAAACTCACTTTTGTGTATTTCTCTCAAATAATCCCCTGGAAATTATGCCGCGAGATTATAAAGTTCAGGATCATTCATTAGCAAACCATTCCCGCCCCACTCCCTGGGGCTTAAATCTCTTACAATTCACCGTTGCAGGCGTTTCAAATGCGCATCAACCTGCCACACTCCCCCACACCAGTTGCCCTTTATGGAACGTTGCGGTTCTCGGCGAGATACGCGCCACCGCCTCGGCGGAACAGGAGGCGTCCACCAGCACAAAGCTGGCATCATCCTGCGCTTTTGGCCATACACGCTCGCCTTTTTCATTCAGCGGCAATACATCGCCAGTGGCTAGAAACAGCGAACGGGAGAGGTTCTGTTCGTTAGGACGAATATAGAGCTGCGCGTAGAGATTGGCTTTTTCCAGCATGTCGCCCAGACCATAAGGCGACCAGTGGTCGATAACGCTGTCAGTGCCAGTCATCACTTTTACGCCTTTGTCGTGCAACTGTTTGAGCGGCATATGCAGCGTGCCAATCGGCACCGTCGAGGCGATAGAAATTTGCTGCGCCGCCATCCGATTCGCCAGCGCATCGACCTGTTGTTCGTTGAGCGTAGCCAGCGCAAAGGCGTGGCTGATGGTCAGCTTACCTTTCAGTTGCGGCGTTTTCTCTACCGTTTCAACCATATAATTGATGGCTGCCACGCCCGACGGAGTGGTTTCGTGCAGGTGAATATCGACACCTTTGTCGTAGTCCAGCGCAATCTGAAACATGGTGTCGAGGGATTTTTCCATCGCGCCATCGACACTGGTCGGGTCCAGCCCGCCGACGTAATGCGCACCCGCCTGCATCGCTTCGCGCATTAAGGGTTCCGATTTCGACAGCAGCAAACCGTGCTGCGGGAAGGCGACGATTTCACACTCGAAGCCCGCCTGACGCCGCGCCAGCACCGCCTGCAAATTTTGCAGATTTTTTAGGCCGGAAACCGGTTCGATATTGCAGTGGCTGCGGGCAATGGTGGTGCCTTTCGACTGCAATAGATCGATCAGTTTTTCCGCCCGCTCCTGCGTATACGGTTGTAACTCCGGCAGCATTTTCTGCTCGAGTTTGATCATGTCCTGGATAGTGGTGCCTGCCGGACGATTGAGCGAGCGCCACGGCCCGCCGTAGAAGGTTTTGTCGAGATGAATATGCATGTCGCGAGTGGTGGGTAGCATCAACTTACCGCCAGCGTCATAGTGCGGCAGCGTGGCGTCCGGATGCTGCTTGTTCTCGCGCAGGGCGACAATTTTGCCGTCCTGAATCTCCACGGTCTGGCGCGCCGTGCGGGTCTGCACCGCCACACCGTTTTCGTAGTCAAAACCGGTTTCCAGCAGCACGTTATCGAGATAGTAATGCGGGTCAGTGATTTTCATGGTGTTGTTCGCTTCGCAGTTTAGGGTGCCAGCTACCGCCGCATGGGCGAGCGGCACAGAGGTACCAAACAGCGCGGCGGCGGTGACCATCTTACCGCTCTGGCTCAGAAATTCACGGCGGCTATTGCTTTCTTTCATCCTACGTCCTTACGTTTTAATAATATGGGTGCCCGTTTCACCGCGCAGCGCCGCAGGCAGGCATTCCGGCGTGGTGATAATCACTTCTTTGCCGCCCTGCTCCAGGAACGTCAGGCTGGCGATGATTTTTGGCAACATGCTGCCGGGCGGAAAATGCCCTTCCTGCATATAGCGAGTCATGGTGGCAATATCCACCCGATCCAGCGCCTGCTGCTGCGGTTTACCAAAGTGGATACAGACTTTTTCGACGCCGGTGGTGATCACCAGAATGTCGGCGTGAATTTCACGGGCCAGCAGCGCGGTAGAGAGATCTTTGTCAATAACCGCGTCCACGCTTTGGTAATCCCCCGCTTCAGTACGCACTACCGGAATTCCACCGCCGCCCGCGCCAATTACGACAAAACCTTGTTGGATCAGCGCCTTAATGGCGGGTGCTTCGACAATACGTTTCGGTTCCGGCGAGGCGACCACGCGGCGATAGCCCCGTCCGGCATCTTCAACAAAACACCAGTCAGGGTTTGCCTTTTGTAGTTTGTCACGCTGGCTTTCACTGAAGAATGCACCAATGGGCTTGGTGGGATGGGCAAAACCTGGATCGTTTTTATCCACTTCCACCTGAGTTACCACGGTGACGGCTTTTTTCTCGCCGTGACGCGCCAGCCGGTTATTCAGCGCCTGTTGGATCAGATAGCCGATGCCGCCCTGCGTATCTGCCACACAGTTCGCCAGCGGCGTTAAGGGCAGCCCTTCGCGCTCGTGGGCAATCTCCGCACGGCGTAAATCCAGCCCGACCTGCGGCCCGTTACCGTGGGTCAGCACAATGTCGTAATCGGAAGCCAGCATTTCCAGCACCGTATCGGCCACGGCTTTCACCGCCTCCGCCTGATGCTCAATCGACTGGCTGGCGTTATCTTTGATAATGCTGTTGCCACCAATGGCAACGACCACAAGCTCTTTCATGTTGTTATGTCCGCTACAGAGGGTGATTAGGTTATGACCAACGCCAGACTGCCTGATGCGCTACGCTTATCAGGCCTACAATTCTCGGGCCATCCGTAGGCCGGATAAGGCGTTCACACCGCATCCGGCATAAACATGTAAGTCAGACGCCGTAACGTTCGCACCAGCCGAGAATGGCTTTCTCGAAGCAGGCGAATGGTGGATGCACAATGCCCGCGCCAATCATGCCGACGCCCGCATCTTTATGGGCGATGGCGGTGTTGATCACCGGCAGAATGCCGCTGCTACCCACGCGGGTGATGTCGATTGCCGACGGCACGCCCATAAAACCGAGCAGCGGAATGGTGACGTTGGGGTTTTCGCCAAGGGTGATTTCGCGCATCTGACGGGAGAAATCGATAGCCTCTTCCACCGTGCCGCCCACCAGTGCGACGATTGCAGGCGCGGTCGCCATGGCAAACCCGCCAATACCGTAGGTTTCTGTGATGGCGCTGTCGCCGATATCCAGCCCCGAATCTTCCGGCTTATAACCAGCAAACATCGGGCCGATGACCTGCTGCGCTGGGCCGGTAAACCACTGCCCCGGCAGGCCGCTGACCCGCAGGCCGAACTCGACGCCGTTACGCGCCATGGTGGTGACCACGGTGCTGTATTCGATGCCGTGCGCCGCATCCATCGCCGCTTTACACATCGCCATCCACGTCGGGCCGGAGAAGTAGTCGCTGCTGGCGACAAACTCGAACACTTCGCGCTGTTGCTCGACGGAATAGCCTGCCTGAATGATCCCCGGCGTCAGTGCCTGAATCAGCAGCGTCGTCCCGGCGTTATTGCGGTTATGGCACTCATCGCCCATATGCAGCGCCTGCGCCAGCATTAAGCGCAGATCGATCTCACCGATAATTTTCATCGCGTCGCGCAGCATTGGCCCCTGCACATCGCGCATCCAGTTGAGGCGGTCGATCACGCTCTGATCGTTGGCACCCATACGCAAAATCTTCGCCATCTGCTCGCTCATATTGGTATAAGCGATGTTGCCGTAGGTTTTGTTTTTCACGATGTGCATAAACATCGAGGCCGAGGTAACGCCCGCCATCGATCCCACGCAGTCGTGTTCGTGGCACGGCGAGAAGGTGATCTCCCCGGAGGCCGCCAGTTCAGTCGCCTCATCGAGATCTTTCGCCAGCCCTTCGAACACCAACGCCCCGGTGACCGCGCCTTTCATCGCGCCGCACATTTTTTCCCAGGTGATCGGCGGCCCGGCGTGAAGAATGGTTTTCGGCGTCATGCCCGGCACCACGTTAATCGCCTGATCAAAACCAATCAGCACCGGATGCGACTGGATAATGCGCTCCAGCGCCTGCTGGTTAGCGGCGGCGATTTTGTCTGCCAGCGGCGAATCGGCAATGTTATCCAGCGCCTGCACCACCTGCATATTGCCCTGCCCCGGCGGCGTCCAGTCGAGTTGAGTCACTTCTACATGCTGCTTTTTCAGGTCATCGCTAAACATGGCGATACCGACGTTAATAACGTTCAACGGTTGGCTAAACAGTGACTGGCTCATCAGGCTTCCTCCCCTTTGCAGATAAATTCACGCGCCAGCAATCCGGTATTGGTGCTGCTGCTCGCCAGAATCACTCCGGCATCAAGCAGCATCTGGCTTTGTTGTTCTAATGATGGCGTATCGAGATCGGTGCCCAGCACATAGGCGAGAATGATCAACTCGCGTCCTTCGGCGGCGGCGATCGCTTTCGCTTCTTTGATCGCCTCGATGGTGGAGCCGACCGGATCTTCATGCGATCCAAATCCGAGCACAAAATCCATCACGATCACCGCCACTTCTGGATCGCGCGCTTCTTCGATCAAGCGACTGATGCGGTTGGTGGGGTCAATCATTGGATGCGGCTTGCCGTTGGTGAAGTCGTCATCGCCAAAGTCGAGGAAGGTGTGTTTGATGCTGCGGTTGATATCTTGCAGGCGGAATTCAGGATCGGGCTGAATGTTGCTGTAGACATCGCCATGTTTTTCCATCACCGCGAACATGGTTTCGTCGCACAGCGTGCCGCCGCAGAACAGGCCACGAATGTATTTCTGCTGCGGTTGCAGACGCGCACGCACATCAGCAATCAACGGCTGGTTAAGCGTATGCAGGTCGAGATTTTCCTGTTTCACGCCGGAGAGCATCACCGCTTTTAGCGCCGCCTCTTTGCTGCCGCGGGCAAACTGTAGCCCCTGCTCATCCACCGGCGTTTCAACGCGACCGAGGAAGCAGACCACCACCGGCTTGCGGCAGGCACGTGCGCGTTCCAGCACTTTGCGGGCCACCGCAGGCGCGGGAGGTTTTGAAATCAGTGCGATAATTTCAGTTTGCGGATCGTTTTCCAGCATCCCGATGGCGTCGAGCATCATCAGGCCGCCGATTTTCTCGCTCAGGTCGCGCCCGCCGGTGCCAATCAGTTGTGAAACACCGCCACCAAATTCATGAATGCGGACGCTCAGCTCCTGGCTGCCGGTGCCGGATGCGCCAACAATACCGATATTGCCGCGACGCACGGCGTTACCAAAACAGAGCGCCGCGCCGTTAATAATCGCCGTGCCGCAGTCCGGCCCCATCATCAGCAGCCCTTTTTCGTGGGCCAACTGCTTGAGCGCCAGTTCATCTTCAACTGAGACGTTATCGGAAAACAGCATCACGTTAAGGTCGTTTTGCAGCGCCTGACGCGCTTCGCGAGCGGCAAACAGACCGTTAACCGAAATCACCGCCAGGTTACTTTCCGGGATATGCTTTTTGGCGCTGGCAATAGTGGCGTAACGCGCCTCGTGCGAGCCGCTTTGCGCTTTGCTGTTGAACAGTTCTTCAATCTCCACCAGCAACTGTTCGTTGTCCGCGCCCGCTTTGCCGTTGATGACAATCATCAGGTCGCCGTTTTTCGCCTGTTCCAGCTCCGGCGTCAGCAGTCCTAAATTTTTCAGTACACCTTTGTTCATTTCGGTCGCCATCGCCACAAATGCCTGCTCGACGCCGTCGAGTTTATTTGCACGCGTGGAGATAGACATCAGCGAGACAGAATCAAAATAGGTATTCGGTTTAATGACTATTTTAACTGACATAATTCCCTCCGTAGGTTTGGCTCAGCGCACAACCATCGGCCATGCCATACAGCATGTCGCAGCCGGAACTGGAGCCAATATGTTTAATTTTTTCTATTGCCTGAGTTGCGTTCCCAGGGATGTCATAAATAATGTTGTGAATAAAACGATGAATATTTTCCCGGCAACGTTGTTGTAATGCGGCTTCCAGCGTTATAGCACTTAATAATGTGGTGTTATTTCTGCCGCGCTGCATACCGAGATAAAATTCCTCTTTGTATTTTTCCGACGGATGCCCGGGAATAAATAAAATAAGCGCCAGACCTGTTAAATAATCGTCGGCTGATGGCGTAAGGCCAATCCCTAACCCAATCATACTGGCGACCGCTGCGGCGATATTTTGTTTTTCGTTTACTGCCTGAATAACTGCCCGTCGTTTAATATGTAGTTCTTTATTTAACGCCTGATAAAACGGATTATCGCCGCGATAATTAAACAGGGTTTCATTTTCCCCCAGGTGCTGATGAATAATGTCGTGCCACTGTAGCCAGGCGATAAGGTGAAAATTCACAGCGGTCATTTGCAAGGTTGGGGACAGCCAACGCCGACAACGACTCATCTCTATATGAAGATGTTGACCAACCGTAATACCTTGATCGTCAAACTGAACCTTATCACCATGCCGGAACAGATCATCAAAGTGAGTGAGTGCCAACCGACAACTGTTTGGCGCATTGTCGTACTCTTCACAAAGCAGCGTCAGCAACTGCTGGCGAGCCGGGAGTGCGATATTTACCGCTCTGGCAAAGACCTGTTCAACCTGTCCTTGCCCCCGCTGCGCCAGAAAATCCGCATCCGCAGTTAGCGCCCACACACACCGTCTTTCTGGTGTGTTGATAGCAAGCCTCCCGGTTTATGCACCTGCGGCAATCAGTAACTGCGCAATCTCTTCAAAGCCCCGTTCCCTCGCCAGTTCCAGTGGCGTTTTGCCATATTTATCGGTCAGATGCGGGCTGGCACCGTGTTCCAGCAATAACTGCACAATCGCCTGCTGTTTAATACCACCATCATTAAGCACAATCGCTTCCAGTAGCGGCGTCCAGCCTACATGGTTGGTCTGGTTAACGTTAATCTCCGTATGCGCCAAAAGCTCTTTTACAATACTTAAATGGCCTTTTTCACAGGCAGGCGTCAGGCCGACACCGCCAAAACGGGTTACGCAATTAAGATCGGGTTTAGCCGGTAAAATAATTCGTAGTAGCGTTAAATCATCGTTCAGACAGCTAATTAAAAAAGGATTTAAACAGGTATGATCTTGCTTATTAATATCCGCTCCGGCATCAATTAATGCCTGAACGCAAGCATATTGCTGATATAAACTTGCCAGCGTAATTGCCGTTTTCCCCTGACGATCGCAGGTATTAATATCGACACCCAGCGCAAGGCAGGTTTTTACTTTATCGATATCACCCTGTTGTGCAGCCAATAAATAGTCGGCAGGTAGATTTTTTATACTCATTCACATTCCCCTGGTTTTTGTGGCTGTTTTCGATGAATTGAGAATAGCAACGATAATCTGATAAAAGAACCCGCTTAAATTTAATTCGCTGTATTTCGCCTTTTTGTTGAATGATGTTCAACAATCTTTTCGCAGTGTGCGGTAGTGCAATATTTGTTTCTTTGACCCGATACCCTTTCACTCAATCAGGTTTTATTTCTCTATAGTCTGCACATGTAAGAGTAGCTTTCGTCCATGTCTAACCAGAGGGGAACAAGATGAACGGACTCACGGCAACGGGTGTCACCGTCGGTATTTGTGCAGGGCTTTGGCAGTTAGTGTCTTCACATGTCGGGCTCTCTCAGGGATGGGAATTATTAGGAACCATTGGCTTCGTCGCCTTTTGCAGTTTTTATGCCGCAGGCGGCGGTAAATCGGGGTTTATCAGAAGTCTGGCGGTTAATTATTCCGGGATGGTGTGGGCATTTTTCGCCGCGCTGGCTGCCGGTTGGCTGGCCTCTGTAAGTGGACTGTCCGCGTTCTGGGCGAGCGTAATTACTACCGTACCCTTCTCGGCGGTAGTGGTCTGGCAAGGGCGTTTCTGGTTACTGTCCTTTATTCCCGGTGGCTTTCTCGGCATGACGCTGTTTTTTGCCAGCGGGATGAACTGGACGGTGACGTTACTGGGTTTTCTGGCGGGTAACTGCGTGGGGATAATTTCAGAATATGGTGGACAAAAATTAAGCGAAGCGACGACTAAACGCGACGGGTATTAAAAGTTATTCAAAAATGATTATCTATCTTTAACCGATACCTCTACAGTCATAGCTGGAGAAATTCATAGTAGATAATGGCGAGAATGGTTTAATGAACTCAATTTTTACCGAAGAGAATCTGTTGGCATTTACTACCGCTGCGCGTTTTGGCAGCTTCAGTAAAGCCGCAGAAGAGTTGGGTTTAACCACTTCCGCCATTAGCTACACCATTAAGCGTATGGAGACGGGGCTGGATGTGGTGCTGTTCACTCGCAGTACCCGCAGCATTGAGTTAACGGAGTCCGGGCGTTATTTTTTCCGCAAAGCTACCGACCTGCTGAATGATTTTTATGCCATCAAACGTAGCATAGATACTATTTCGCAGGGCATAGAAGCGCGTGTGCGCATTTGTATTAATCAGCTGCTTGATACGCCCAAACACACCGCGCGCTTATTACAGGTGCTGAAAAAGCAGTTTCCTACCTGCCAGATTACCGTCACCACCGAAGTGTATAACGGCGTCTGGGATGCGATTATTAATAATCAGGCCAATATCGCCATCGGCGCACCCGATACACTACTGGACGGCGGCGGTATTGATTACACTGAAATTGGCGCGATTCGCTGGGCTTTTGCTATCGCCCCGGATCACCCGTTAGCCTTTGTGCCGGAACCCATCGCCGAAAGCCAACTGCGTCTCTACCCTAATATTATGGTGGAGGACACCGCGCATACGATTAATAAAAAAGTGGGCTGGTTGCTGCATGGGCAGGAGTCGATTCTGGTGCCAGATTTCAACACCAAATGTCAGTGCCAGATTTTAGGTGAAGGGATTGGTTTTTTGCCGGATTACATGGTCCGTGAGGCGATGGCGCAATCCCTGCTGGTTACCCGACAAATCCATAATCCGCGCCAGGATTCGCGCATGTTGCTGGCGACTCAGCATTCTGCTACGGGTCAGGTGACGCAGTGGATTAAAAAACAATTTGCGCCAAATGGCATATTAACGGGGATCTATCAGGATTTACTGCATCGGGAGAATTAATCGCTGCCAACCTCCCGATGCGCTGTGAATAGCGGTTTACATCAACCACCTGCTTTCATTACCCATTCAGAGATAAATTTATTACCCGGTACTGGCGGAGAGTACAAATAGCCCTGCAAAAAGTGAACGCCTTTACCGATCATTAAATCCGCCTGCTCCTGGGTTTCTACCCCTTCCGCCACGATACTCAGACCAGGCTTACGCGCTAGTTCGATAATATTGTCCACAATATGACCGGAGATTTCGTCGACACTCGCCATTTGCACAAATGACTTATCGATCTTAATAAAATCGACCGGGAACGCCTGCAAGTAACGATAGGTCGCATAACCCGTACCAAAGTCATCCAGCGCAAAGGTAATGTTGTGCTGATGAAGGCTGTCAAATATCGCTCTGGCTTCTGGCGTTACCGGAATAGGGTTACGTTCCGTTAGCTCGAGAACCAGCTTGATTTTATCGTTACCTAATTTCTTAACCAGGTTCAGACACTCTTTTTCAAATCCCGCTGCCAAAAAACAACCCGCCGAGACGTTGATGCCAATATGGAAATTGTCCGGCAGCAAATGTTTTACCGGCATCAGAATATCCGCAGTCTGTTTCATCAGTTGGCGGGTCATTATGACAATAAGACCGGATGACTCCGCCAGAGGAATAAACTGATCCGGTGGGATAATTCCCGTTTGTGGATGTTCCCAGCGGACAAGTACCTCACAGCCCGTCAGTACCCCAGTCTGCGCGCAGAAAACCGGTTGGATCCACGGTTTGAATTCGTGGTTTTCCAACGCCAGACTGATGGCTTCAGGCGTGACGATATGGTGACAACGGTTATCAGGGATATAAAAATTATTTTTATTTCCCGTGCCACTGATGACTTGCGGATGATATTGAAAAAAGATATCCCGCCAGAAGGTAATATCACTCTGGATGCCTAGTTTTTCATACAGCTGCTTCTTTTGATGTGAAATTGTCTTTGCACTGCGATTTCTGTACTGTGAGATTTCTGTAACCGACATTCCCTCCATTAGCAGCTTGAGTAAAAGCCGTTCTTTTTCGGACACGATACCAGGCAACGTCAAATTCACCGTTGCCCCGAACTCTTCCAAAAAAACACTCAAATCATGCGAAGCCATCGAACACACCTTGATTAAATCTTGTGCGCCAGCTAAATCTGCGAGTCTTCACTCTGACTGATAAAGCTGGCTGCAAGAAAATGACACAGAGAGCCGAATTATCTCCCGTTCGGCTCTCTCTCCTTTTACTCATTATTCAGATCAGAATTGCCACTTAATGCCAACCATTGCAGAGGTGTCATTATATCCCCTATCGGCAACCTGAACGCCCACATTCCCCCAGACATTCAGGTTGGCATTTAGCTGTCCTTCCACCCCGGTTTTTATCTCAGCAATATTTCGGGCTCCATCCTGAGTGACGGACACGCCATCCATACTGGTGCTGAAATCCTTACTGTTATGCAGCCAGTTCACTTCTACAAACGGCTGGAACTCGCGGGATTTACCGTCATCCATTTTATGGTGGCTCTTCAGCCAGGTTTTTACGCCAAGTCGGGTTTGAACATTGCCATCACCGTTGCTATGAACGAGGGTTCCGTTGCTTTCGCGGTGCTTATCGGCTTTGACTCCCATCCAGGTAACCTGTGCTTGCGGCTGAACATACCATTCATTACGCGTTCCCTGGCTGCCATTAAATTCAGCTAATTTGTGTTTGTATCCAGCTTCCAGTGAAGCGGTAAATCCTTTTGATTTATAGGATTCACTTTGTAAGTCATCCCCTTTCACTGTGTTATCAAACCAGCTGTACTGCGCCCAACTGTCGAGATACGCGCCATTACGCGACTCGTCATCGGCATACCAGGTGGCATAGAGGCCGGTGCTATATCCGTTCACACTCGCTTTTGCACGATAACCGGTTCGCGAGGAAATGGTTTTGCTGTCGCTGTTGCCATATCCCGCCATGACCCCAACATGCCAGCTGTCGCTGCCGTTTTGGCTCCACTGCGCGACATCGCCTCCCAGTTGCAGAACATAGCGATTGCTTTGGGTTTTCAGCTGGCCGCTGCCATCACGCCATTTATTATGACCACCTTCATGGCGCATCCACATAGTGGTTTGTTTCTGCTCACCCGTCACCATGTCGGTATAGTACGTATTACCCAGACGCTCATGCAGACGCGTGGTGAACATTGTATTCGCTGCTGCAAGGTTCGCAATGTAGCTACCCGCCTCCGGTCGCAGGTCATTATCCACATTCAGATCCGGACCCGGCGTAGGTGTCGGGTTAGGGTTCGGCTCTGGATTCGGGTTTGGCTCCGGATTCGGCATCGGGTCTGGCTCCGGCTGCAGTTCAGGAGAATCACTGCCGCTGGTCAGATACCAGTTACCACTATTTGCCCCTTGTCCACGCGCGAGAGTGTAGTCATACGCCCCCGCAACGATACGACCAGCCTGAACAAATTCGCCCTCAGACTTACCGTCTACATGGATAAGTTCGATACCGTTAAGGGTTTTCGCACCTGTACCGCCAGCGTTATTCACCGTAACGGCAGTCGTGCCGCTAGTATCGCCCTCGACAACCAATTTATCGGTTACTGAGTCATCGCCATTCAGTACCGTATTCATTACTAGTTGACCGTTATTACCGTGGTAGTTCCCCTTCACCACTAACACATTGCCAGCTTGCTGTCCTGACATTCCGGTCATCAGCGTACCGTTGTTGGTCAGATTGCCGCCCAGGGTGTAATTCACAGACGCAGCCGCTCTTTTTTCAGCGCTATTATTCAACGCCAGGGTACCGTTGTTCTCAACGTTTGCGCTACCCAATCCCTGCGCATGACTTACCAGGACATTAGCCGAATTAGCAATGTTCACATTCGCCGTCAGGTTGCTGTTATCGCCCGCGATGTCCAGCGTGCCGCCCTGAATATTCAGCTCTCCGCTCCCCGTTAACGAACCGGTTGAAGTGCCCCCGTTGGTAACCGTCAGACTGCCGCCATTTAAGCTCAGCAGTGAATCGGCGCTGCCATTGAGCGTGCCCACGGTCTGGCTGTGACCATTCATATCCAGTTCAGTCTCTGCCGCCAGACGCAGTTCATGGGTATTACCCAACACGTTATCGTTATTCAACAAAAGCGTCCCACTGCGCAGATCGGTAACACCGGTATAGTCGTTGTCTTTGTTAGAAAGCGATACGGTCTGATCCTTCTGGCTGCTGAATGCCAGGTCACCGCTGCCGGTAATCTTTGCGCTGAGATCGGCGGCATTCTCGCTTTTACCGTTAGAGCTCAGCACCAGAGCATCGCTGTCGGTAGCGTGTAAATCAAGCTGGGTCAGGCCGTAACCGATATACAGACCGTCATTGTTTACCCCACTCGTCAGACGATAGTCGTAAGTGCCGACGGCCGCTTTTTGCCCATTCTGCTGAATATCACGTTGGGCACTGCTGGAGAGGATTTGCCCATTTTTATCCTGCAATTGCAGATTGCCCGCATCGCCCAGAACTTCCGCACCTTGCGCATCAACCAACTTAATGGTGCTGTTACCATCATCGACTTCAGTGAGCGATAACGCAGAGTCAATATCACGAGATACTGAGCTTACAACGTCACTGTCAGAAACCTGAATCACACCCTCGCCGCGCAAATCCAGCGTTTTACTAACGTTGACCGTCCCTTCTGTCATCTGTGCACCTGCTGTCAGGGCACCAAAATCAACGGTTCCGCCGGAGAATCCCAAAGTGCTAATGGAGTGAGCGCCCTTACCCACTGTTACCAGGCTTCCCTGACCCGCAGTGATCCCGCCTCTCTGCAGAAACTCAGCATTCTTTTCCAGGTTAAATGTCGTGTTCTGGAACGCCAGTGAACCCTGGAACCAGTCTGTATAAGCAAACTCATCGAAGGAGAATTCGTGATTCCCCATGTTTATTTCAACAATACCTCTACCTTGAAGATCGTTATCAAATACCCAATCTTTATTGGCATTGATTTGCAGTTTGCCATCAACATCCAGGTCCGCACGGCCGATGTTCTTGTCTTCAGAAATAACCGCGACAGCACCAGAAGCGACATCAATATATCCGCTGAATGCATAGTTATTGCCGGTCAGCGCCACTGTCCCACTGTCGATACTTATTGTACCGTTGCCGGAAATCTTATTGGCAAAGGTCATGCTATCGTCAGCCTTCAGGTGTAATTTCCCGCGGTTGTTGATTTCTGCGGTACCTATATTTTGGGTGATCCCTAAAGCGCCATTTTGCTCAATTTTGACTTTACCGCTAAAGGCGGAGTTATCCCCGGTTAAGTAAGTCGTACCATTGAGCGCATTGATATAGCCCAGGCCCTCGCTGTCACTGATAATATCCGCGGAAATAGTCGCGTTTTTATCCGTGTGGTTTAAGGTGATTTTCTTCTCGGATGTCTTTGCCCACACAAACTCAATTTTTTCGGCATCAATAATCCCTGCAGCCTTCGCTGCGCTTCCTTCCTGTGCACCTAACGCTAACTCAGAGTTGGTGCTTAAACTAATAGTCGGCGCAGAGATTTTACCACCTTCCGAAACAGCAAGTGTTGTATCGGAGTTTTGATCATAATAACCCAGGCTAATTTTCTCACTGGCATTAACTTCACCGCCGTTATTAACTGACAGGTACTGATTACCACCGTAACTGCCGTAAACGCCCATAAAGAAGGTTTTAGAATTTACCTGGCTGCCTTCACCACTGACATTTCCCTGCAAATAGGTCAGACGGCTGGTGCCCTTAACATGGATTTTGCCGCCGTTGGAGACATTAAAATAGCCGCGATCGTGTCTCATGCCTGAGTTTGACTCATACAAATCATCAGCATATAACTCGCTGCCAGCATTGGAGACATTCAGGAACCCCGTACCTTTCAGCAAAAAGTTAAGTGGGCCATTGATAGTTACCTTTCCTCCGGTAATATCCAACCCACCACCAGAAGCGAGAGTCAGACGCGGACGGGAAGTATCTGTCGCATTGATTACCAGATTGGCATTGTCAGTCACCGTAATACGGTAATCGATGCTCTGGTTCTCTTTGCCAAAATCAATAGCTTTATCCTGGTTTACGATGACATCATCGGCGAATACCAGAGATGAATATAAACTTATCGCGCTAATTAAAACAGCCCGGGACTTTTTTCCTTTTACTCTGCTCCCCAGCTCCGAGCAGACGCTCCAACAGTTACGGGACCTGTTCCACTTTAGCCGATATATTTTATTCATCACAATCTCCAGCAATACATCCAAATAAAACCAAGATTGCATAAACAGCAACGCATTAAATGCCATTCTGGTTACTGTTCATCGCATATAAAAATTCAAAAATTTTGCATAGCATTGGCAACCACATATCTGAGTATGTAGTTCAGAGGGTAATAAAATAGCAAGTTACTACTGAAAACTTATTTTAAGTTAACACTCTTAACTTTATCATTACATTCCTCCCAGTCTCTAATACCTGCGCATTATATGTATCCAGGAACTCAAATCAACTCAAAATATAAACAAAAGCAGGAGGAATACATTTAATATACAGACGGTAAAAGTGGTAACTCTTATTAGGTATCCAAATATAAGAATCGTCTTATTAATAAATATATAACTCTATAGGACTGAATCCATTCAGCTAATACAAAATAAAATCGTTAATTAATAAAATATAAAGTCATGAAGTGATACAAGAGGAATTTCAGGATATGACATGACAATCATATATAATATATGCATAATTTTTTACAGCGAGTCAATGATTCCCGCGCCATATGCAGACATGGCGCGGTTTTATGCAAAAACAATCACGCGTCCGGGAACATCACGCTATGGCCCGGCGCTTCACGATGGAGATGAATAAAGTTAAGGTGCCGCTCGTACTGGTCAAGAATATCGGTGATCACCTGCTCTTTGCTGTAGTCCATCAGGTCGTTGCCCTGGCTGCCTTCTAACAGGAAGGTTTCCAGCCGGTAGTAGGTCGATTTACCGCTACGTGCGCGGTAGGTAAAGCCCGGCACCGAATATTGCTGCGGCCAAATCTGATAGACAAAGTTTTGTTCTTCGCCCATATGCACCAACAAATCCAGATGCCCCAACTGTTGTCCCTCTTCCGGCGGCAGGCTTTTTAGCTCCACGTACGCGCCGCGCAACCGCAGCTCCTGCGCCACTTCTTCCATTGCCGGGTAACAGACCGTCTCCATCATCTGTTTAGTGTAACGCGTGCCCGGATAATTCATCAGGCGCGAGAGACGTTTTTTCCAGCTCAGGCGATCCTGAAGCCCCAGCGGTCGCGGCGCGGTATCGCGGTTGGCACTTTCACGGCGGTAATCTTCTACCTTCAGAGATTTATACAACCCCGCCATCACGAAGAAAATCACAAAGCTGAACGGCAGCCCCATGATTACCGTGGTGTTTTGCAGCGCGGATATCCCGTTGGTCATCAGCATGCCGAGCGTCAGCAGACCAATCGCCACCGACCAGAAGACGCGCAGCCAGCTGGGGGCGTCGCTGTTGATATCTTTAAGCTGCGAGGTGAAATTCCCCAGCACCAGCGCACCGGAGTCCGCCGAGGTCACATAAAACAGCAGGCCAGTAATGGTGGCGACGGAGGCGCTAAAGGTAAACGCCGGATACTGCGCCAGCAGGCTGTAGAAGCCGCGCTCCGGATGGACCATCGCTTCCTCGGCAAATGCCGCGCCGCCGTGGATGATTTCATACAGCGCGCTATTGCCGAACACCGAGAGCCATAACAGCGTGAAGGTAAACGGAATAATCAACGTGCCCAGCACGAACTGGCGAATGGTACGCCCACGCGAGATACGCGCCAGGAACAAGCCGACAAACGGCGACCATGCCACCCACCATGCCCAGAAGAAGAGCGTCCAGTTATTCATCCACTCAACTGGACGGTCGAAGGCAAAACTGTTGAGCGTCATGCCCATAAAGCGATTCACATAGTCGCCAACATTCAGCACCAGCGCATTAAGCAGGAACGAGGTGTCGCCCATAAACAATACGAACAGGATCAATCCCAGCGCCAGCGCAACGTTAAGTTCCGATAACACACGAATCCCCTTATCGACACCGGAGGTGACAGAGATCGTGGCGATTATCACCGACAAGGCGATCAGTGCCGCTTTTGCCGCCATCGAATCGGGAATATCAAACAGTACGCTCAAGCCATAGTTAAGCTGCACCACACCGATACCGAGCGTAGTGGCAATACCGAAGATGGTGCCGATCACCGCTGCAATATCCACTGAGTGCCCTATCGGCCCGTTAATCCGTTTACCGAAGATCGGGTACAGCGCCGAGCGGATGGTGAGCGGCAAATTATAACGATAGCTAAAGTATCCGAGCGCCATGCCCATCAGCGCATACATCGACCAGCCGGTTAAGCCGTAGTGAAACAGCGTCCAGACCATCGCCTGACGCGCGGCCTCAATCGTCTGTCCCGCGCCTTCCGGCGGCTGCATATACTGCGTTACCGGTTCGGCTACGGAGAAGAACATCAGGTCGATACCGATCCCGGCAGCAAACAGCATCGCCGCCCAACTCAGCAGGCTGAATTCCGGTTTGGATTGTTCTGGCCCGAGCTTCACCGAACCAAAACGCGAACAAGCGATACAGACCACAAAGACAATATAGAGCGTTGCCGCCAGTAGATAGTACCAACCGAAGGTTTTAGAAACCCAGTCCAGCGTGCGGCCAATCCACAGGGCCGAGAAGTCGCGAAACAGGATCGTTGTCAGGGAAAACAACAAAATCAGTCCGGCGGAGGTGTAAAACACCACCGGATTGATTTTGTCCTTTTCCCTGCTGTGTGAAAGGTCTGTCATCCAGTATCCCCACTGTTATTGTTACCATTTAAAATCAAATTCGTAACAATTAAGACACATTTTATATTGAACGTCCAATCAATAACCGCTTTAATAGATAAACAACGCTGATGAATGGAGTGGCGAAAATGCCCAAATTGGGGATGCAGTCGATCCGGCGCAGACAACTGATCGACGCCACACTGGAAGCAATAAATGAAGTGGGCATGCACGATGCAACGATCGCGCAGATCGCCCGCCGTGCAGGCGTTTCTACGGGGATCATCAGCCACTATTTCAGGGACAAAAATGGTCTGCTGGAAGCAACCATGCGCGATATCACCAGTCAGCTGCGTGACGCGGTTTTGAATCGATTACATGCACTTCCGCAGGGCAGTGCAGAGCAGCGATTACAGGCGATTGTTGGCGGAAACTTCGATGAAACGCAGGTGAGCAGTGCGGCGATGAAAGCCTGGCTGGCGTTCTGGGCCAGCAGTATGCATCAGCCGATGCTCTATCGTTTACAGCAGGTCAGTAGCCGCCGCTTATTGTCGAATCTGGTGAGCGAATTTCGCCGCGAGTTACCGCGCGAACAGGCACAGGAAGCGGGCTACGGCCTTGCCGCGCTGATTGACGGATTATGGCTGCGCGCAGCACTGAGCGGCAAACCGCTGGATAAACCTCTCGCACACTCGCTGACCCGTCACTTTATTACTCAGCATTTACCCACCGATTAACCGAGGAGACGTGATGTCCCGAATGGCAGAACAGCAGCTTTATATACATGGTGGTTATACCTCCGCCACCAGCGGTCGCACCTTCGAGACCATTAACCCGGCCAACGGTAACGTGCTGGCGACCGTGCAGGCCGCCGGGCGCGAGGATGTCGATCGCGCAGTGAAGAGTGCCCAACAGGGGCAAAAAATCTGGGCGGCGATGACCGCGATGGAGCGCTCGCGCATTCTGCGTCGGGCCGTCGATATTCTGCGTGAACGCAATGACGAACTCGCAAAACTTGAAACCCTCGACACCGGAAAAGCATATTCGGAAACCTCAACCGTCGATATCGTTACCGGTGCGGACGTGCTGGAGTACTACGCCGGGCTGATCCCGGCGCTGGAAGGCAGCCAGATCCCGTTGCGTGAGACGTCATTTGTTTATACCCGCCGCGAACCGCTGGGTGTGGTGGCGGGGATTGGCGCATGGAACTACCCGATCCAGATTGCCCTGTGGAAATCCGCCCCGGCGCTGGCGGCAGGCAACGCAATGATTTTCAAACCGAGCGAAGTCACCCCGCTTACCGCGTTAAAGCTGGCTGAAATTTACAGCGAAGCGGGCCTGCCGGACGGCGTATTTAACGTGTTGCCGGGGGTGGGCGCGGAGACCGGGCAATATCTGACCGAGCATCCGGGCATTGCCAAAGTGTCATTTACCGGCGGTGTCGCCAGCGGCAAAAAAGTGATGGCTAACTCGGCGGCCTCTTCCCTGAAAGAAGTGACCATGGAACTGGGCGGTAAATCACCGCTGATCGTTTTCGATGATGCGGATCTCGATCTCGCCGCCGATATCGCCATGATGGCGAACTTCTTCAGCTCCGGTCAGGTGTGTACCAACGGCACCCGCGTCTTCGTTCCGGCGAAATGCAAAGCCGCATTTGAGCAGAAAATTCTGGCGCGCGTTGAGCGCATTCGCGCGGGCGACGTTTTCGATCCGCAAACTAACTTCGGCCCGCTGGTCAGCTTCCCGCATCGCGATAACGTGCTGCGCTATATCGCCAAAGGCAAAGAGGAAGGCGCGCGCGTACTGTGCGGCGGCGATGTACTGAAAGGCGATGGCTTCGATAACGGCGCATGGGTTGCACCGACCGTGTTCACCGATTGCCGCGACGAAATGACCATCGTGCGCGAAGAGATCTTCGGTCCGGTGATGTCGCTTCTCACTTATGAATCTGAGGACGAAGTGATTCGCCGCGCCAATGATACCGACTACGGCCTGGCGGCGGGCATCGTGACGGCGGACCTGAACCGCGCGCATCGCGTCATTCATCAGCTGGAAGCGGGTATTTGCTGGATCAACACCTGGGGCGAATCCCCGGCAGAGATGCCCGTTGGCGGCTACAAACACTCCGGCATTGGTCGCGAGAACGGCGTGATGACGCTCCAGAGTTACACCCAGGTGAAGTCCATCCAGGTTGAGATGGCTAAATTCCAGTCCATATTCTAACCAGGAGGTTTATTTGCAATTTGACTACATCATTATTGGTGCCGGCTCAGCCGGCAACGTTCTCGCTACCCGTCTGACTGAAGATCCGAATACCTCCGTGCTGCTGCTTGAAGCGGGCGGCCCGGACTATCGCTTTGACTTCCGCACCCAGATGCCCGCAGCGCTGGCGTTCCCACTACAGGGCAAACGCTACAACTGGGCCTATGAAACAGAGCCTGAACCGTTTATGAATAACCGCCGCATGGAGTGCGGACGCGGTAAAGGCCTGGGTGGATCGTCGCTGATCAACGGCATGTGCTACATCCGTGGCAATGAGCTGGATCTCGATAACTGGGCGCAAGAACCCGGTCTGGAGAACTGGAGTTATCTCGACTGCCTGCCCTACTACCGCAAGGCCGAGACTCGCGATGTGGGCGAGAACGACTACCACGGTGGCGATGGCCCGGTGAGCGTCACCACCTCCAAACCCGGCGTCAATCCGCTGTTTGAAGCGATGATTGAAGCGGGCGTGCAGGCAGGCTACCCGCGCACGGACGATCTCAACGGCTATCAGCAGGAAGGTTTTGGCCCGATGGATCGCACCGTCACGCCGCAGGGCCGTCGCGCCAGTACCGCGCGCGGTTATCTCGATCAGGCCAAATCGCGCCCTAACCTGACCATTCGTACTCACGCTATGACCGATCACATCATTTTTGACGGCAAACGCGCGGTGGGCGTCGAATGGCTGGAAGGCGACAGCACCATCCCAACCCGCGCAACGGCCAACAAAGAAGTGCTGTTATGTGCAGGCGCGATTGCCTCACCGCAGATCCTGCAACGCTCCGGCGTCGGCAACGCTGAACTGCTGGCGGAGTTTGATATTCCGCTGGTGCATGAATTACCCGGCGTCGGCGAAAATCTTCAGGATCATCTGGAGATGTATCTGCAATATGAGTGCAAAGAACCGGTTTCCCTCTACCCTGCCCTGCAGTGGTGGAACCAACCGAAAATCGGTGCGGAGTGGCTGTTTGGCGGCACTGGCGTTGGTGCCAGCAACCACTTTGAAGCAGGTGGATTTATTCGCAGCCGTGAGGAATTTGCGTGGCCGAATATTCAGTACCATTTCCTGCCAGTAGCGATTAACTATAACGGCTCGAATGCAGTGAAAGAGCACGGTTTC
This sequence comes from Escherichia sp. S10b, assembly GCF_028421345.1. Classification (NCBI taxonomy): domain Bacteria; kingdom Pseudomonadati; phylum Pseudomonadota; class Gammaproteobacteria; order Enterobacterales; family Enterobacteriaceae; genus Escherichia; species Escherichia sp. S10b. The sequence continues at coordinate 46,784 of NZ_JAHZSO010000161.1, forward strand.
CAGTGCCACGTCGGCTCAATGCGCTCGCCAAGCCGTGGGCATGTGCGGATTAAATCCCGCGACCCGCACCAGCATCCGGCGATTCTGTTTAACTACATGTCGCACGAGCAGGACTGGCAGGAGTTCCGCGACGCAATTCGCATCACCCGCGAGATCATGCATCAACCCGCGCTGGATCAGTATCGTGGCCGCGAAATCAGCCCCGGCACGGAATGTCAGACGGATGAACAGCTCGATGAGTTCGTGCGTAACCACGCCGAAACCGCCTTCCATCCGTGCGGTACCTGCAAAATGGGTTACGACGAGATGTCCGTGGTTGACGGCGAAGGCCGCGTACACGGGTTAGAAGGCCTGCGTGTGGTGGATGCGTCGATTATGCCGCAGATTATCACCGGGAATTTGAACGCCACGACAATTATGATTGGCGAGAAAATAGCGGATATGATTCGTGGACAGGAAGCGCTGCCGAGGAGCACGGCGGGATATTTTGTGGCAAATGGGATGCCGGTGAGAGCGAAAAAATGAGTCGTGATGTGAACTAACGCAGGAACCGATCAGATTGAGAGTTACCGTTCCAGAGAGGGGGACCGAATCCTTATATAAACACTGAGGTAACTCTCATGCATCATATCCAGTATTCATGATGCTGGCTTTTTGCTGATATTTAACCCGAACATTCCTGATACAGACTATTAATACAACCTTATCTGCGACAGATTTTATTTTCTGGATATATTATGCGTGAACAAATCAAACAGGATATCGATCTGATTGAGATTTTATTTTATCTGAAGAAAAAGGTTCGTGTTATCCTTTTTATTATAGCTATCTGTATGGCAATGATGCTGTTGTTTCTGTATATCAATAAAGATAATATAAAAGTGAGTTACAGCCTAAAAATAAACCAGACAACACCAGGCATACTTGTTAACTGTGATAGCAATAATAACTTTGCCTGTCAGACCGCAATGACTGAAGATGTTATACAGCGAATTACTACATTTTTTCACACCAGCCCAGATGTCAAGAACAGCGAAATAAAGCTGGAATGGTCATGAGATAAGAGAGATTTACCAACTGCTGAAGCGGAAATATCTCGCGTGCAGGCGTCTATTATCAAATGGTATGCGTCAGAATACCATAATGGCAGGCAAGTTCTCGATGAGATACAAATACCTTCAGCAATTAACAGTGAGCTTTATACAAAAATGATATACCTGACCAGGAACTGGTCATTGTATCCGAACGGTGATGGCTGTGTAACTATAAGCTCACCAGAAATAAAAAATAAATACCCTGCTGCCATTTGCCTGGCTCTGGGATTTTTTCTAAGCATTGTAATTTCTGTAATGTTTTGCCTTGTCAAAAAAATGGTAGATGAATACCAACAAAACTCTGGGCAGTAATACACAGCATTCTGATAGAGAGTGCCTGTATAAAGCTGAAGTGACAATGACCGGGAAGGGAACCCGTTTTCAGGAATGGATGCCTGTCTTTTTCACTGTAAATATCCTGGCATTACTAATGCCAGGATATTTACAGAAGAGCAGCATAACCATGACGGAACGGGGTTAAGTCAGGTTGTCCTTAACGCTATTTTCAACCTCGTATGCCTTCTTCAGGTTTATGTTCAGATCTCATATCTCTCTCAGCAATCCTCAATAATCAGATACACCGCTTTCACCGGGCCATGAACCCCGACGACTTTGATAAGCTCAATATCCGCCGTTGAACTAGGGCCGCTAATGATGTTAATGCAGGACGGCATTCGTTCACCGGCCTGCGCTTTCTGATGCAATTTTTCTGCGAGTTGCGCTACACGCGGCAGGATTGTGCTTTTACGCAGGATAAAAAGAGAAGATTCCGGGAGCAGGCTCAATGAACGCCCGCGCCCGGCGGCGGAAAAAAGAACCACGCCTCCCGATTCGGTTAAACCATATTCAGCATACACGACACCCACTTTAGCCTGCTCGGCCTGCGAGATATTCTCGGCACCTTTCGCCGGATCCCAAACAACGGCATTGCATTCCTGCTGCAAACGTTCACTAATCCCCAATTCCTCCAGCCTCGTGTCACCGCTAATCACGACCGACTGATCTCCCAGCTCTTTACACAGACGTATTGCAGCTTCTGCCGCCTTCGCCTCGCTGGTCAGCTCACAGCGCGTCAACATAACATCGCTGGCAAACTGAATAAACGCGTCACAGCGCTGCTGTTGGTTAAGTTGGGTAAGCCGCTCGTTAGCATAGTTGTTAAGCGGCGCATCTTCTGCTTGCGGTTCAAGTCGCAGCGGGCGACCCAGTGCCTGAGCAACGTTATTCAAAAATTCGCCTCGATTATCCATTCTTTTTCTCCTGCGCCTGATGTTTCTTAAACCAACTACGGAAACTCTCTCCGTCAGCTTCAGGAAGATCGCGTGCTTCCATCCAGTCGCTAATCGCGCCAAATTTGAGTGGTGTTTTGCCGCCATTGATAAACCAGCTTGCCGCATGAGCGCCGGCCATCATCCCGACTTTCCACAATCCTGGATGACTATTGGCATAAGCGAACATTTTTATCGCCCGTTGCTCTGCTTTTGCGGTGATCCCTTTTTCAGCCATCACCCGACGATGACGCAAAATCAGTTTTGACAGCGGAATACGCACCGGACACACGCTGTCACAAGCAGTGCATAAAGAGCAGGCGTAGGGTAAATCTTTAAAATCTTTATAGCCGCCAAGTAGCGGAGAAATCACCGCACCAATTGGCCCTGGATAAATAGAGCCATATCCATGACCGCCAATATGGCGATATGCCGGACAAGTATTCATACAAGCCCCGCAGCGAATACAGCGCAGCACATCCCGAAATTCAGAGGCCAGCACCTCAGAACGCCCGTTATCGACAATAACCAGATGAAACTCTTCAGGACCATCAACGTGCCCCGCTTCGCGCGGTCCTGTCAGCCAGGTGTTGTATCCCGTCAAACGTGCACCAACGGCACTGCGCGCCAGCATGGTGATCAATACATCTACCTCGGCAAACGTGGGGGCAATACGCTCCATTCCCATCACTGCAATATGCGTTTTAGGCAGCGTGGTACACATTCGCGCATTACCTTCATTGGTCACCAGGCATACCGAACCTGTCTCTGCCACCGCGAAATTACAGCCGGTAATACCTATTTCAGCACTGAGGAAATCTTCGCGGATTTTTTGCCGGATGAATAAGGTCATCGCTTCAGGCGTTTCCGGCCCCTCATAGCCCAGACGTTCGTGTAGCACTCGACGGATCTGATGGCGATCTTTATGAATTGCCGGGACCACAACATGAGATGGCGGATCTTGATCCAGCTGGAGAATATATTCACCCAGATCGGTTTCAATCACCTGAATGCCAGCATCCTGCAACACATGATTGACCCCAATCTCTTCGGTCACCATCGATTTAGATTTCACCACCTTCCGGGCATTTTTGCGTTGGGCAACCTGTAAAATGTAGCGGGTAGCGTCTTCTTTGGTTTTTGCAAACCAGACGTGACCGCCGTTTTGCGTCACTTTTTCTGAGAGCTGGTACAGATAAGCGTCGAGATTACTCAGAACATGATCACGTATCTGGGCGGCCCGATCGCGCCACTCCTCCCAGTGCCCCAATTCATCGACCATTTTTTGCCGATTTGCCCCAATACGCTGCTGCGCGTTTGCCACCGCTTTGCGCATGATCGGATCTTCAATTTGCTGACGGATGCGTGTCTTAAAATCTGTATTACTGGTTTTGATCGACATCTTTATATCCTCAGCGGCTCATCAACACTTCAGCAATATGCATCACTTTGACTTTCTGCCCTTCCCGTTGTAATCGCCCACTGATGTTCAGCAGGCAACTCACGTCAGCACCAATTAAATACTCAGGGCGGACTTCCATCAGGTGCACAACCTTTTCTTTCACCATCTCGCCGGATATTTCGGCCATTTTGACCGAGAACGTGCCGCCAAATCCGCAGCAGGTATCCTGTTCAGCAAAGGTCAACAGCTCCAGTCCACGCACATTTTTCAGCAGCGTAAGTGGCTCGTCCTTCACTCCCAGCTTACGGGCCAGGCTACAAGATGGGTGATACACAGCTCTCCCTTGCAAACTGGCACCTACATCGACTACCCCTAATTTATTAACAATAAAAGAGGTGAGATCCTGCATACGCGCGGCAACCTTTTCGGCACGTGATGCCCATTCAGGTTCATCCGCCAGATACGTCGGGTAACTTTTTACGGCATAGGTGCAAGAGCCAGCCGGTGAAATAATGGGATCGTCGTTATCCTCCAGTGCGGCGATCAGATTTTTCATCCCTGGAATCGCTTCTTTGATATAACCGCTATTGATCGCAGGCTGACCGCAGCATCCCTGTTTCTCCGGGAAATTTACGCGACAGCCGAGTTTTTCCAGTAGCAGCACGGAGTCTCGTGCCATTCTTGATTTCAGGGCGTCACCAATACAGGTGACAAAGAAATTGACATTCACAACTAATACTCCATTACTTCATGCCCATTTATGCCCGATGTTTCCCCCCCACCGGGGGATCAATCATCAATAAATATGGCGTTCTTTTTTAATTGGCTAGCAACATACCACCCCTCATTTGTATGACAAATGATAATCTTTCATCCAAACTTCAAATGCAATAACTAATTTTATTTCTTTCGGCATCGCTCACATTTTATGGGGAAATCGACGTTCATTTTTGGCATAAGAAATCCATTTAAAAAGGCTACATCCCTTATACCTATTCAGAGCTACTTATTCAGGGGTTATTGAGATATACACTGATGGTGTACAAAAAAATCACCGACAATAATCACGTATCAAGTAATAGTCGGGGTTTTATTTAATTGAAGCAATTTAGTTTGCATTTTTATTTAAAAACTGAGCTAGAGTCCATCAGAAAAAAATATATAAAGCCCAAACCACCGTTGGAAATAGAAATAGTTGAAAGGCTCACAACTCCCGGAATGCGGATTATCTTTGCCCTGATTTCTGGCGGTTTTATTCAGGGTGCAAGCTGTCTGACCCTTTCCCGATATTCTCCCGGAGTACAACCAAACTCGCGGACAAACGCCTTGTGAAAAGATGATTCACTGGCATAGCCTACTGACTCAGCGATCACCACAACAGGGAGCATTTCCCGGGAAAACATCTGGGCCGCTATTTGTAGACGCAACTTTGTTAATACAGCCAGCGGCGTGGTTCCGGAAACATCACGGAAAAGCTGGGCAAAACTTGCCCGGGACATGTGAGCGATGCTGGCCAGCGATTCGACGGTCCAGGCGTGTCCTGGCATTTCCAGCATTTGCTGTATTACCGCACCAAGACGTGGATGCAGAAGCAAACTGAGAATGTTTTTCTCAGTATTAACCTGTGCAATCCACTCACGCACCGCGAGGGTAAAGAATGTAGCGCAGATCTGGCTACACAGTGCATCCACTCCCGGCATCGCCGATCTGGATTCCTGTTGTAAAAACGGGATCGCCTCCCTCAGCCAGTTATATTCCACGCTGTGGTTAACCGGTGCTAAAAACAGCGTTTCCGGCAAAGACGTTAAAAAATAACGCGCCGAATGTTGCAACCGAAGAGTGCCGCAGACAATACAGGTCGATTCATTATCGACATGACTCAGGCGATGAGCTGAATTTTGTGGTAGCAGGACCACATTTCCCGGGCGTAATGTAAAAATCTCTCCCGTCGGCATTTCCAGCTTCGCCGCTCCTTGCGTTAACGCATGCCAACGAATAACCGATAATTCCCCGGCACCATGTGGAAGCTGCCAGTCACTTCCTAACACGCAATTCTTATCGATCGTTCCTTGTGGAGCGTTAAGCATCAACAAACGGCTAAGGGCATCCATATCAGACTCCTGAGTGGTTTTTGATTACAAACACCAACAATCTTAGTAAATAACTAATCTAATACCATCAAATGGTTAATCATGATTTTTGTTTTGTGATTCTGATTAAGAAAAAGAAAATACCAGACGATAAGACAAAATATCAAGCGTTGTGAAGAAATGGTATTTGCTCTTTTGCGTCTATAGTCATGATGTCAAATGAACGCGTTTCGACAGGAAATCATCATGAATAAATATCAGGCAGTTATTATTGGTTTTGGCAAGGCTGGAAAAACATTAGCCGTCACGCTGGCAAAAGCAGGTTGGCGAGTGGCTCTCATCGAACAATCAAATGCAATGTATGGCGGGACCTGTATTAATATCGGCTGCATCCCAACCAAAACATTGGTTCATGACGCACAGCAGCACACAGATTTTGTCCGTGCCATACAGCGTAAAAATGAAGTGGTTAATTTTTTACGTAATAAGAATTTTCATAATCTTGCGGATATGCCCAATATCGACGTGATCGACGGCCAGGCGGAGTTTATCAATAATCATAGCCTGCGTGTTCATCGGCCTGAGGGAAATCTGGAAATTCATGGCGAGAAAATTTTTATTAATACCGGTGCACAAACCGTGGTTCCGCCAATTCCTGGAATTACCACCACGCCTGGTGTATATGACAGCACCGGATTACTTAATCTAAAAGAATTGCCTGGGCATTTAGGTATTTTGGGCGGCGGATATATTGGCGTTGAGTTCGCCTCTATGTTCGCTAATTTTGGCAGCAAGGTAACCATTTTAGAAGCAGCTTCGCTGTTTTTGCCTCGGGAAGATCGGGATATTGCTGATAATATCGCGACGATTTTACGCGATCAGGGCGTCGATATTATCCTCAATGCCCATGTGGAGCGAATCAGTCACCATGAAAATCAAGTGCAAGTGCATAGCGAGCACGCCCAACTGGCGGTGGATGCACTGTTAATAGCTTCCGGTCGTCAACCGGCTACCGCTTCGTTACATCCAGAAAATGCCGGTATCGCAGTAAACGAGCGCGGGGCAATTGTCGTTGACAAGCAATTACATACCACCGCAGACAATATTTGGGCGATGGGAGATGTTACCGGCGGGCTGCAATTTACTTATATTTCACTGGATGATTACCGCATTGTGCGTGATGAGTTGCTGGGAGAAGGCAGACGTAGTACTGATGATCGGAAAAATGTGCCTTATTCCGTATTCATGACACCGCCACTGTCCAGGGTTGGTATGACAGAAGAACAGGCCAGAGAGAGTGGTGCTGATATTCAGGTGGTGACATTGCCTGTAGCTGCAATTCCGCGTGCCAGAGTGATGAATGATACTCGTGGGGTATTAAAAGCGATTGTTGATAATAAAACCCAACGTATATTAGGGGCATCACTGCTGTGTGTTGACTCCCACGAGATGATCAATATAGTGAAAATGGTGATGGATGCCGGGCTGCCTTATAGCATATTACGCGATCAGATATTTACTCATCCGTCGATGAGCGAATCACTCAATGATCTATTTTCATTAGTCAAATAAACTCAAAATCAGACGCCAGAACAAATATTCTGGCGTCTCAGAGAAAAGAATCTTATTAATTCCCTGTTACTCTATAACTTCTTAATCACTTCATTGATGGTATTTTATATGTTCAAAAAATCTGTTTTATTTGCAACACTATTATCTGGCGTTATGGCATTTTCCACCAATGCAGATGATAAAATAATTCTGAAACATATCAGCGTCTCGTCAGTATCAGCATCACCGACAGTTCTGGAGGATGCCATTGCTGATATAGCCAGAAAATATAATGCTTCATCCTGGAAAGTCACATCGATGCGAATTGATAATAATTCAACCGCAACAGCAGTATTGTATAAATAAGGATGTTTACAATGGAGAAATACCTGCACATGTTAAGTCGGGGAGATAAAATTGGCCTGACATTGATTCGTCTGAGTATTGCGATTGTTTTTATGTGGATTGGGTTATTAAAGTTTGTCCCTTACGAGGCAGACAGCATTACACCATTCGTCGCAAACAGTCCACTAATGTCGTTCTTTTATGAACACCCGGAAGACTATAAACAGTATCTGACTCACGAAGGCGAATACAAACCAGAAGCAAGGGCATGGCAATCGGCCAATAATACCTATGGTTTTTCCAACGGTCTTGGCGTCGTGGAGGTGATTATTGCTCTGCTGGTTTTGGCTAATCCTGTCAATCGCTGGTTAGGTTTATTGGGAGGGCTGATGGCATTTACCACACCGTTGGTAACACTCTCATTTTTAATCACCACCCCGGAGGCATGGGTACCCGCATTGGGTGACGCTCATCATGGTTTCCCTTATTTATCCGGTGCTGGTCGCCTGGTATTGAAAGATACTCTGATGCTGGCAGGTGCTGTCATGATAATGGCAGATTCGGCGCGGGAAATTCTTAAACAACGCAGTAATGAATCCAGTTCAACGTTAAAAACTGAATATTGATAATCCGAACACTGTCTGTTGTTCACTTTTTCAGGCGTCAGGCCCCCTTTCTGATGATGAAGCCTGACGCCATATTACCGGAGATATGACAGAGTGAAGATCAATATCACTCCCCTGTTAAAAGATTCTTGTCGTCTCAGGTAAAATATATGATTAATATCAATCATGAATTTTTTACAGCAAGACAACCACGAACAAATTCAGGATTAAAATGTTTTACCGACTCCCCAACATAACCCAAATCAAGCGAACTAATTTGTGCCATTTCTTTCTCTGTCAGTGAGAAATCCCAGATAGCAAAATTTTCTTCGATACGCTGTTGATGTGTCGATTTCGGAATAACGACCACTCCCCGTTGAATATTCCAACGCAGAATGACTTGAGAAATCGATTTTTGATGGGCATCTGCAATACTCTGAAGCAGATTATTTTCAAAGGGTTTATGTCGTCCACCACCTAACGGAGCCCATGCTTCAGGCTGCACGTTATAATACTTCATGGTTGCCAGCGCCTCTGGTTGGGCAAAATAGGGATGCAACTCGACCTGGTTGACCATCGGTTTAACTCTTACCGTTTCACAAAAGTTCGCCAGAACATGAGGATAGAAATTGGAAACCCCAATTGCTTTTAATTTGCCCTCTTCATAGGCATCTTCGAGTGCACGCCACGCACTGAAATAATCGCGCATAGCCTGGTGCAATAAATAGAGGTCGAAGTATTCTAGTCCCGATTTTTTTAATGATGCTTCAATACCTGCTGCTGCCGTATCCTGATTCAACATATCCTGCACCCACAATTTAGACGTTATAAATAACTCATCTCGGGTACATAAACCTTCAGATATAGCTTCACGAACGGCTTCACCGACGGCATCTTCATTACCGTATACCGCTGCAGTGTCGATGAGTCGATAACCCGTGCGGATAGCGTTCAACACTGACTGTTTGCACACGTTTTTATCGGTAACCTGAAAAACACCAAATCCCATCATCGGCATTTTCAGATTGTTACTTAATACGGAAAATTCCACTGTCAGTCCCTCCATTAGGCATGAACAATGAGTCTACGTTAAAACGTAACCTCAAATTAGTATGTGGATTTTGATATCACTTATGCAAAAAATTCATTAATAATGTAGGACTGAAACCTCTCTATTTTCGGGGACAACGAAGCAGACGCTACCAGTGCTTTTGCCTTCGGACTTGCTGTTTTTGATACACTTAGGGCCCAGGGCATAACGAAAATGTGCGATATGACGAAGAATCAATGGAGAATGTGATGATCAGGCAGAAGATTCTACAGCAGCTCCTGGAGTGGATTGAGTGCAATCTTGAGCACCCTATTTCAATCGAAGATATCGCACAGAAATCTGGCTACAGCAGACGCAACATCCAGCTTCTGTTCCGAAATTTCATGCATGTGCCTTTGGGAGAATACATTCGCAAACGAAGGCTTTGCCGTGCCGCTATTCTTGTCCGGCTCACCGCGAAATCTATGCTTGATATTGCACTCTCTTTGCATTTTGATTCACAGCAGTCATTCAGCCGCGAATTTAAAAAGTTATTCGGCTGCTCTCCCCGTGAATACCGCCACCGTGATTATTGGGATCTCGCAAATATCTTCCCTTCTTTTTTAATACGTCAACAGCAAAAGACGGAGTGTAGATTAGTCAATTTTCCTGAGACACCTATTTTTGGCAACTCATTTAAATATGACATTGAAGTGTCGAATAAATCACCGGATGAAGAAGTCAAACTGCGACGTCATCATTTAGCCAGATGTATGAATAATTTTAAGACGGATATCTATTTCGTCTCCACGTTTGAACCGTCAACAAAATCGGTCGATTTGCTCACGGTTGAAACTTTTGCCGGTACGGTATGCAAACAAACCGATTCAGAGATGCCGAAAGAGTGGACAATTAACCGAGGACTGTATGCCTCTTTCCGCTATGAAGGTGAGTGGGAGCACTACCCTGAATGGGCGCGAAACCTCTATCTGATGGAATTACCCGCCAGGGGGTTAGCCAGAGTGAACGGCAGTGATATTGAGCGGTTTTATTACAATGAAAATTTCGTCGAAATTGATAGCAATAACATTGTTTGCGAAATTTTTATCCCCGTTCGTCCGGTTTAGTTTTCGCTATATCTAAATGAATTTATAACGAGACTACTGTCAGGAAATTCAATAAATAATGGCGTTGAAGATGTCAACGCCATTATTGTTTATTAGAATGTTACTTTCATATTCTTAAAATTATTTCATCGCCTCCTCGTCCTTTGCCGTATCGGCATCCACCGCGGTAATGGTCACCGTCACTGGCTTCATTTCGTACCCGCCATAGGTCAGGGCGTTAAATGTGAACGTATAGACACCAGGCTTGCTGGTACTAAATTTACGCGTGATTTTTCCGCTCACGAAATGGTCATTTTTCGACGGCAGGAACTGATAATCCTTTTCCGTCACCCCTTCCGGCGTCTGAATGTCGACCCACATATTCCCGCCAACGGGGTTGTTTGCCGACATCAGTGTCACCTCCAGCTTCGCAGTCGATTTCCCATCCGCCACCAGAGATTGCATATCAGATGATGCGGTGAGTACCGCGTTTTTATCATCCGCAACGAATTTAGATTCGGCAGTTTTCGTTGATACCTGACCGTTGGTCTGACTCACTTGCGCCTTGAGTGTGTATGTCGCCGCAACAGTAGTGGTAGCGGTGAAAATAGCCTGCCCTTGCTCATTCGTTGTCGCAGTGCCATTCGGTTCCAGGTTTAACGAAGCCGGGCTGGCAGTCAGCGTCACTTCGCTATCTTTCACCAAATTGTTATTGGCATCAGTCACCGTAACTTTATACGTTTGTTTGGCTTTGCCGTCCGCCAGCGCATAGTTGCCCATCACCTCAATACCGGAGACGGTTGCGGTAGCCTTATCGGCTACAAACGTTATAGTCTGCGTATCCGAAGGCTGGCTATTCCCCGCCGATGCCGTGATCTCATACGTTCCGGCAGTCACTGAAACCACCTGCAACTCTGCTTTCCCCTCACCGTTGGCTTTCACCCAGACATTATCGCCTGTAAGCGGCTTGACACCCCGGGGCAGATTAAAGGTCACCAGGCTCCCTGGAACAGGGTTACCATTTTTATCCTCAACGGTCGCCGTCAGCGTAAAGGCATCTTTGCCGTTTGCCACTTTTGGCGCGGCGCTATCAACCTCCAGACTCGCCTGACCGGTACTGAAATCCGCCTTGAATTTCACCGTAACCGTCTTCTGAGCATTATTCACTGAGGCCGTGATGCTGTGTTCCCCGGCAACCGTTGACATCAGCTCAATGTCGGCTTTACCTGCCGCATCGGTTGTTACCGTATTCCCCGTCTTGCTGGTCACACCTTTCGGCAGAGTCAGCGTCACATTTTGTCCCTGCAACGGGTTACCATAGGTGTCCACAACGGTCAGGGTTACCTGGTTAGTCGATTGTCCATTAGCCAGCTGGTTATCAACCTTCACCGTCATATCACGAATCTCAGCCTTAGATGCGTCACCAGCAACATTCAGCACCAGTGGCTGAGCAACGGCATTTTGGCCGTTCACTCGCGGCATCACAGACAACTGGCCCGCGGCAGATCCCAGAGTCAAGGTCGCCACGTAGACCCCATTACTTGTTTCTGTCCAGTCTCCTGTTGAAGGTCGCTCTGTCCCCGTGCTGGCGGCACCGCTAAACACTGGTGCATCTGGCTTCATCCCGGTGACCGGGTTCCCGTACGCATCCTTCACGGTGAAGGTGAGTTCCGTCGTCGTTTTGACGGTCGGAGCCTTATTGTCCGCAACAAGCGTAGAGTTCGCTGATGACATCTCTCCGGCGATGACCGTCAACTGCGCGGCTTCGGTGGCTGCTGGCTGGCCGTTGAATAGCGGCATGACACGAAGCTCGCCCGTCTTTCCGCCTGTAGTTAACGTAGCAACATAGGAACCGTCACCTTTTTCGGTCCAACTGGAAACGGTCGCCCCTTCAGAGGCGGTCCCCGTCAAACTTGCCGACAACGAAAGACCACTGATAGCGTTGCCATGTGCATCTTTTGCAATAAGCGTCACGGTTGTACTTTCGCCGGCTTTTACGTGATCTTCTGCGACAGAGACTTTCGACTGGTTTGAAGATAACGCATCAGCCACCACGGTTACTTTTGCCGCATTTGCTGCCGCATCCTGTCCATTTAGCTTCGGCATAACTTCTAATTCACCCGCCGTAGAGCCGAGAGTAATCTGCGCAGTCCACGTCCCATCACCATTATTTGTCCAGCCCGATGCCGTAGAACCTACAGCAGCGGCACCCGCTAATGACGGCGCTTCCGGCGTGAGGCTGGTCACAGGGTTGTCATAGGCATCTTTTACCGTCCAGATTGCCGTAACTGTACCCCCAACCACCGGTTTATCAGGATTCAGGGTGATGGACGAATGTGCTGCATCAAGCGGCCCGGCAACAAACTTCAGCGTTTGTTGTAATGTGCCCAGCTGATACTGCTCGCTGAAAGCACGCACAACAACGTTTCCGGCACGGGTCGAAGAAACCGTAGCGCTGTAAACGCCTGGTTTTATCTCCGAAATTGTACCAATGGTGACACCATTAGTGTCTTGCGGAACAAATCGCAAGCGGCTGGCCTCTCCCGTCACCGGGTTACCATCAGTATCCACCGCAGTCAGCGTCAGCGTGTAGGCTTGCTGACCATCAGCAACCACGTCACCTGACGGCTCGTTAGCGCTCAGGGTGGAGTTTGCCACATCCATCATCGTGGCCCGCAGTTCTGCAGTGACGGTTTTGCTCATGCCATCAACACTAACAGTAATCGTTGCCTCACCTGACTGCGTTCCGGTAGTAAAGACAGACTGATACACCCCGGCTTCAGTTTCGGTGAACTCACCCAGTGTTGGCTTTGCCTGTGATTTAGTGGCCTTCAGGGTACGAGTCACAATATTTCCAGCCGGTTTGAAAGTTAGTTCAGTCTTGATCTGATCTTTCATGCCCGTGACTGGCTGGCCCTCGGCGTCGCGCAGAGACAGCACCAGCGGTCTTTGCTCATTACCGTTAGCAAGCATTTGAATACGGCTCTGACCGTCAAGCGTTAACGCCGTGCGATCGGCACTCATACCTGCTCCGGTAATGACCACCTCTGTCTGCACGCGTTTTGAGGCATTGCCTTTGTTATCGTAGGCAACCGCAGAAATCGCATAATAATTGTCTTTGCCTGGACGATAAGCCGGGAGCGTTACTTGCCACTGACTACCCTGACCGGTAATTTTGCCACCTTCAGCCAGTAATGACGGCGCTTCCCACTGCACATTTTTCAGTCCGTGAGTTGCTTTGCTGACCACAAGCCCCAGGGAAAGTGTCTGACCGCCCTTACCTTCAATACGCTCAGGCAGAGCAATACGGATCACTTCAGATTTGCGGTACTCAAGAACGATGTTGTTATTACGCTCAACCAGGTCATAGCGGCTGCCTGCCAGCATTCGACGCTCGCGAATGCTGTCTGTATCGAGTTGTTTCTCCAGAGGTTCGCCAATCCGATAATTAACTTCCAGGCCAAAGCGAGTGTCATTCTCACCGCTCTTGCCCTGCTTATGCCCGGCGCTCAGTGTCAGAAGAGGCACTGGCGTATAGGTCACCTCGGCAGAAATAGCATGCGGGTCTTTCTGGCGCTTATCTTTACCAAACAGCCCGACTTCATCGCCATAATACTGTTCATACATCAGGCTTGCGCCAAGCTGCGGCCAGGCAGGTAAATAGCCCTCTGCGCGGATATCCCAACCATTCGCCGGGCGTTCCTGATAATCCTCAATATCCGGCGATTTTTTCCAGCCAGAAGCCCGAATATAACCATTGGCGCTCAGTTTCAGATAATCGCGCCAGTATTCCGCACCAACACCAATGCGGGTATGACTACGGGATAAATCATGGTCGATAAAGGTGTTCACCCCCGCCATCCAGTCATTTCCTGAAAAATGACGCCAGCCAAAACCAATATTTGACTGAGTACGATCGTCGGTACGATGTATTGCTCCCTGAGTGAACAACATATTTGTTGGCGTATCATAAATCGGATAAAGCATTTCCAGCGAAGAATCCTTCAGCGAGAAATCTTTATCGACATTCAGTTTGACGCGCGCAGTACCATATTTCCCGAGCCACTCCTGTATTTCCTGGTTAGCTTTAGCTGTGGCCATTCCGGTAATAAAGTTACGTGTCGCATCGCTATCTGGCTGACTGCTTAAAAATGTCCCGGCATTTGCGGCAAACGACGCGACATTTTTCTCCACGTTATTATCAGCAGTTACCGTAGTATTTCCCATGCTCAACCGTGGCTGAACCGCATGCTGCGCACGTGCCGCCATTACTGGGGTAAAGGTGACAGCGAGTGGAAAAAGAACCTGAACAGAGATATTTGCCCACGCCACGCAGCGGGCCAGAACTGAATAACGAAATCGTGGTTGTTTATGACCTGTTTTATAACGCGACATTGAGATAATTTCCTGATGAACGAATTAACGAACATAGGCAGACACAAATAATGGCGTCTGCTTGTCAGAAAAACCGGGGATTTCCCGATTTCCTTTTCCGCAGAAAAGGAAATACCTTTATGTAAGAAAGTGCACCGCCACCTAATATATCCAGTGTCTGTAGCCACTCATCAGGTGGTTGGGCGCGGGATTATATTTTTATTTATGGGTGAAAATTTAGCTTTTTGTGCAAGTCATTAAATAGACACCTAAGTTATATTTTTTACTCTGCGGACAGTGAATAATTCATTATTCAGAGTGAATAATAATGGCCTGCCTTTAATTAACAACTATTGGAAATACGTCGAAGTAGGTATATACGCCAGAATAAATCGATATATTTTTTATGGATATTCATTTTCCTTCATCGGACTGTAAATTGCGGAGATTTCGAACTTGCACTACCCATCGCAACACTCAAACAGATTTATGAATTTCGTTCATAACCCCTGACAAATCCTGCCGTCTAATCGAGCTTTTCCCTTTACGTTATGCTTCTCATGAACGAGAACACAACTTATTCATGAATTAACCATTCCGGATAAACTATGGAATCAAATTCAGGCATCGAAAGGAACTGGCTGGTTTCCGTTAATAGATTAAATATCTATTACTCTCCCGAGAGTAAAACTATCAAATCAATGAGTAACCGATACAGCCTCACAAATTCTTTCAGATAATTAACCCGTCACTGCGGCACGTTCTCTCGTAAGGCGTGCCTGCAGTGTAATCCAGTATGTATCCGGCATAGTTGACGGTTTAATAGAACTCAATTCCTCTCCCAGGTCACCAACAGCGATATCTTGTATAACACCCCAGGAGATACGACATTATGATGAGATGCGATATGCTCCTCAGCGCCAATCAACGCCCGGACTGGGCCAGTCTTGAGATCAGACTCATTCCCGGAACTGACTTCAGGCGACATATATCAATGACGTTGGTGCAATAAAAGATAGCCGATGTAATACATCTATTCAAATTTGTGATACATGTCAAAAATTTGGTTGACCAAACTCGTTATTTATATAAGGGCACTTACGAAGTGCGCTCTTTTTTAAAGCGAGGAAGTACCAATGAAAGAGAATAAAGTACAACAAATCAGTCATAAACTGATTAATATCGTTGTTTTTGTCGCAATTGTAGAATACGCCTATTTATTTCTCCATTTCTATTAATAACGGCAATAAACTGTTCACTTCAGTGATATTTAAAATATGCATCCTCTCCCTTTTTGTAAGTAATTATTATATCCGTGGGAGAGGAATACACGCTGTCAGGTAATCAATCATACTGCGATAAATCATCGGCCAGTAAAGTGGAGATAACCTCCATTGTCGAAAAATCCATACTCTCAGCAAAACCATCATCAATCACTCATCCAGGCGTTTATGGGAGCGTCACCAATGGCTGCTAACAATGCCAGAGTTCCCCGTTGCGAAAATTCCACATCCACAAAGAGTCACAGGGATTGGGTGTTGAAATGATCCGGATGAGCATGTATCTTTATGGTTATGTTATAACATAACAGGTAAAAATGATGAAGCCCAATATCCATCCTGAGTATCGTACTGTGGTGTTCCACGACACCAGTGTTGATGAGTACTTTAAAATCGGCTCGACTATCAAAACAGACCGTGAGATTGAGCTGGATGGCGTAACGTATCCATACGTGACAATTGATGTCTCTTCTAAATCGCACCCGTTCTATACAGGGAAGCTGAGAACAGTGGCATCAGAAGGAAATGTTGCACGATTCACCCAACGTTTTGGTCGTTTTGTTAGCACGAAAAAGGGGTCGTGATGAAAGTTCTTAACTCTCTGCGTACCGCAAAAGAACGCCATCCAGACTGTCAGATTGTGAAGCGAAAAGGACGGCTATATGTGATTTGTAAATCTAATCCACGTTTTAAGGCCGTTCAGGGTCGTAAGAAAAAACGTTGATTCAAAATTCGACGGATTAACGATATTTGTCTGATTAATAATCAGATCGGATTAATGTTGGTGTGTTTATAACACCAACATTAATTTTCCTGGGGATATATTCCTCCTGTTCATTTGAGGCCAACTGCCTGACGTTTCTCTCCGAATATTCCATTATCTTAATGTTGACTTGTTGACCAGCTTCGCCCCTGTATGCTGGCATCAACTCTCTTTTAGACTGAACACGCCACTCAGTCTCCTCCCTTTGCGGCGCAGCCTGCATTTTCACTCAAACTGTTAAGATGATAAATGTGGTAAATCTGTTGGTACTAACATAAAAACGTTTACGCCACAGGAACAGTCTGATCCACCGGTAACCCCGTCGCCGACGTTCGAGTGCCAGTTAGAGTAACGCGCACAGATAACTGCACTCAGTGCCCTGACAAAGAGGCCATCGTTCCTGTGACAGCTGGCAGCCTTCGTTTAACTTCACTTAATCTGGCTCTTGGGGGCTTACCGAACAGATGACGTACATACGCCCGTTCAATTTTCCATCACTTATTGTAATGAACACCTATAACCATTTTGTGCGGCATGTTAATCCATTAAAATTTCTTACTGATTGGCAAATCATCTTCAATGACAGCTCATTATAGTTTTATATTCTATCCCTTACCCTTAAAACTTGTTTTTTTACTAGCCCATCACACAGCGCATTAAGACTATTCCTAACACTTCAGGGCAAAGTTCCTGACCAATATAAAATGCAAGTAAGAATTGAACGTTATATTGCCAATAACCTTATGAAACCAAATGTCTTTTTCTTCTTATCAAAAAAGCAATATTTTCAGTTTTTCTAAATATTGACTTAACCATTGAATTCCTTTTCCGTTCACATATTGACACTCATCGGGAAAAAAACATAAATTTAAGCCCAATCGAAAATAATTAAACTTAATCTCGTTTAACCTTTATTGATATGTGCTACGTATCTTATTTACTTCCGGTTTACTAAGGAAACTGAATGCACCTGTAAAAATTATAGGTTTGGAAAGTAGTGACATGGCAAAGTGATTACAGCAGGGACTATGAGGTTAAAAACCATATGGAATGTCAAAACCGTTCTGATAAATACATCTGGTCTCCCCATGACGCCTACTTCTATAAAGGACTATCTGAACTGATTGTGGATATCGACAGATTAATTTATCTATCGTTGGAGAAAATTAGAAAAGATTTCGTGTTTATCAATCTCAATACGGATTCTTTATCTGAATTTATAAACCGTGATAATGAATGGTTATCCGCGGTAAAGGGGAAACAGGTCGTATTGATTGCGGCCAGAAAGTCAGAAGCCTTAGCAAATTATTGGTATTACAATAGCAATATTAGGGGCGTGGTATACGCTGGACTGAGTCGTGATATTAGAAAAGAACTGGCCTATGTGATTAATGGCAGGTTCCTGAGAAAAGATATTAAGAAAGATAAAATCACGGACCGGGAAATGGAAATTATCCGCATGACGGCCCAGGGAATGCAACCTAAATCGATTGCCAGAATTGAAAATTGTAGTGTGAAGACAGTGTATACCCATCGGCGTAATGCTGAGGCCAAGCTGTACTCAAAAATATATAAGTTGGTTCAGTAAACTCCAGGCAAGTTAGTTTTAAAAAATGACTCACTGGGACATCACGTCCTCAATTCAACTCGGGAAGAAATGCAATGAAAAAAAAGGTTCTGGCAATAGCTCTGGTAACGGTGTTTACCGGCATGGGTGTGGCGCAGGCTGCTGACGTAACAGCTCAGGCTGTAGCGACCTGGTCGGCAACAGCCAAAAAAGACACCACCAGTAAGCTGGTTGTGACGCCACTCGGTAGCCTGGCGTTCCAGTATGCCGAAGGCATTAAAGGTTTTAACTCACAGAAAGGTCTATTTGACGTGGCTATCGAGGGTGACTCAACGGCTACCGCCTTTAAACTGACCTCACGTCTTATCACCAACACATTAACCCAGTTGGATACCTCAGGTTCCACACTGAATGTGGGCGTGGATTATAACGGCGCGGCAGTCGAAAAAACTGGCGATACCGTGATGATCGATACCGCCAACGGCGTACTGGGCGGCAACCTTAGCCCGCTGGCTAACGGTTACAATGCCAGCAATCGTACCACCGCACAGGATGGTTTCACCTTCACCATCATCAGCGGCACCACCAATGGTACCACCGCAGTAACCGATTACAGCACTCTACCGGAAGGCATCTGGAGCGGCGACGTTAGCGTACAGTT
Source organism: Escherichia sp. S10b (assembly GCF_028421345.1). Lineage (NCBI taxonomy): Bacteria > Pseudomonadati > Pseudomonadota > Gammaproteobacteria > Enterobacterales > Enterobacteriaceae > Escherichia > Escherichia sp. S10b. Next base: position 65,920 of record NZ_JAHZSO010000161.1, read on the forward strand.
CGACGCGACCTGGACCAGTTAATCTCTCTGATGTACCAGCAGGGGTAGCCCCCCTGCTTTATTCCTGGACGGAATTGTTATGAAAAAGCACCTTCTGCCTCTCGCTCTGCTGTTTTCCGGAATACCTCCGGCCCAGGCGCTGGATGTCGGCGATATATCATCGTTTATGAACAGTGACAGCAGCACGCTGAGCAAAACGATCAAAAACAGTACCGACAGTGGTCGCCTTATCAATATCCGTCTCGAACGGCTCTCTTCACCGCTTGACGACGGGCAGGTTATCTCAATGGACAAGCCGGATGAGTTGCTACTCACTCCCGCCAGCTTGCTGCTACCCGCCCAAGCCAGCGAAGTGATCCGCTTCTTCTATAAGGGACCCGCAGATGAAAAAGAGCGCTACTACCGCATTGTCTGGTTTGATCAGGCCCTCAGTGATGCGCAGCGCGATAATGCCAACCGCAGCGCTGTGGCCACTGCTTCCGCCCGCATCGGCACCATTCTGGTCGTCGCCCCTCGCCAGGCGAACTACCACTTTCAGTACGCCAACGGCTCCCTGACAAATACAGGAAATGCGACGCTGCGGATCCTCGCCTACGGCCCTTGCCTGAAAGCCGCCAACGGTAAGGAGTGTAAAGAGAATTACTACCTGATGCCGGGCAAGTCGCGTCGTTTTACCCGTGTGGACACTGCGGATAACAAAGGACGGGTTGCACTTTGGCAGGGTGATAAGTTCATTCCCGTGAAATAGATAGCTGTGCAGATGGATAACGACAATGCCTTTACGACGGTTCTCCCCAGGACTGAAAGCCCAGTTTGCCTTCGGCATGGTCTTTTTGTTCGTTCAACCCGATGCCAGCGCTGCTGACATAAGTGCGCAGCAAATAGGTGGGGTGATTATTCCGCAGGCCTTCAGTCAGGCGCTTCAGGACGGCATGAGCGTCCCGCTCTATATTCATCTCGCCGGTAGCCAGGGTCGCCAGGACGATCAGCGAATCGGCAGCGCTTTTATCTGGCTGGATGATGGACAGCTACGCATCCGGAAAATACAGCTGGAAGAGAGTGAAGATAACGCCAGTGTCAGCGAACAAACTCGACAGCAGCTGATGGCTCTGGCCAACGCCCCGTTCAATGAGGCCCTTACCATCCCCCTGACTGACAACGCGCAGCTGGATCTCAGCTTGCGCCAACTGCTGCTGCAGCTGGTGGTCAAGCGCGAAGCGCTGGGCACCGTACTACGCTCACGTAGCGAAGACATCGGGCAGTCCAGTGTTAACACCCTCAGCAGTAATCTGAGCTATAACTTGGGCGTCTATAACAACCAGTTGCGTAACGGCGGGAGCAACACATCCAGCTATCTGTCGCTGAATAACGTTACTGCGCTGCGCGAACATCATGTGGTGCTCGACGGCTCGCTGTACGGGATCGGTAGCGGTCAACAGGACAGTGAATTATATAAAGCGATGTATGAACGCGATTTTGCCGGTCACCGATTTGCCGGTGGAATGCTCGACACCTGGAACTTGCAGTCCTTAGGGCCGATGACCGCCATTTCAGCAGGGAAGATTTACGGCCTTTCCTGGGGAAACCAGGCCAGCTCCACCATCTTCGACAGCAGCCAGTCAGCCACGCCAGTGATCGCCTTTTTACCGGCGGCGGGCGAAGTACATCTCACCCGTGATGGGCGGCTACTAAGCGTTCAGAACTTCACTATGGGCAATCATGAAGTGGATACCCGGGGTCTACCGTACGGGATTTACGATGTGGAAGTTGAGGTGATCGTTAACGGTCGCGTGATCAGCAAACGCCCCCAGCGGGTCAATAAGCTGTTTAGCCGGGGGCGCGGCGTCGGTGCACCACTGGCGTGGCAGGTATGGGGCGGTAGCTTTCATATGGATCGCTGGTCGGAAAACGGGAAAAAGACGCGACCAGCTAAAGAGAGTTGGCTAGCAGGTGCCTCGACCTCCGGCTCATTGAGTACGCTTAGCTGGGCGGCAACGGGATATGGATACGATAATCAGGCGGTGGGTGAAACCCGTCTGACGCTGCCGCTTGGGGGGGCGATCAACGTTAACCTGCAAAATATGCTGGCCAGTGACAGCTCATGGAGCAGCATCGGCAGCATCAGCGCCACTCTACCGGGAGGCTTTAGTTCGCTGTGGGTTAACCAGGAAAAAACCCGCATTGGCAATCAATTGCGACGTAGCGATGCCGACAACCGTGCAATCGGCGGCACACTCAACCTGAACTCACTGTGGTCGAAGCTGGGCACATTCAGCATCAGCTACAATGATGACCGCCGTTACAACAGCCATTATTACACGGCAGATTACTATCAAAATGTCTACAGCGGTACCTTTGGTTCGCTTGGCCTGCGGGCCGGTATTCAGCGCTATAACAACGGCGACAGCAACGCCAATACAGGGAAATATATCGCTCTCGATCTCTCGCTACCACTGGGCAACTGGTTTAGCGCAGGGATGACCCATCAAAACGGCTACACCATGGCAAACCTGTCAGCACGCAAACAGTTTGATGAAGGAACCATTCGCACTGTTGGTGCCAATCTGTCACGTGCCATCTCCGGCGATACCGGTGATGACAAAACCCTCAGCGGTGGGGCGTATGCACAGTTCGACGCTCGTTACGCCAGCGGAACGCTGAACGTCAATAGCGCGGCGGACGGCTACATCAATACCAACTTGACCGCCAATGGCAGCGTCGGCTGGCAGGGTAAAAACATCGCTGCCAGCGGGCGGACTGATGGCAACGCTGGGGTGATATTCAACACCGGGCTGGAGGACGACGGTCAGATCAGCGCCAAAATCAACGGGCGGATTTTCCCGCTTAACGGCAAGCGTAACTATCTCCCGCTCTCTCCCTATGGAAGATATGAGGTGGAGTTACAGAACAGCAAAAACTCACTCGACAGCTACGATATCGTCAGCGGCCGCAAAAGCCATCTGACTCTCTATCCAGGCAATGTCGCTGTCATTGAGCCAGAGGTGAAGCAGATGGTTACCGTCTCCGGTCGTATCCGTGCGGAAGACGGCACACTGCTGGCTAACGCACGGATTAACAACCATATCGGCCGAACCCGAACCGATGAAAACGGCGAGTTTGTCATGGACGTGGATAAGAAATATCCCACTATCGATTTTCGCTACAGTGGCAATAAAACCTGCGAAGTGGCACTGGAACTCAACCAGGCGCGCGGTGCCGTCTGGGTCGGTGATGTGGTCTGCAGCGGCCTCTCATCGTGGGCGGCGGTGACGCAGACAGGAGAAGAGAATGAGAGTTAACCTACTAATAACGATGATAATTTTCGCGCTAATCTGGCCAGTAACTGAGCTCAGAGCGGCAGTGAGCAAAACAACCTGGGCGGATGCACCGGCACGCGAGTTTGTGTTTGTCGAAAACAACTCAGACGACAACTTTTTCGTCACTCCTGGCGGGGCGCTGGATCCGCGCCTGACCGGTGCCAACCGCTGGACCGGTTTAAAATACACTGGTTCAGGAACCATCTATCAGCAAAGCCTCGGCTACATTGATAACGGTTACAACACCGGCCTTTATACCAACTGGAAGTTTGATATGTGGCTGGAAAATTCACCAGTTTCATCTCCTTTAACTGGCTTGCGCTGCATCAACTGGTACGCTGGGTGTAATATGACCACCAGTCTTATCCTGCCGCAAACCACCGACGCCAGTGGATTTTATGGCGCGACGGTGACCAGCGGCGGCGCGAAGTGGATGCACGGCATGTTGTCAGACGCGTTTTACCAGTATCTGCAACAAATGCCCGTCGGCAGCAGCTTTACAATGACCATCAATGCCTGCCAGACCTCTGTGAACTATGACGCCAGCAGCGGCGCACGCTGTAAGGATCAGGCCACCGGCAACTGGTATGTTCGCAACGTCACCCATACGAAAGCAGCAAATCTGCGGTTAATAAATACCCACTCGCTGGCGGAGGTATTTATCAACAGCGACGGAGTACCGACTCTGGGCGAAGGGAACGCCGACTGCCGGACACAGACCATCGGCAGCCTTTCAGGATTAAGTTGTAAGATGGTCAACTATACCCTGCAAACAAACGGACTCAGCAACACCTCAATCCATATATTCCCGGCGATCGCCAACTCGTCGTTAGCCTCGGCCGTCGGGGCGTACGATATGCAGTTCAGTCTGAATGGCAGTTCATGGAAACCGGTGAGCAATACCGCCTATTACTACACCTTCAACGAGATGAAGAGCGCAGACTCGATCTATGTTTTCTTCTCGAGCAACTTCTTTAAGCAGATGGTGAACCTCGGGATCAGCGATATCAACACCAAAGATCTATTCAACTTTCGCTTTCAGAACACCACATCACCGGAGTCTGGCTGGTATGAATTTTCTACCTCCAACACGCTGATTATCAAACCCCGTGATTTCAGCATCAGTATTATCTCCGATGAATATACTCAGACACCGTCGCGGGAGGGATATGTTGGCAGCGGCGAGTCGGCACTCGATTTCGGCTATATCGTAACCACCAGCGGTAAAACAGCTGCCGACGAAGTGCTGATCAAGGTGACCGGACCCGCGCAGGTGATTGGCGGGCGCTCCTATTGTGTCTTCAGCTCCGATGACGGTAAGGCGAAAGTACCGTTCCCGGCGACACTTTCCTTTATTACCCGCAACGGAGCTACAAAAACCTACGATGCCGGGTGCGATGATAGCTGGCGGGATATGACCGATGCGCTGTGGTTGACCACACCGTGGACTGATATCTCTGGCGAAGTGGGGCAGATGGATAAGACCACAGTCAAATTTTCGATTCCAATGGATAACGCCATTTCGCTGCGTACGGTAGATGATAACGGCTGGTTTGGCGAAGTCAGCGCTTCAGGAGAGATTCATGTTCAGGCGACGTGGCGTAACATTAACTAAGGCCCTGCTGACAGCGGTCTGTATGCTGGCGGCACCTTTGACACAGGCGATTTCGGTCGGCAATCTGACATTTTCGCTGCCGTCCGAGACTGACTTTGTCAGCAAACGTGTAGTGAATAACAACAAAAGCGCACGGATATACCGTATTGCCATCAGTGCTATTGATAGCCCGGGCAGCAGTGAATTGCGCACCCGACCGGTGGATGGTGAACTGCTTTTCGCCCCCCGCCAGCTGGCGTTGCAGGCTGGTGAGAGCGAGTATTTTAAATTTTACTATCATGGTCCACGGGATAACCGCGAGCGCTACTACCGGGTCTCATTTCGCGAGGTCCCCACTCGTAACCAGACAAGACGCAGCCCAACCGGCGGCGAGGTCAGCACGGAGCCGGTGGTGGTGATGGATACCATTCTGGTAGTACGACCACGTCAGGTTCAGTTTAAATGGTCCTTCGACAAGGTGACAGGAACGGTAAGTAACACTGGCAACACATGGTTTAAGCTACTGATTAAGCCAGGATGTGATTCGACCGAAGAGGAAGGCGATGCCTGGTATCTACGTCCGGGAGACGTGGTTCGTCAGCCTGAGTTACGTCAGCCGGGGAATCATTATCTGGTCTATAACGACAAATTCATTAAGATTAGCGATTCCTGTCCGGCTAAGCCCCCTTCGGCGGACTAAGACTTATCCATCGGTCGAGGGAAGAATTCCACCTCAGAGCTCCAAAAATCGTTTAAATGATGTGGAAGCGATCGTCAATGTCACCTGTAACGATGGGCTTTCTCATATGCACACCATAGTGTTCAGGAGACACGGAAAGGTATCAGGCAGCCTGCTAATGAGTGGTTTAATCACGAATTAGTACGTAAAATCGGTAACGGCTGGAAATCATTCAATACTCACACTATCGAAAGTTCCCCAGCCAACCGCGGTACGTTCTTACATACGATGTACCGCTGTTCTCTTTACGATTTTTAGCTGTACTGGTGAATTATGAGCAATCTGAATCCATGCATGACGTGTGGTGCCTGTTGTGCATTTTTCCGCGTCTCTTTTTACTGGGCCGAAGCCGACGATGCTGGCGGTACTATTCCCGCCAGGCTCACTGAACAAATATCCCCTTTTCACCGATGCATGAGCGGTACCAATCAGAAAAACCCCCGATGTATTGCCCTTGCAGGAACCCCGGGCAAAAATGCCTGCTGCACGATATATAAAAATCGATCGTCCACATGCAGAGAATTCGCCATGTCTGGTGAGAACGGAGTCGTCAATGAGGCTTGCAACCGTGCAAGGGCTAAATACGGGCTGACACCGTTATAAACATACAATAATTAATTGCACTGCCCCGCCAGCGATAATAGCGGGGCTTCGTTTTTCAGGGGTAACAAAACCCGATACTTCTTCTATTTGCCAGCAACAATGCCTCTCTTCTGTAGCGTTCTTCGGATCTACATCATCCTGAAGTAGCGCGATATACTCACTGACTATCTGCATCAGAATATAAAAAGCAATGTTTTTAACCTATAAAAATGGCGCTGTATTTGCGCCATTTTTATCATTCAATGCATTATCTGTTTGAGCCTAAAGGGATCTCAGGGTCTGGCTCATGAGTAATTCTGTTTCGTAAATCTCTGCGAATAATTTCAATAGACCAGAACCAGACTAAATGTCCAAAAATTTCAGAAACATTCTCATACCACGGGAGATCAAACAGAGGTGGCGTCAGTCCCATGAGAGGGAATGAAATCATATGAACAAAAAGTTGGGCTAAAGCACCTGCCAGTAAGCCCTGCCAGAGTTTAATTTTTGGAAATACTTCAGCGACCACACAATAACCGACAGCAAACACTATCGAAAAGATAATGTGCGTAACACCAACCCAGTTAAAGACATGCCCGGCAAAGGTATAAACAGCCGCATTGGGATCTGTCAGCCCCAACCAGTCTCGAAGAAAAATATACGGTGGATTGAGAAAATTACGCGAGCAATCAATTTGGCCTGCAGCCCTGATTAATGATTCCGGGCCACACGCTGCATTAAACATATCCACCGGGCTACGTGGCGGCAATGGAACTTCAGCCCCACTTCACGAATGCGGAAACAACGCCAGCAATCAGCCCAATGAATGCAGCAAGACCATAACGTCTGCGGTTCGGTGGAGTTTGTTCAAATATATTCATATCTACCCTGCTTGTACCATTATGTTATACACCTCTTCAGGAGTATTCATAAAACAAGGCAAATGTAAAGAACTGTATTTTTTTGTATAACAAGATGGTATCCTAATCGCCAATGAATATAAGCTCCATCATTTCTCCCTATTTTTATATTAGAAGTGACAGAGATTTGCAGGGTGATGCAGAGCTGAAAATCACAGGTTTCCTTATTGGTTTTTGCATCGTACAACTAAAGCAATAAACCAGCTCCCATCATCATCAACATCCCGGCGAACATGAATTTATTAGCCGGGCTCATAGCTGCATTCGCGTTTTAAGAATAATCCTCCTGCTGTCGCCGACTATGCTTAACGTTTAAAAAAGCATCAGCACTCTCGCAACGCACTCTTATTTTCCCCTTTAGAATACCGGAGGCCTGGTATGAGCAACCAAGGCGAATACCCCGAAGATAATCGGGTTGGGAAGCACGAGCCGCACGATTTAAGTTTGACCCGTCGCGATCTGATTAAAGTGAGCGCCGCAACAGCGGCGACCGCCGTGGTTTATCCTCATTCTACGCTGGCGGCAAGCGTTCCGGCAGCTACACCCGCGCCAGAGATAATGCCCCTGACACTGAAGGTGAACGGCAAAACCGAGCAGCTTGAGGTGGATACCCGAACCACGCTACTGGACGCTTTGCGTGAAAATCTGCATTTGATCGGTACCAAGAAAGGTTGCGATCACGGACAGTGCGGAGCCTGTACCGTGCTGGTCAATGGTCGCAGGCTTAATGCCTGCCTGACGCTTGCAGTCATGCATCAGGGGGCCGAGATCACCACCATTGAAGGCCTGGGTTCGCCAGATAATCTTCACCCCATGCAGGCGGCCTTTATCAAGCATGATGGCTTCCAGTGCGGCTACTGCACCTCCGGGCAAATTTGCTCATCAGTAGCGGCGCTAAAAGAGATTCAGGACGGCATTCCCAGTCACGTCACGGTCGATTTGGTTTCCGCTCCAGAAACAACTGCCGATGAGATCCGTGAACGTATGAGCGGCAACATCTGTCGCTGTGGTGCATACGCTAACATCCTTGCCGCCATTGAAGATGCTGCGGGGGAGATAAAATCATGAAGGCGTTTACCTATGAACGAGTGAACACCCCAGCCGAGGCGGCACTTAGCGCTCAGCGCGTACCCTGCGCAAAATTTATCGCGGGCGGGACCAATCTGCTGGACCTGATGAAGCTGGAAATTGAAACGCCCACCCACCTTATCGATGTGAACGGCCTCGGGCTCGATAAGATTGAAGTGACCGACGCGGGTGGGCTGCGCATCGGCGCACTGGTACGGAACACCGACCTGGCGGCTCACGAGCGCGTGCGTCGTGATTACGCGGTACTCTCCCGCGCCCTGCTCGCTGGCGCATCTGGTCAGTTACGTAATCAGGCAACCACCGCAGGTAATCTGCTCCAGCGCACGCGCTGCCCCTATTTTTACGACACCAATCAGCCCTGCAATAAGCGCCTGCCCGGGAGCGGCTGCGCGGCGCTTGAAGGCTTTAGCCGTCAGCACGCGGTGGTAGGCGTAAGTGAAGCCTGCATAGCCACCCATCCGAGCGATATGGCGGTCGCAATGCGGTTGCTGGATGCGGTGGTGGAAACCATCACGCCGGAGGGAAAGACTCGCAGTATCACACTGGCTGATTTTTATCACCCACCGGGGAAAACGCCGCACATTGAAACCGCCCTGCTTCCCGGTGAGCTTATCGTTGCGGTGACGTTACCTCCACCGCTCGGCGGAAAACATATCTACCGTAAGGTGCGCGATCGCGCCTCCTACGCCTTTGCCCTGGTATCGGTCGCGGCGATTATTCAGCCTGACGGCAGCGGGCGCGTCGCGCTGGGCGGAGTAGCACATAAGCCCTGGCGCATTGAGGCTGCGGATGCTCAGCTATCCCAGGGGGCGCAGGCCGTATATGACACGCTGTTCGCCAGCGCCCATCCCACCGCTGAAAACACCTTTAAACTCCTGTTGGCGAAGCGAACGCTTGCCTCCGTACTGGCTGAAGCGAGGGCACAGGCATGAAATTTGATAAACCCGCAGGGGAAAACCCGATCGATCAGCTGAAGGTTGTCGGTCGTCCCCATGACCGCATCGACGGACCGCTGAAAACTACCGGCACGGCACGCTACGCCTACGAATGGCATGAAGAGGCCCCCAACGCCGCCTATGGCTATATCGTCGGTTCCGCCATTGCCAAAGGACGCCTCACCGCCCTTGATACGGACGCCGCGCAAAAAGCGCCGGGCGTACTGGCTGTCATTACCGCCAGTAACGCCGGGGCACTCGGCAAAGGCGACAAAAACACCGCCAGGCTGTTAGGCGGCCCCACTATTGAGCACTATCATCAGGCCATTGCGCTGGTAGTGGCCGAGACCTTCGAACAGGCGCGAGCGGCGGCCTCGCTGGTGCAGGCACACTATCGCCGTAATAAAGGAGCTTACTCCCTGGCGGACGAAAAACAGGCCGTCAATCAGCCGCCGGAAGACACGCCCGACAAAAACGTCGGTGACTTTGACGGGGCTTTCACCTCCGCTGCGGTGAAGATTGATGCTACCTACACGACCCCGGACCAGAGCCATATGGCGATGGAGCCGCATGCCTCGATGGCCGTCTGGGATGGAAATAAGCTTACCCTCTGGACCTCAAATCAGATGATTGACTGGTGCCGCACCGATCTGGCAAAAACGCTGAAAGTTCCCGTGGAGAATGTGCGTATTATCTCCCCGTATATCGGCGGAGGGTTTGGCGGCAAGCTGTTCCTGAGAAGCGATGCGCTGCTGGCGGCCCTCGCCGCCCGAGCGGTGAAACGTCCGGTTAAAGTGATGCTCCCCCGCCCCTCTATTCCCAATAACACCACGCACCGCCCCGCCACCCTTCAGCACTTGCGTATCGGTGCCGACCAGAGCGGGAAAATCACCGCTATCTCACATGAAAGCTGGTCTGGAAACCTGCCCGGCGGCACGCCGGAAACGGCGGTACAGCAAAGCGAATTACTCTACGCCGGGGCGAATCGTCATACCGGCCTGCGGCTCGCCACGCTTGATTTGCCGGAAGGGAACGCCATGCGTGCGCCCGGCGAAGCCCCCGGTCTGATGGCGCTCGAAATCGCGATCGACGAACTGGCGGAAAAAGCGGGCATCGATCCCGTCGAGTTTCGCATCCTGAATGACACTCAGGTTGACCCCGCCGACCCGACGCGCTGCTTCTCTCGCCGTCAGCTTATCGAGTGCTTGCGCACCGGAGCGGATAAATTTGGCTGGAAGCAGCGCAACGCCACACCCGGACAGGTGCGCGACGGGGAGTGGCTAGTCGGCCACGGTGTTGCGGCGGGCTTTCGCAATAATCTGCTGGAAAAATCGGGTGCTCGGGTTCACCTCGAACAAAACGGCACCGTTACCGTAGAAACGGACATGACCGACATTGGCACCGGCAGCTACACCATTCTGGCCCAGACGGCAGCGGAAATGCTTGGCGTACCGCTGGAGCAGGTTGCGGTTCACCTCGGCGATTCCAGTTTCCCGGTTTCTGCGGGTTCTGGTGGACAATGGGGCGCGAATACCTCCACCTCCGGCGTTTACGCCGCCTGTATGAAGCTTCGCGAAATGATTGCCTCGGCAGTCGGGTTTGATCCTGAGCAGTCGCAGTTTGCCGACGGCAAGATTACCAACGGTACCCGAAGCGCCACGCTACATGAAGCCACCGCAGGCGGCAGACTGACAGCGGAAGAGAGCATTGAATTCGGAACACTGAGCAAAGAGTACCAGCAGTCGACCTTTGCCGGGCATTTTGTGGAGGTCGGCGTGCATAGCGCGACGGGAGAAGTTCGGGTCCGGCGTATGCTCGCTGTGTGTGCTGCAGGACGCATCCTGAATCCGAAAACTGCGCGCAGCCAGGTCATTGGCGCAATGACTATGGGCATGGGCGCGGCACTGATGGAGGAGCTGGCGGTGGATGACCGTTTGGGCTACTTCGTTAATCACGATATGGCGGGGTATGAGGTGCCGGTCCATGCGGATATCCCAAAACAGGAGGTGATTTTCCTGGATGATACCGACCCCATATCCTCCCCGATGAAGGCCAAAGGTGTCGGTGAGCTGGGCCTGTGCGGCGTGAGCGCGGCTATCGCCAACGCGGTGTATAACGCCACCGGTATTCGGGTACGGGATTATCCCATCACTCTGGATAAGCTGCTCGATAAGCTGCCGGATGTGGTTTAAGGAGAAACAATGTCATACCCGCTTTTTGATAAAGACGAACACTGGCATAAGCCAGAGCAGGCGTTTCTCACCGATGACCACCGGACCATTCTGCGCTTCGCCGTAGAGGCGCTAATGTCCGGTAAAGGAGCGGTGCTGGTGACGCTGGTGGAGATACGCGGCGGCGCAGCGCGCCCGCTCGGGGCGCAGATGGTGGTTCGCGAAGATGGTCGTTACTGCGGTTTTGTCTCTGGCGGCTGCGTGGAGGCCGCTGCCGCTTTTGAAGCGCTGGAGATGATGGGCTCAGGCCGCGATCGCGAAATTCGCTATGGCGAAGGTTCGCCGTGGTTTGACATCGTTCTGCCCTGCGGCGGTGGGATCACGCTGACGCTCCATAAACTACGCTCGGCACAGCCTCTGCTCGCCGTGCTGAACCGTCTGGAACAGAGAAAACCGGCGGGGCTGCGCTACGATCCGCAAGCACAATCGCTGGTGTGCCTGCCCACGCAAACCCGAACGGGCTGGAATCTCAATGGCTTTGAGGTGGGGTTCAGGCCATGCGTCAGGCTGATGATTTACGGACGTTCTCTTGAGGCGCAGGCAACTGCGAGTCTTGCAGCAGCCACAGGCTATGACAGCCATATCTTCGATCTTTTTCCGGCCTCAGCCAGCGCTCAGATCGATACCGATACGGCGGTCATTTTGCTGTGCCATGATCTCAACCGGGAGCTGCCAGTGTTGCAGGCCGCGCGAGAAGCAAAACCCTTTTATCTCGGCGCATTGGGCAGCTATCGAACCCACACGTTACGTCTGCAAAAGCTCCACGAGCTGGGATGGTCCAGGGAGGAAACAACGCAAATCCGGGCACCCGTCGGGATATTCCCCAAAGCCCGGGATGCGCATACTCTGGCACTCTCCGTGCTGGCAGAAGTCGCCTCTGTACGTCTCCATCAGGAGGAGGATTCATGCCTGCCCCCGTCGTCCTGATCCTTGCGGCCGGGCGTGGAGAGCGCTTTCTCGCCTCCGGGGGAAATACCCATAAGTGTATCGGCTGGCGTCAGTCCCCGGAGGTTGCGCCTTATCGCTGGCCATTTGAAGAAAACGGGAGAACTTTCGACCTTGCGATTGAACCGCAGATTACGACTAATGATCTGCGTCTGATGTTGAGGCTGGCTCTTGCCGGCGGAGGAATAACAATTGCCACTCAGGAAACTTTCAGGCCATATATTGAAAGCGGTAAGCTTGTATCGCTGCTTGATGACTTTCTTCCACAATTTCCGGGCTTCTATCTGTATTTCCCACAGCGTCGCAATATTGCACCAAAGCTCCGCGCCCTGATTGACTACGTCAAAGAATGGCGGCAGCAATTGGTTTAAATAGCTGCACCTGCACTGCCTGATGTCAGAACAGTATTTTGATGAATTGCCAAGGTTACAATGGCACAAATGCGGCACAGGAGGAAACGTGGTGTATTTAAATATGGGGTAACTCTTTGATTTTAATGGTGCGATAATAGGAACAAACAAATCAACTTAATTCGTTGTTTTGCAAGAATTTATTCTTATCGACAAATAATCCTATACACATGGCTATACACATTGGCGGGAGCGTTCAAAACTCGTCCACCTCATCGCACAACAAAATACTTTTTCTTAAGAAAAGCGTACATACTATTCACCATCATATTTTTATATGAAATATCAATATGATAGAAGTTAACCATTAAGTGAAGAGTGAACAGCAAACCCTACATTTGATCTTAGACCATAATAAAACCCAGCATTCGCCGGGTTGGTGGTCCACTCGCAATAAATTTATGATAGGTCAAAACTATCTTTTCCTAAATTTTAACCTATTCCAAAAGAATAGGGCTGTGAAATTAGCCCCATCCTTAACCTATTAAATTTATTCAAGATATAAGGATTGCTCAATGAACTGACTGGCACCACATAAATGAACTTTAACCTCACGCTCACCAAAAAACGCCTGCCAATATTTTTTTATATCCTTTTCTTTTTCTTTATCTCTTTCATATGTTACGACTTCAATTTTAACACTTCGTTTAATCATTCGAGATAAAAGTTGTCTCATTTCAAAATCGGCATTCGGCAACGAATAACCTATGAAGATTATTTTGTCAGCTTCAGATAATTCAATACCAGCGTTCTGCCAAATTATTTTGTATTGAGGATTTGATAGATCCTTTAGAAAGGTAGGCATAATAAGATTTGATATCAGTCTATTCTCTTTATTTACTGCGTCATGATTTTTATCACAATGCCTACATGTTGCCCCTCTCGCAACCCCTATTTTTTTATTAAACCCGACATAAAGGCGCATGCATCGCGAACATTGTAGCCAGTTAAGTGAACCATGAATCTTCAGCAGTTTCACATTAAAACCACCTGCTCCTAACATTTCTAGACCCGGCTTTACCGTTTCGTCCCTTTCTTCTAAGGAGCTTATATAACAGCAATAATCAACAACTGCACGTCCGTGGTAGTTCCTTTGGATGTAATCATACAATGAATTATCTAGTAGAATATCCCAGTTGGTACTAATAACGCTTACAGGATCATGCTGTCTATAATTACCACCCAGCCTCTTGCTACATTTCCTCACTAAATACTCAGCGAAGTGGTCAATATATTCCTTACTATTCCCTTTTCTTTCCAAGATCCTCCTAATGGCCAAACCAATGATATTAAAAACAGCATCCCTTGTCTTTGTCATTTGCTCAATAGACAGACCTCTAAACTGGATATTATCCGCCAAGCACCGGTCTAAAGGAGTGAACATATCTTCAATCTGAACATCTTTAAATTGCTCACGTTTATAATATAATTGTTCAGTAAGTAAGTTTTCAAAAAGCTGAAAATCTGAACCATTAAAATAGTTTGAATCCTCTTGGTGTATTTTAAATATCTCACCCATTATTTCCGCCTGCATAGGCGCGCCAGCTTCTTTTGAAAATCCAGCACCAAGCACAAATACAGTTTTCATCCACAACCTCTTAAATTATATTCTGCGATCAGATATTTGAAGATTAGCTTATTCATATGTCAAGAAAAAACCGGCTTCCACCGGTTTAAATACCTATTTTGTGATTTCGAGACTGCACTTCGGTAGCCAGTCAGCATTGCATTCTTCTCTAAGTGCCAGATTGGTCTGCATTCCCTGATTGGTCCGCCGCTTCTCGTACTGCAGCCCATACTCTTTCAGCATTAACGGCAACCCCTTGCCAAACATGGTCAGACTGAGCGTGTTTTTATAGCCGTTGGCTTCCATGTAGACCAGATAAGCATGGTAAAGGTATGTACGAGGCTGACGTGGGACAATATTGGCGTTCCCCATAAACATGCCGTTGGTGTCAGGTAATGCCTCAAGGTAGCCACAAAAATCAAATGCTGGATCAGCATCACGCTTGATGGTGAGAGCCTCATCAGAATTCTGCTGCGACTGAAGCAATGTTCTGGCGCTCATCGGATCGCTGAAACGCTGCATGAGCTGACGAACAATCACAGCCAGTTCTCGTGCAATTTTATCTTTCAGCTGCGGATCGCGTTCTTCCGGTGCTATCTGCTCAGGAAAATGCAGAATAACTCTCCTGCGGGACACACCACCACTGCGATCAGTGAAGCGCATAGGATTATTATTTACGGCCAGGATAACCGCCGGAATATGTGTTGAATAAGCATTCTGATATTTGGGGTCCACAGATACTGCATCGCCACCAGTTATAGCCTTAAGCCCGGCGCCGTCGCCGCTCCACTTCTCCTGATCAGGCAGGCGAATAAGAGAAAAACCTATCAGAGCCGCACGTTCTCGCGGGGACTCCAGCGTTTCAATGGTCGCAGAGGTGGCGTTATCCTCTCCAGCAAGCATGGTCGCAATTTCAGCCAGAATACTTTTGCCACTTCCACCAGGGCCAGTCACTTCCAGAAAGAGCTGCCAGTCATAGCGGTTCGCCAGCACCATAAATAACGCTGCAAGAATAATGTCGCGCTTTGCTGGCTTGTGTCCGGCGGCCCGGTCCAGCCAACGCCAGAATGCCGGGGCATGAGTTTCAAGCGTTTCCCCTTTTACCGGTGGCGTGAAATCGACTTCACACACGGTACGCAGCCAGTTCTCTTTACAGTGCGGACTAAAAAGCCCTGTTCGCGTATCGAGGACGCCATTACGAAAACCAATCAGATGACGTGCCGGATTTTGCTGCTGCGGAACAATTAACTTTAATGTTTCCACCAATGAGGCAATTTTTCCTGAGGAAAACGGTGCACCGAGGCGCTGGAAAAGGGCTGCGACATCTCGGGCAAAATCTGACTGAGAAATCACTTTCCACGCTCCAGACTCGTAGCGGGATAAAAGCTGTCCGTTCGGATCAACCGCCAGTGCATCCCTGTAATGCTCCCGAACCCTCTGAGCTTTTTCGCTGACACTCATCGCTGTGAATTCTGCTTCACTCATTGTGTCGAAAGGACTGGCGTTATGTGGCTTCAAAGCCTCAAGAATTGCCTTCCGGGTGGATTCCTCTCCGTAATGGGCAAGCGCATCATTCCAGTCACCAAAAACCGGTGGCAGCACAATGTCACACTGACACGCTTTTGCAGCAGCTTCAGCCCTGTTCTGGCCTGAACCATTCAGATCTCGGTCCGCTGCAATAATTAGCTGATACCCCGGATACTTGTTATGGGCAACGCTGGCCAGAGAAAGAAAGTTGACCGACGAAAATGCCACCATGACGGCTTCTCCTGTCAGATGATGAATGGTAAGCGCCGTTGCGTAACCTTCTGCAATCCAAACCCTTCTTACAGAACTCCCGCCCCCTTCTATCAGATGATAGGCCTCCTTAACCTGACCTCCTTTAAGAAAACACTTGCTACCATTGCCACTGATAAGCTGAATATTCACCAGCTCCCCGTCAGCGTTATAGAGCGGGACGATCAAATCACCGGGGCGGAACATCACCCCACCGGTTTTATGAGCTGAAGTCAGCTCATGGCAAACATGCTCCGGGAAACCTTTATGTGTAAGATAAGTGTTTCCGGCAGATTCACGCGAGGCTTGCAGCAGTCGCGCGGCAAGTGCTGCCGCTGCATCTTTCCCGCTATCGGTATCGGCGGTTAACGTCCTGACTTCGGAATTAGCTATAAACAGACCATGTGTCAGTCCATGTATCCTGTCAGCTGCTTCACTGATATCCACATTCAGTGCCCTGGTGACAAGCGCTAAACCATCCCCGGCTCCGCACTGATTGCAGAACCATGTTCCGCGTCCTTCCTGATCGTCGAAGCGAAAACGATCTTTACCGCCACAGACCGGACAAGGCTGATGGCGATTTTTCAATATATTCACGCCCAGCGCTGGCAGAATCTGAGCCCAGTGACCGCGGGCAGCCTTCACGGCCTGACTGACTTTCATTCCTGACATGATGCAGTTCTCCCTCAGTGTAAAACCGGCTTTTTGATGTGACGGACGCATAACTCATCCATTACGGCTATCCCGAGCTGGGAGAGTGCGGGACAGGACATTAGAGGGCCGGATTCCATCAGGTCTGAAAGCAGGGCGCAGGCGATTTCCATGCCTTTTGTTTGCCCGTGCTGTCGCAGATAAAATCCTTCAAGCTCACGGGCAATAGCGGTTTCAATTTCATCCAGAGTGAGCTGCAGGTGGCGGTTTTGCTGATAGCAGGCACTCAACCAGGCGCAGGCTACCGCGCGGCGATACAACGCTACCCGAAGTGAAAGGGAAAGAGTGCGTGATTTCATTGCACCACCTCCATGTTCATCAGGTCATCCTGGCAACGCTGTACCACGCCATCAAGCTGCTCTGTCATCAGATAAATCAGGGAAACCAGTTGCTCACATTGAGCACTGGCAGGTTTTTCGTAGCAATCCTGAAGAACAGCCATTCCGGTGACAAACTCCCCCACGTTACGAAGATGCTTCAGGCGGACAATATCGTCATAAGAGATTGCGGCGTGATTCATCACATCACCTCCCGGACAGGCAGGCGAGCAGCAAGGCAAAGCACATATTCATGGACCAGTGAAAGACGTGCATGAGACTCATCGCTGGCGACAATACGCAGCATACTGATACGTGGTTTACGTTCTGCACGACGAACGGCGGCAAAAACAAATATAAATTGAGGATGTGATGGGGTGAGGATCGTAGCCATAAGGGCAATCTCCAATAAGTAGCGGTTATTGCCACCACCAGAGCTGCAAATCTCATGGGTGATGGCCCGGACGGGGTTTGCAGTACCGGCCTTATTGGAAACCGGCCAGCCCGAAGGCTGCCCCGCCCGGACCACCATTATCTGACAGGAGCCACGGTGTAAGCACCACAGCCCGAAAAATAGGTGTGCCTGAGCAACGACATAAAAAAACACGCTCGACGCGTGCTGTGTCGCCAATAAGTTACACGGGCTGCAAATCCCGGCTGCCGATTTTGCGGCAGCGGAAAAACTATAACTGGAAAGGTTGCCAGGACGCAAGCCACAAAAAAAGAGATGAGACTGCAAAGCCAGATTCACGCATGGACTCCTTGCTCGCGGGCTGCAATTCGCGCCGCCATCCATGCACTGACCTCCGACTGTACCCAGGCAACATTTTTTCCACCCAGGGAGATCTGCTGCGGGAAGGCATCACGGCTGATAAGGTCGTAGATGGTTGAACGGGATAGCCCGCAAAGGTGCATCACTTCAGGTAATCGTATGAAGCGCTCCTGCTGAGTCGGAACCGGGAGCACCGGAGCAGCTGGTGCCTGGGTGGAAACGGAAATAGTATGCATCTCGCTACCTCTCTAATATGTTTTCAGTAGTCCGGAGAATTCCATCCGGATTCAGGTAGTTCCTTATTATGTTTATATAAGCGGCTCGCGCATGCTTTATTTAATTAGAGTGAAATATTGCTTTCTCAAAAAATAAAACAGCTAAAAACCGGATAAAACGGACAAAAACAAACCATTCCTTCATGGAATATAATAAGGAACTTAAAGAATAAAAAAGTCTATTACACCAGGCAGGATCGCAGCTCAAGCCTGAACCAGACCATATCATTCCGGGCGTTACATCATAAGGACAAAGACGGCACCGGAATAATAAAAGGGCCAAAAAACATCCATAAAAAACAGTTCATCATATGTATTAATTAAATTAACGACTAAAAAATTAAATTACCCGCATCCTTCCGCATTTATCCGGATGTGTTTAATGAGCATCAGACAGATTCATTTTTATGGATATTTTCTTGAAATGCAACCGAGTGTAGGGAGGTTAAGTTTTGAATTTTCAAACAGACATAAGACACATTTTATACTGTATATTGAATAGTGTTGAATACGTGTGAATAGTGGTGATGAGTAAAAATCTAGTAATAAACTGAAATAAAGATCGCGACTCATATGAAAAACAAATATAAGTTTAAATTTATCTCTGTGAACAGTCATGAACAGTAGATGACCACTTTGATTTAAACACTACACTCCTTAATTCCATGTATTTACTATTCTTTTATAAAAGTGAACAGTAGTGAATAGTATGTATTAAAGGAAGGGTGAAGATCAGACATGACACCTTTCTCTGGCTAGCCAGAACAAGGTCATTGTTCAGTCACTGGCACAATCCTCATCGGTAGTGCGCTTGTATGGGCACCGGCACAATTGACTCAACAACAAAACACTACCGGAGCAGCCATGACAACTGTTAACCAGATCCCTGATGTAAACATTACACCTTCCCTCCCGCCGAAAATTCGCGAAGCGGTAGAAAAAGTTAAAGCAGCAAAAGCTGTCTGGCAGGAAGAACGGCGAAAACAAACTGAAGCCGCTGCAATGACTGAAACTATCCGTAAACGTCAGGAAGATACAAAAACGGAGACGCAGGCGCTTAATGATGAATGGCGAAACCTGTTTCGTGAGAATCAGGGGAATATGACGCCACGAATGAAAAAACTGCGGGCAGAAATCGCCCTCGGACGCGAAACACTGGATGAGTTCGAAGATTTGCTGGCAGCTCAGGCCGCAGAAAATGAATTCCTGCCATGGAAAACTGCGGATGCTGCAAACCGCTACATCAGCGAACATAATCGCCTGATTGAAACTCATGCAGTGTGGCTCTGGAATGAGTTTATGAAGGAACACGGCCAGAAACTTATTCAGATCCTTGGACTGCTGAAAATGACTCTGGGCCGAAGCGCATCTTCTGTTATCGGTGTAGTTCATACCGTAAACGACCCCGAAAGTGTGCTGAAGCAATTTATCAGCGAGCAACTCACCACTCCGGCACTGTCCTGTAACGTATCTTCAACGGATGATATTGCCCTGCCGGGGATCAGCATTTATGCGGACGATAAAGCCATACAGGATGCCAGACAATCACCCAGCCCTGCAGCGCGTTCCCGGATGCTTAAACAGCGTGACATGGTTAAAGGGGGCGAGAAGGAATGAATACCGGAACCATTACTAAGGAAGCTCTCAACGATTACCGCGCGGCGATAAAAAGCTGGCTGACACTACGTAATGTGCAAAGTACCAGCCAGCTTCGTCTGGCGGCTTTGCTGGATACTGAAGAAAAACCCGCAGCATATGCCAGCCAACTTGAGGATCTTCGTGAGCATCTTGTACTCCTCGAATGGCAGATTAACTGTGCCGCCCGGGATGGTCTTTATGCTCACCAGATTGTGCTGGAAAGCTGTGTTACAAGCGCAACTGAAAACTTCATGAGCGAGCATGGTGATGCACTCACTGACGCTCTGGCTCCTTTTCTTTGCGCACCATACGGGCTTGAGGCGGCAATGAAAATATTACGAACCGCTGTAGCCCGACAAACGGAAGTCCGTACTCCGGTAATTTCAGCAGCATATAAGAGCATTATCGACGAAACCGGATTAACGGTGGATGCATCAATGCGCGCTGATGCTTCAGCCAGTTTCACCCCGGCACAACATAAAGTTTTCCTGGCCCGCCTTAACCGACTTAATGAAAAAGGAGTGTGCTGATATGGCCCTGAAGTGTCCTGAATGTGGCGCGGTCGCTCACGCTAGAACCAGCGCCTATGAAGCTCCGTCGGTTAAACGCTCATGGTATCAGTGCCAGAGTCTGGAATGTTCCTGCACATTTACCGCACTGGAAAGCGTGGATACGATAATTATGAAGCCTCGGCGCAATGAACAGGCATCAGACAAAGCAAAAATGCCGGAAAAACAACAGCAAACTCTCAATCGCTATGGCTCCGCGTCAAAGCTGTCAAACCGTCAGCAAATTCCTGTCTGATTAGCAAAATACGCCCACGAAGTCTCGGTCCAGTACCGGGATTTTTTACGCTTTTTCCCTGGCTGGCCTGAGAGCGTATGAGTGCATATCTATGGCGCATGAAAACGCATGAGTCTCATGCGCCATTTTTGACGCGAAAGCCCTTGTGTGGTGGCTTCTGAGACGATTTAAGGGGTGCATGAAAACCAGTCTGTTAAGCGAAGCGGGCAGGCGGGCGGGGCTGCGCACGCTGAGGGGAAGTATTGAGATCGGTGAGGGGAAATCTGATTCATTAAAAAGGCCGCTTTCGCGGCCTGTTTA
Source organism: Escherichia sp. S10b (assembly GCF_028421345.1). NCBI lineage: Bacteria > Pseudomonadati > Pseudomonadota > Gammaproteobacteria > Enterobacterales > Enterobacteriaceae > Escherichia > Escherichia sp. S10b. The sequence goes on from NZ_JAHZSO010000161.1 coordinate 86,842, forward strand.
GCTAAAAGGCAATAGTGTGTCTAAATCGGTCCATCCTCAAAACGTATCGCGAATATCTTTCGGATGAACATTCAAAAGCCGATCTTCCGGTATCTGCTTCAGGTCGAAACCTTAGGCATCGCAACCCTTTAACGAAATTAAAATACTACTATTCATATGCTGTTCGCAACTCTTTTTTATAAAGAACGTGCTCAAGATCAGCATCTCCAGACCAGTTAAAAAAGATTACATTATTTTTTAAAGAATCAATTTCAGAATCAATTACTGCATTCGTAAATCTTTTTTGACCTGTATTTGCTTCGACATATGTTCTATAAATTATTCTCTTATGCTTAACTGTAAGATATGGGCACGTCATCATATCAAGGAATAGCATAAATGTTTCAGTGTCTTTTTTTATATCGTTCCGACCACTTATCAAACTCTGTATAGCAAGGACAATATCTTCTTTCATTTTTAGATAGAGAACATCATCGCCTATATAGTGTAACATGCTGCATATAGAAAAATATTCTAAATCGTAAAAACACTCATTCTCACTAATACCCAACAAATCCTTAAATTCATCTGGATTGAGTTTATACTGCTCCCCCAAACCTTTCATACATATAAGTAAGTTAGATAACTCCACTGGCCTCTCATGAATATTACCCATGCTTTTCATGCACATAAGAAGCTCATCAAAAGTATTCTTTTTTATAACTTCACTAATGTCTGAAGCTTGCTTATTAGCAAATGAATTTATTTCCAAAATAACTTGGCTAATTATGTATGTCTGTCGGACTCGAAAATCCATAGCATAAATAAAAAAAATCACCTCATTGAATATTGAGAAGAATTTATAAGTTATATCTTCTTTTCCTGACAGATCGAACATCCTCAACAGCCTAATTACTTTGAAAAACTTACTCTTAATCGCACTTATTAAGTATGAGCTAACAAGATCAAATGTGGTATTGTTTTTTCTAACCGCAATTTTGATTCGTTTTATAAATTTGTCCGCGTGTAGCTTTTTATTCCATACACCTTTCAATGGAAAAAGGTTATTCATATTTTCAGGCTGAATTTTGACGTCTGGATTTAAATTAACCATAGCTGTTAACTCATCCAACTTCTCAGTATGGATTAACGATCCATATAAATCCTCAATGATTTCTGCAATATCATTTTTAGCCATCGTGGCTCCAGTCACGAATGGCCTCTCGATAAATTCCTTTTTAGATTCATTCAAATAAAGCTTATATTTTTCGAGTTCATTTGCCAGTACAAATTCTATTAGCTTAAATGTTTCATCATCATCCGCAAATATAAAATAATCATCAACGTAACGTCTTATAGCATAGCTCTTATCTTTAACTATGCCTGGCTCAAGATTCAAATGAGACTCAACATTCAAGTCAACGCGCTGTAATATAATCTCCGCAAATATCCTTGAAAATTCAGGCCCAATTATTATGCCATTTGTTTCACCATAATTGGCATCTTGAAAAAGCTTATCCAAACAACCTTCAAAGCTGTTATAAGTTCTATTAACCTTAGAGAATTCTTTAGATTTTACAGCCCATGAAACGCTGTGTGTATATATATGACTAAAACACTTAGCAATATCAAGCTTTAAAAGTTTCCTAAACTTCCTTTCCAATCTATGAAATTCATATGACTCATAAAACTTATAGATGAAAGGATATTTCTTATATGAAAAATGGGAAGATGAGGAAGTTTCTTGGGAATCAAAGCCATGATTATGAAATTGTACAAGACCATCTTTTAGATTTATTCTACTTTTTAAGAAGTCCTTTTCGTAATAATAGCTCCCTATTTTGCTAGGATAACGTAGCGAAAACGGACTTTTTGTACACATATGAACCATCAAATGTTCATACTTATCATAAAAATCACAGATTCTTAACTGCGTTGAAGGATGTATAATGCCAAGGCTTCGAGAACTCGCCAGCCCCTTTTTTATTTTATAGGAGTAAGGGATGGTATAAGAATCCAGCTTAAGGCCTTCTGAAAATGTTCCGGGTAAAACTTTATTTTCAGAAATTAACTTATAGAAACCTTCGTTAGAAAAAAGGATAGGGACTTCATATGGTAAAATATCCGTGAGAAGTACTCTTTTATAATCACTCTTCGATATTTTAATTTTCATGAATCACCAAACCTTATTTATTTTAATAATATCTTCCCGTTTAAAAGAAGACAGTAGCCGTTTTTCAAAACCAGCCAAAAATGAGTATTTTTTAGGCGCAGTTAATAAGTTGTGACCTGCTGCTAAAATTTTTCTCCCCACCTCGCCCTTTGAAGAAAATAGCATCCTATTCTTAAATATATCAAGTTCCTTGAGCTGTGTTTTATCAGTTATATGTTGATAATTGTAATAAATTCCACTATATAAAGCATCAGTTTTATTACTATTGGAGTTTACTAATATATTACCAGTTAAATACTTTATTCTTTTCTTCAAGAGTTCTGCATCAGAATTATTTGAGTAATCTTTTACCGCAAGTGCAATCCTTCTTTTTATTTTCTTTATTTTCTCCTCCGAAATTCTGATCACAACATGACGACGCTGATTTTTTAATCCATGGTGTATAATAAATGAATATCCCAAAAACTCAATTTCAGAATGTTTAGTTGAAGTGTCCTCTATGGTATACTCACTGCACTTTCTTTCATTTAAATGTAATCCATTTGGTAAAATCCTTGAAAAATAATTTTTATAATCTGGTATTTTATAGAATGAAAAAACTATGATATCATCCACATATCTTGAAGCATAAAAAACTTCAGGCAGCCTCGCCAACTCAGCATCAAATTCCTCCATAAATATTTCTGATAAAGTCGCACTTAATCCCATACCACGGGGAAGTCCGTTATTTGCAGAGAAAGCGTTATGTTTAAAAAGACCATTGATAAATTTTTTAGTATTATGAGAAATAATCGGGTTATTATTAATTCTTTGGAAAACGATATTTTTATCTATTGATTCATAAAAACTCTTAATATCCAGCCTGTAAATATAATAATTTACAGGCTCACTTAACACTGTATTTACTTTTTTTATGATGTCATGTCTGTTGTTTTGTTTAACACTATACACACGCTTAATGTTATCATTTATTTTCCTGGCGACAAGTACATCCATAAAATCTTTAAATATATACACATTTTTGTTGTTAATTCTTGAATTTGAGATCGAACCAAATGAGTATGTTTCAATTGAGCCATTAACTTTATCAGCTATATATTTTTTATATTCAGCTGAATTCCTACCAATTTTGTATCTTTTTGGATCGGTTTTTTTTAAAAGCTTAATTAAGTTCGAAACGGAAAATGACTGGTTTAACATATTATAACCCCTTTTTTTTGCGAAGATAATCACTGTACCATTGCATCATCTTCTGCCTTTCCATAAGGTATATGGCATGATTATAAGTTCCTCTTATATTATTTCTATCAACATGAGCTAATTGGACTTCAATAAATGCTGATTGAAAACCTTCTTCATGCAAAATTGTTGATAACATATGTCTGAACCCGTGACCAGTGAGTCGGCCTTCGTAACCGATACGCTTGATAACTTGATTTATGCTAGCTTCGCTCATCGGTTTGTTCGGATCGTTCCGTCCTGGAAAAACATAACGATAGTTCCCTGTCATTATCTTGAGTTCATGGAGTAAATCTAACGCTTGGGTCGACAATGGCACAAGATGCGGCCTGCGCATTTTCATCCTTTCAGCAGGAATTTCCCAAATAGCGTTATCCAGATCAAATTCTTGCCATAATGCCGCGCGTAATTCGATGGTTCTCACGCCCGTAATCATCAGTAATTTCGTTGCTATCTGGACAAGCTTACTCCCGGTGTAACTCTCTAAGGCACGCAGAAATTCGGGTATCTCATCAGCTTTTAGGAACGGGAAATGATTGGATTGGTGCACTTCGAGAGCGCTGGAAAGATCTGCCGCAGGATTGTACTCCGCTCTACCCGTTGCAATTGCGTAGCGAAACACTTCAGAGCAACGCTGACGCACTTTCCGCATTTTCTCCAACGCACCACGTTTCTCAATTTTACGCAGTACGTTCAGCAGCTCTAGCGGTTTAATCTCACTCACAGGCCTTGTTCCAACATAAGGAAAAATGTCGTTCTTAAACGCTTCCATGATGTCTGATGCATATCCTGCCGACCATTTAGCAGATTTAAGTTGATGCCACTCTCTGGCTATCTTTTCGAAGGCGTTCTCTGACTCTGCTTGCAGAGCCAGCTTTTGCTCTTTTCGAACATCACTAGGGTTCTTTCCTTCTGCCACAAGTTTTCGAGCTTCATCACGACGGGAACGAGCATCGGCAAGAGTGATCGTTGGGTAAACGCCAAGCGAGATCATCTTGGGTTTACCGGCATAGCGATAGCGGAACCGCCAGCTCTTGCTTCCATTAGGTTCTATAAGCAATGACAAGCCTTGCCCATCCCCAAGCGTATAGGGTTTATCTTCAGGCTTAGCGCGGCGAATCTGCATATCGTTTAAAGGCATGTGTATAGGAATCCATGACCGAACAGGAACATATACACAATCCTATACACATTCTTTATCGGATTCTACTGGATGGCTGCGGACGATGATGGACTAAAAAACGGTAAAATCGTTATAAATCAGGGTATTTATGGATGAATACGGACATTTGGGGAAGTTGAGATGGTGCCGATAATAGGAGTCGAACCTACGACCTTCGCATTACGAATGCGCTGCTCTACCAACTGAGCTATATCGGCCCTGAAAGGACATGTTCACGAACGTGAATCACGGTGGACAAGGTTAAAACTAACCGGGCGATGCGTCAATGGCCTTGTGAATCAAATGGCTACTTTTGCATCACCCGGTTTTATTTACGCACGAATGGTGTAATCACCAATGCCGATCCACTTGTAAGTGGTCAGTGCTTCCAGCCCCATTGGGCCACGCGCGTGGAGTTTTTGTGTGCTTACCGCCACTTCCGCACCCAGACCAAACTGGCCGCCGTCGGTAAAACGCGTAGAGGCGTTAACGTAAACAGCGGACGAATCCACTTCGTTAACAAAACGCTGGGCGTTGCGCATATCGCGGGTCAGGATCGCATCGGAGTGTTGTGTGCCGTGTTCACGAATATGGGCGATGGCATCGTCAAGATCGCTGACGATTTTGACGTTCAAATCTAATGACAGAAACTCATCGTCATACTCTTCGGCTTTAACAGCAACCACCTTCGCAGGGCCTGCCTGCAACTGCGCCAGTGCAGCTGCATCTGCGTGTAATGTCACGCCGCTTTCCGCCATTTGTTTGCTTAATGCGGGCAGGAAGCTATCGGCGATGTTTTTATTCACCAGCAACGTTTCAACCGTATTACATGTGCTCGGACGCTGAGTTTTCGCGTTGACGATCACTTTTAATGCTTCAGCGATCTCTACACTTTCATCAACGTAAATATGGCATACGCCTATACCACCTGTGATCACCGGGATTGTCGACTGTTCACGGCACAGTTTATGCAAACCAGCGCCACCACGCGGGATCAGCATGTCGATGTATTTATCCATACGCAGCATTTCACTGACCAGCGCACGGTCAGGATTATCAATCGCCTGCACGGCACCCGCCGGTAAGCCGCAGGATTTCAGGGCGTCCTGAATCACCGCCACCGTTGCAGCGTTAGTGCGACACGTTTCTTTGCCACCGCGCAGGATCACCGCATTACCGGTTTTCAGGCACAGCGAAGCGACATCAACCGTCACGTTCGGGCGCGCTTCATAAATCACGCCAATAACCCCCAGCGGTACGCGACGACGCTCAAGACGCAGGCCGCTGTCCAGTACGCTGCCATCGATTACCTGCCCCACCGGATCGGCGAGGTTACACACCTGGCGCACATCATCGGCAATACCTTTCAGCCGTGCGGGCGTCAGTGCCAGACGGTCAAGCATCGCTTCGCCAAGGCCATTGGCACGCGCGTCAGCAACATCCTGGGCGTTAGCGTTGAGGATGATTTCGCTTTGTGCTTCCAGTTCATCGGCGATTTTTTCCAGCACGCGATTTTTTTCGCGGCTGGAGAGTTGCGCTAATTTATACGAGGCTTGCTTCGCGGCAATGCCCATTTGTTCCAGCATCAGCCTGCTCCTTAACGGGTAATCATGTCATCACGGTGAACGGCAACCGGGCCGTATTCATATCCCAGTATTGCATCAATTTCTTGCGAGTGGTGCCCGGCAATACGGCGTAATGCATCGCTGTTGTAACGACTGACGCCGTGGGCGATATCGCGACCTTCGAGGTTGCAAATGCGGATGACTTCACCACGCGAGAAATTGCCAGTCACGCTTTTAATGCCTTTCGGCAACAGGGAGCTGCCGCGTTCAAGAATGGCGGCAGTTGCCCCTTCATCTACCGTGATTTCACCCGCCGGCGGCGCACCGAAAATCCAGCGTTTACGGTTTTCAAGCGGAGTCGCCTGGGCATGGAACAGCGTACCGACGGAAATGCCTTCCATCACATCACCAATAACGCCCGGCTTGCTGCCCGCGGCAATAATGGTGTCGATACCCGCACGGCAAGCCACGTCAGCGGCCTGCAATTTGGTACTCATGCCGCCAGTTCCGAGGCCTGAAACGCTGTCACCGGCAATCGCGCGCAGTGCGTCATCAATGCCGTAAACATCTTTAATCAGTTCTGCCTGCGGATTGCTGCGCGGGTCAGCGGTATACAAACCTTTTTGATCGGTCAGCAGCAACAGTTTATCGGCACCCGCCAGAATCGCCGCCAGCGCAGAAAGGTTATCGTTATCGCCGACTTTAATCTCTGCCGTAGCGACAGCATCGTTCTCATTGATTACCGGAACGATATTGTTATCGAGCAACGCACGCAGGGTGTCGCGGGCGTTCAGGAAGCGTTCACGGTCTTCCATATCAGCACGGGTCAGCAGCATTTGCCCGACGTGAATGCCATAAATCGAAAACAGCTGTTCCCACAGTTGAATCAGTCGACTCTGCCCTACCGCTGCCAGCAGTTGTTTCGAGGCGATAGTCGCTGGCAGTTCCGGGTAACCCAGGTGCTCACGTCCGGCGGCGATCGCGCCCGACGTCACAATAACAATCCGATGCCCGGCGGCATGTAACTGCGCGCACTGGCGAACAAGTTCAACGATATGGGCACGGTTCAGACGGCGCGATCCGCCTGTTAGCACACTGGTGCCGAGTTTTACCACCAGCGTCTGGCTGTCACTCATGATTCTCTGCCATTCAATTTTAGGAAAAATGATATCAAACGAACGTTTTAGCAGGACTGTCGTCGGTTGCCAACCATCTGCGAGCAAAGCATGGCGTTTTGTTGCGCGGGATCAGCAAGCCTAGCGGCAGTTGTTTACGCTTTTATTACAGATTTAATAAATTACCACATTTTAAGAATATTATTAATCTGTAATATATCTTTAACAATCTCAGGTTAAAAACTTTCCTGTTTTCAACGGGGCTCTCCCGCTGAATATTCGCGCGTTAATTAAAATCAGGAATGAAAATGAAAAAGAGCACTCTGGCATTAGTGGTGATGGGCATTGTGGCATCTGCATCTGTACAGGCTGCAGAAATATATAATAAAGACGGTAATAAACTGGATGTCTATGGCAAAGTTAAAGCCATGCATTATATGAGTGATAACGCCAGTAAAGATGGCGACCAGAGTTATATCCGTTTTGGTTTTAAAGGTGAAACACAAATTAACGATCAACTGACTGGTTATGGTCGGTGGGAAGCGGAGTTTGCCGGAAATAAAGCGGAGAGTGATACTGCACAGCAAAAAACGCGTCTCGCTTTTGCCGGGTTGAAATATAAAGATTTGGGTTCTTTCGATTATGGTCGTAACCTGGGCGCGTTGTATGACGTGGAAGCCTGGACCGATATGTTCCCGGAATTTGGTGGCGATTCCTCGGCGCAGACCGACAACTTTATGACCAAACGCGCCAGCGGTCTGGCGACGTATCGGAACACCGACTTCTTCGGCGTTATCGATGGCCTGAACTTAACCCTGCAATATCAAGGGAAAAACGAAAACCGCGACGTTAAAAAGCAAAACGGCGATGGCTTCGGCACGTCATTGACATATGACTTTGGCGGCAGCGATTTCGCCATTAGTGGTGCCTATACCAACTCAGATCGCACCAACGAGCAGAACCTGCAAAGCCGTGGCACTGGCAAGCGTGCAGAAGCATGGGCAACAGGTCTGAAATACGATGCCAATAATATTTATCTGGCAACTTTTTATTCTGAAACACGCAAAATGACGCCAATAACTGGCGGCTTTGCCAATAAGACACAGAACTTTGAAGCGGTCGCTCAATACCAGTTTGACTTTGGTCTGCGTCCATCGCTGGGTTATGTCTTATCGAAAGGGAAAGATATTGAAGGTATCGGTGATGAAGATCTGGTCAATTATATCGATGTCGGGGCTACATATTATTTCAACAAAAATATGTCAGCGTTTGTTGATTATAAAATCAACCAACTGGATAGCGATAACAAATTGAATATTAATAATGATGATATTGTCGCGGTTGGCATGACCTATCAGTTTTAATGATTATTGCCGGATGTGATGCATCCGGCACATTTCACTCACGCCGTTAACTTCACCGGCTCGTCACGAAAATCATCCGCCGGTTCCAGCTTCAGATTCAGCGTCGTCAGCAGTTCACGCAGCTTCTCGTGAAACTCACGCAGGGTGTGCTCCAGTCGTTCAACCACTTCAGTGTCTTTTACCGGAACGCTCTTCCAGTCGCCTGCTTTATCGAACAGACCAAACTGGTAGCTGTAGGTAAAACGGGATTCCTGCGCTTCCAGCTCCATCCACCAGCCCCAGAACTCACGCACTTCCGGTGCCGGTTTCACGTTGACGCATACAGCCAGACAATCGAAAAAGAATCGATTATCTTCGCACTTACCTTCACGAATATACGGGCCTAGTGCGGTAAATTTTTTGATCAATCTGCTCTTCGGGTGTCCACTCGGTAACGTCATTGCAATCTCCTGTTGTGATGCAACTGTTTTACCAAATTGGTAAAATTTAGCAAATTTTTAACACAAACGTTTTTCGATCCAGTCGGTGATTTCCTGAAGACCTTTGTCAAAATTCCGATACACCGGGTTAAATGGGATCTCTAATAATTTACCGTCACCAGATGATGAGGTGATTAAGCGTGAGTCCTCTTCCGGGCTGAACGGATCGTTCTTCCAGTAGCCTGATAACATTGGCGTTGGGCAGCGACGTCCCAGCAATCCTTGCACTTTTAATGAATAGCGATTCAACTCCACGCGCAACGCTTCGTCGGAAGCATCATGCATCCCCAAACGACTCGCCAGAACGTCAAGATACATTTCCGGCACCTGTTGCTGGCACTTAAAATCACTCAACAGGGTATGAACTACCGGACCAAGACAGGCAACCGCTTTCAGACGCGGCGATTCAAGATATGCCAGACGCACGGCAACGTTAGCGCCGAAACGGAAACCAAAGGCCGCGACGCGAGTGTGATCCACCCACGGTACGTTAGGCAGCGCCTTTAAGACGTGCTGATGCAACAGGCTGGAGTCCTGGGTGAGCTTCCATTTTGAAGAAAAGCCCACCGATGGCATATCAATAGTCAGCATCGCAATGCCGCGCGGCGCAAAATAACGTTCATACAGGCTGTAATAGTCCGTCTGCATCGCATCCAGACCACCACACATTAATACTGTCGGGAACGGGCCATCGCCTTTCGGCATATGCAAAAAGCCGGTGATGGGCGCACCGCCGGGTACGGTAAACTCCATCTGCCGCATCGTGCCCGGCAGACGCTGGGCGGCCTCTTCATAGGCGCGGTTTGATAAAGCCTGCGCTTGCTCGGCCAGGTCATCTCCTTTCAGATGAGGATAGGCGGCAATGTTGTACAACGTAGCCGCATGCAGCCAGTGTCGACCACTGAGTTGCGGATCTTCTTCCGCACAGGCTTTTTGTTGCCACACCATCGCCTGGGTGGCCCACTCATAAATCCAGTTGCCACCACGGTAGCCAATCACAGTATCGTATAAATCATCGTCGGTACGTTCAGCATCGCTCATCACAATACGTGCCTGGACGTCGAGGATTTCACGTGGGTCAATACCGCGCCAGATCCACATCAGACGGTTAATCATGCGATACCAGTGAGGGATGGTTTTACCATCAAGAGCCGACTGCACAGGCGGTTGTGCGCCGTGATTAAAGCGGCGGACTAGCGTCGAGGTTTCAGGATGTTTAAAGCGGGGTTTGAACAGGGTTTCGCTCAGGTTTGCCTGTGTCATGGATGCAGCCTCCAGAATACTTACTGGAAACTATTGTAACCCGCCTGAAGTTAAAAAGAACAACGCCCGGCAGTGCCAGGCGTTGAAAAGATTAGCGACCGGAGATTGGCGGGACGAATACGACGCCCATATCCCACGGCTGTTCGATCCAGGTATCTTGCGGGATATCAACAACATAGTCATCAACCAGCGGACGACCAGCCGGTTTTGCGAAGATGGTGACAAAGTGCGCTTTTGGATACATTTCACGAATCGCAACAGCAGTACCACCGGTATCCACCAGGTCATCAATAACGATGAAGCCTTCGCCATCGCCTTCTGCGCGTTTCAGCACTTTAAGCTCGCGCTGGTTGTCGTGATCGTAGCTGGAAATACAAACGGTATCGACATGACGAATACCCAGTTCACGCGCCAGTAACGCACCCGGTACCAGACCGCCACGGCTTACGGCAATAATGCCTTTCCATTGTTCAGAAGGCATCAGTCGGCTTGCGAGTTTACGTGCATGGATCTGCAACATGTCCCAGGTGACGATGTATTTTTCGCTCATGTGAAGTGTCCCAGCCTGTTTATCTACGGCTTAAAAAGTGTTCGAGGGGAAAATAGGTTGCGCGAGATTATAGAGATCTGGCGCACTAAAAACCAGTATTTCACATGAGTCCGCGTCTTTTTACGCACTGCCTCTCCCTGACGCGGGATAAAGTGGTATTCTCAAACATATCTCGCAAGCCTGTCTTGTGTTGACAACATTTTCTGCTAACCCTGTGACCTGCAATACTGTTTTGCGGGTGATCGACAAGGAGACTTAACGTGTCTGAACTGTCTCAATTATCTCCACAGCCGCTGTGGGATATTTTTGCCAAAATCTGTTCTATTCCTCACCCGTCCTATCATGAAGAGCAACTCGCTGAATACATTGTTGGTTGGGCAAAAGAGAAAGGTTTCCATGTCGAACGCGATCAGGTAGGTAATATCCTGATTCGTAAACCTGCTACCGCAGGTATGGAAAATCGTAAACCGGTCGTCTTACAGGCCCACCTCGATATGGTGCCGCAGAAAAATAACGACACCGTGCATGACTTCACGAAAGATCCTATCCAGCCTTATATTGATGGCGAATGGGTTAAAGCGCGCGGCACCACGCTGGGTGCGGATAACGGCATTGGTATGGCCTCTGCACTGGCAGTTCTGGCTGACGAAAACGTGGTTCACGGCCCGCTGGAAGTGCTGCTGACCATGACCGAAGAAGCCGGTATGGACGGTGCGTTCGGCTTACAGAGCAACTGGTTGCAGGCTGATATTCTGATTAACACCGACTCCGAAGAAGAAGGTGAAATCTACATGGGTTGTGCGGGGGGTATCGACTTCACCTCCAACCTGCATTTAGATCGTGAAGCGGTTCCAGCTGGTTTTGAAACCTTCAAGTTAACCTTAAAAGGTCTGAAAGGGGGTCACTCCGGCGGGGAAATCCACGTTGGCCTGGGTAATGCCAACAAACTGCTGGTGCGCTTCCTGGCGGGTCATGCAGAAGAACTGGATCTGCGCCTTATCGATTTCAACGGCGGCACACTGCGTAACGCCATCCCGCGTGAAGCCTTTGCGACCATTGCTGTCGCAGCTGATAAAGTCGACGTCCTGAAATCTCTGGTGAATACCTATCAGGAGATCCTGAAAAACGAGCTGGCAGAGAAAGAGAAAAATCTGGCCTTGTTGCTGGACTCTGTAGCGAACGATAAAGCTGCCCTGATTGCGAAATCTCGCGATACCTTTATTCGTCTGCTGAACGCCACCCCGAACGGTGTGATCCGCAACTCAGACGTGGCAAAAGGTGTGGTCGAAACCTCCCTGAACGTCGGTGTGGTGACCATGACTGATAATAACGTAGAAATTCACTGTCTGATCCGTTCACTGATCGACAGCGGTAAAGACTACGTCGTGAGCATGCTGGATTCGCTGGGTAAACTGGCTGGCGCGAAAACCGAAGCGAAAGGCGCATATCCTGGCTGGCAGCCGGACGCTAATTCTCCGGTGATGCATCTGGTACGTGAAACCTATCAGCGTCTGTTCAACAAAACGCCGAACATCCAGATTATCCACGCGGGCCTGGAATGTGGTCTGTTCAAAAAACCGTATCCGGAAATGGACATGGTTTCTATCGGGCCAACTATCACCGGTCCACACTCTCCGGATGAGCAAGTTCACATCGAAAGCGTAGGTCATTACTGGACACTGCTGACTGAACTGCTGAAAGAAATTCCGGCGAAGTAATTATTTGATTTGCTGCCGGATGGCGTTTAATCGCCTTCCGGCAGTTTCATCCTTCATTATCCTTCGATAAAAGCCATCCCTGTAAATGTCCGTCTCGGGTTGCCACGTTCAATCTGGTGATGGAACATTCGCCGCTGCGATTTCAGCACCGCGCTATTTTCCTGTTGCTGCTGCTCCAGCTTCCAGGCAATCAGCAATCGTGCCAGCCGCTTGTTAGCATGCTGACTACGCTCTGACTGAACCTTCACGCTAATACCGGATGCCAAATGCGTGGCGCGTACCGCCGAGTCGGTTTTATTGACATGTTGACCGCCCGGCCCCGACGAACGCAACGTCTCATAACGGATTGCATCCGATTGTTCCTGCTCATCAGCGGTAAAACGCCCAATGCCCAGAAACCAGTTTTTGCGCCCATGATGAGGCCGATACGGACTCGGACAAATCCACTGAATAGTGCCGCACCAGCTTTCGCTTAATGCCCATGCGTTATCGCCATCCAGAGAAACCAGAGCTGAACGCAGCGTGTCAGAGTAGCGGCCCGTTTCTGTTTCCAACACCGTTACCGCGACGTCTTGTCGGGCAGCTTCTTTAATTAGCCTGTCCAGCGCCTTTTTCACTGCGAGACAACATTCTTCCGGCCCCTGCGCTGAGGAGAGTTGTAGCAAGATCATCCTTTTTTCCCTCCACTGTTTTTGAGCGTTAGCACCGGACGCAGCCGCGCGACAGGAATAATTAAACCGGCCTGCACCAGACATTGCACCACGCTTTCAGCCGATTTATAGGCTTGTGGCGCTTCTTCAAAGATGAGTTGTTTATCGCGACAAATTACCCGACTGCCAAGTTCAGTACGCGAGAGTTGCGTCGCCGTGTATTTCGCTGCCAGACGCCCTTTACACTCGGTGCGCCCCCATTTACGCCCTGCCCCATGCGCCAGCGAGTGGAGCGTTTTTTCGTTCGCAACAGGCTGTACAATCCAGGAGTAATCACCACGTGAACCGGGAATAATCACCAGACCGTTGTCATCCGGCGTGGCACCTTTACGATGCAACCAGCCCTGTTGATCGCCGATTTGACACGCGCTAACAAAGTTATGCGCCACATCCAGAACCGGACTTCCCGTGGCCTTAACTTGTTGCATTATGCGCAAAGCGATCATCTGGCGATTAATACACGCAAACGCCAGCGCATCGTCATGTTCCGCAATATACCGTAGCGCGTCGTCACTGCCTTGAGGCAAACCATGATGCGAGAACGAGGCAATATGCCGCTGTAAAATAGACTGCCCCACCCCCCGCGAGCCGCTATGAACCAACAGTTGCAGATGTTGTGCATCCAGACCTGCCAGTGCAAACAGTTCAGCGTTGAAGATTTGATCAACTTGTTGCAGTTCAGCGAAATGATTGCCGCCACCGATAGAGCCAAGCGAGCTGCGCCACGGATGCTGTGCAAATGCTGACGGCAGGTTTTCCTCCAGCCAGCTTTCTTCAGCAACGTCATCCAGATCTGATAATCGCTTTTCAAACTTATCGGCGTTGTATTTGCGAGTGAGAATATCTGTTTGCCATAGCGCCATACCGCAGCCGATATCATTGCCGACCAGTGCCGGATAAAAACGACCAACAGAGAAGAACGCTGCGCCAATCGGATAGCCGCGTCCGGGATGTAAATCTGGCATCCCCACTACGCGCTGCATGTTGGGTAAATTTGCCGTGGTGTGTAATTGTTGGATCGCTAAACTCTCGATCCACAGGTCATCAGATGCGATGGTAAATACCGCATCGGATAAGGGACGAATATAATTGCCCATATACCATTCCGTAAATAGACTCGTCATACTTCAAGTTGCATGTGTTGCGACTTGAATTATTGAGAGTAACAATTAAAAAATCAGGAAATGGCAGACGAATCCAGGGCAAGAAAAAAAGAATTAATCCTGGAAAGGTCTGCAAAGAGTCATTGATAAAGGATTTGTCATGATTTACCTCCTTGCAGTTTGTGGAATAAGAAAACGCGCACATACTAGGCTTGCGTTATTTTCATTGCAAGCTGGATTTAATGTTGCTGTTTATAACGCATATAAAAATTAATAAACCACTCTCCCCGACATTCAACGCGTTGCTGCTTAACTGTCTGAAAACCATAACGTTCAAAAAAGGGTTTTGCGGTTATGCTTGCGTCCACCGTAAGTTCGGATTCAGACTTAATCAAAGGTTTTAACAAAGCGCTGGCAACCCCACGGCGGGTGTATTCAGGGTCAACAAATAACATATCGATATAGTGTTCAACGCAGGTAATAAAGCCGACCAGTTTTGCATTAATGACTGCAACCCGCACTTGTGATTTCGCGAGTTTCTCCTTCCAGCGAGATTCGTCAATCTGCGCCCAGGCGGCAATTTGTTGTGGTGAATAATGCTGACTGGCAGTCATCGTAACCGCTCTAATGAAAATAGCGCATAGTTGCTGAAAATCGCCAGGCTGATAGTCTCTTATTTGTATGTTATTCATAATCCCAGCACCAGTTGTCTTTCCATTTGCGGGTCAAGCAACGTCACATGCAGCCCCACCAGTCGCACACCGCGCCCGCCGCGGCGTTCATCCCAGGTTTTACGCGCGGTGGCGATTAAGTCAGCTTTATTCAGCCGCGGCCAGACGTGCTCCTGAGTGGTTTGCTGAAAATCGTCGAACTTTAATTTCACCCCCTGGCGGGCAATCAGTAAATCAGGTTTTACCTTTGCCAGACGGCGTTCAAGTTCCGGATACAGCCGCTCGATAATCGCTTCACATTCAGACCAGTGGTGGATATCTTCCGCCATCGTGCGTTCCACGCCGACGGATTTTCGCAACCGTTCGCTGTTAACGTCGCGCTCGTCAATCCCCTGACTACGCTCCCACAAAATGCGGCCAAATTTGCCAAAGCGTTTAAGCAGTATCACCAGATCACACTTTTGTACATCACCGCAGGTCCGCAGCCCCATCGCTTCCAGTTTTGCCGCCGAGACTTTGCCGACGCCGGGGATTTTTGCCAGCGGTAAGGTTTGTAAAAATGCCGGAACTTCTGCCGGCGTAATCACAAACTGACCGTTGGGTTTATTCATGTCGGAGGCGATTTTGGCGAGAAACTTTACTGGTGCCACGCCCGCAGACGCTGTCAGTTGCAGCTCGCTGAAAATCGTCTGGCGGATTTCCTGGGCGATGAGGGTCGCAGAACCGTGGCAATGGACGCTATCGGTGACGTCGAGATAAGCCTCATCCAGTGACAACGGTTCAATACGCGAGGTGTAGCGCGAGAAGATTTCACGGATATGATTTGAGGCTTCTTTGTAGGCGTCAAAGCGCCCCGGAAGCAAGGTGAGATGCGGGCATAATTTGAGCGCCATCCCTGTCGGCATAGCGCTACGTACGCCAAATTTACGCGCGGGATAATTGGCGGTGCTGATCACCCCCCGACGTTCGCGGCTGCCGCCAATAGCAATAGGGATATCGCGCAGGGCGGGATTGTCGCGCATCTCCACCGCTGCGAAAAAGCAGTCCATATCCACATGAATGATTTTACGCATTACTCACCTCTCAACACTGGTAAAGTATACAGTGATTTCAGGGTTTGAGAAATGCGTAAAGATTCAGCATTTAACGCGTTCGCTGCGAAAGCACCTGCTGCTTATCCAGCTTTTGCACCAGCGGCTGCACCACTTTATCCCCATGCTGACCAAAGTATTGATACAGCGTATCGGACGCACTTTTGGTCAGCACCATAATCTCAATGCGCCGGTTGCCCGCGCTTTGCGGATTTTTGGAATCCAGCAGCATCTGGTCCGCCATTGCGCTTACCTGCATCACTTTATCTTCCGGCATTCCGGCCTCTTCCAGCACCCGACGAGCCGAAAGCGCGCGGTCACCCGAAAGGTTCCAGTTGTTGTAGATATTGTTTTTGTAAGCCATCGCATCGGTATGCCCGGTAATAATAATTTTGTTATCGAGCGAGTCGAAAACTGGCGCGAGCTCCACCAGCAGCGTTTTAAAGAACGGCATAATCTGCGCGCTGCCGCGTTCGAACATATTGCGATTCTGGTCGTCTTTAATCAGCACGCGTAATCCCTGGGGAACAATCTCCATCTCCAGATTCGCTTCCATATGCGCATCACGGGCAATGGTGGTGATACTGGTTGCCAGCTCGCCAAGCTCGGTGGCGGATTTCTTCTTCAGCAGCGCCGTTTTCTCATTGACGTCGCGCGCTTTTTTCTCCGTTTCTTCCGGCACCGCCACGGTGGCAGGTTTTGGCGGATGAGACGGGCTGATTTTATTTAACGGCGACAGCCCACCACCGTTAAAAATCGACTGCCCGTGCAGCGCGGCGATAATGCTTTCACGCTCGGATTTACTGACGCTGTTGACAATCAACTTTATTGTCGTCACCAAAGGGGCCGAGCGTATTTCCGAGGTTTCAGCCCGCTTTACCCTGGATGCGATGCCCGGTAAGCAGATGGCGATTGACGCCGATCTTAATGCCGGGTTGATCAATCAGGCGCAGGCACAAACCCGACCTAAAGATGTTGCCAGCGAGGCCGATTTCTACGGCGCGATGGACGGGGCATCGAAATTTGTGCGCGGGGATGCTATCGCCGGGATGATGATTCTGGCGATCAACCTGATCGGCGGCGTCTGTATCGGGATCTTCAAATACAACCTGAGCGCCGACGCCGCCTTCCAGCAGTATGTGCTGATGACCATCGGCGACGGGCTGGTGGCGCAAATCCCTTCCCTGCTACTCTCCACCGCGGCGGCGATTATCGTCACCCGCGTCAGCGACAACGGCGATATCGCCCATGACGTGCGTAACCAGTTGCTGGCAAGCCCGTCGGTGCTCTACACCGCTACCGGAATTATGTTCGTACTGGCGGTAGTGCCGGGAATGCCACATCTGCCGTTTTTGCTGTTCAGCGCCCTGCTTGGCTTTACCGGCTGGCGGATGAGCAAACGCCCGCAGGCGGCGGAAGCGGAAGAGAAAAGTCTCGAAACGCTGACCCGCACCATCACCGAAACCAGCGAGCAACAGGTCAGTTGGGAAACCATTCCGCTGATCGAGCCCATCAGCTTAAGCCTCGGCTACAAGCTGGTGGCGCTGGTGGATAAAGCGCAGGGCAACCCGCTCACCCAGCGGATTCGCGGCGTGCGGCAGGTGATATCCGACGGTAACGGCGTGCTGCTGCCGGAGATCCGTATTCGGGAAAACTTCCGCCTCAAGCCCAGCCAGTACGCTATTTTCATCAACGGCATTAAGGCTGATGAAGCGGATATTCCGGCGGATAAACTGATGGCCCTACCCTCCAGCGAAACCTACGGCGAAATTGACGGCGTGCTGGGGAACGACCCGGCGTACGGGATGCCGGTGACCTGGATCCAGCCCGCGCAGAAAGCGAAGGCGCTGAATATGGGGTATCAGGTGATCGACAGCGCCAGCGTGATTGCCACGCATGTGAATAAGATTGTGCGTAGCTATATTCCTGATTTATTTAACTATGACGATATTACGCAGTTGCATAACCGTTTGTCGTCGATGGCACCGCGCCTGGCGGAAGATTTAAGCGCGGCGCTGAATTACAGCCAGTTGCTGAAAGTGTACCGCGCGCTGCTGACCGAAGGCGTTTCCCTGCGCGATATCGTCACCATTGCCACCGTGCTGGTCGCCAGTAGCGCGGTGACCAAAGATCATATTCTGCTGGCAGCTGATGTGCGCCTGGCGCTGCGGCGAAGCATTACCCATCCGTTCGTTCGCAAGCAGGAGCTGACGGTGTATACGCTGAATAATGAGCTGGAAAATCTGCTGACCAACGTGGTGAATCAGGCGCAACAGGGCGGGAAAGTGATGCTCGACAGCGTGCCGGTCGATCCGAATATGCTCAACCAGTTCCAGAGTACGATGCCGCAGGTGAAGGAGCAGATGAAAGCGGCGGGGAAAGACCCGGTGCTGCTGGTGCCGCCGCAGTTGCGCCCTTTGCTGGCACGCTATGCGAGGTTGTTTGCGCCGGGGCTGCATGTGCTGTCGTATAATGAAGTGCCGGATGAGCTGGAGTTGAAGATTATGGGAGCGTTGAGTTGATGAGGATTCTTTTCCATGCTTTGCATGCATCTGACACCATTGATTGACGTCACATTGCAAACATACTACGATGACACCATACAATGACGTCATGGATTGATAGTATGATTAAGGTCAGCGCGCTAGGCTCCCGCCATAGAAAAACATTCGACGATGTAATGACGGAGCCGCCAAAATCTGGAATTAAATGGGATGATGTTGTTGCGCTCATTAAAGCGGTGGGTGGAACAATAAAAAATAACAATGGGTCCAGAAGGAAATTTCAGATTGGAACGACCAAATTCAGTACACATGAGCCACATCCAAAGAATGTGATGGATAAAGGTGCAGTAGCAGGTCTTAAGGAGTGGTTTGTTAACTGTGTAGGGGTAGATTATGAATAAAGCATCGAACATTATCACAATTAAAGGTCAACCAGCCGCAGTGACATTTGAAGCCGATATCAACGCATTTCGCGGCAAGTTCCTCAATGTAAACGGTTATTGTGACTTTGTAGCCACAAGCATTGAGGCATTATATCGTGAGGGCGAAAGCGCGCTGGATGAGTGGATGGCGGATTGTGAAGAGGACGGTATTGCCCCTTTTCGTGAAGAAGAAGAGCAAAAACGCCTGACGCTTCGTGTTCCTCATCACATTGATTCGCGGCTGACCATCGTCGCCAGACAACATTCCATTTCAAAAAACCAGCTCATTGTTGATGTCTTAGAACGTGAGTTTTCAGCCCATATGTAAACAAGTCGGATGCCGCGTGGCATCCGGCCTTTTGCCAGTTCGTCAATATTACCCATTTACAAAATCGTCTCTTCCGTCAAAATCCTGCGCGCGCCCAAAAAATGGTCCTGCCAGAAAGGTTCGGCTAACCGGCTTACCCGAATGGTTTCCCCGGTGCGCGGCGACTCGATAAACTGACCATCGCCCAGATACACCCCCATATGATCGGCAATCTCGCGGCTGTGGATATGGAAAAACAGCAAATCTCCCCGGCGCAGGTCGTTATTCGCCACAATCGTTGCCCGATGGTAGTGATACATCTCGTTGGCCGTGCGTGGGAGCTTCGCCTCAAGGATCTTGTTGTAGGCATAGAAAACCAACCCGCTACAGTCGAAGCCTTGATCGGGCCGCGTGCCGCCCCATACGTAAGGCTTGCCAAGCTGTTGCTCCAGACGGTGAATCGCTACTTCGGTGATGTTATGCAGATGGTCGCTGCTTAAGAAATGGTTGTTTTCCGCCAGCGCCTGCCAGCGTCTGTCACTCGCCTTGAGCGGCGCAGGAAACCATTCTGGATGCTGTTTTATCTGTTCGCGGTTGTGCTGGCGTAGCGCCCTTCTGCTTTCGGCATTGCCTTCCACAATATAGCTGGCCTGTTTTTTCAGATGGGTTTGGTACTGTTTTAATAAACGCGCACGATTTTGCATCCGCTGGCGGGCGGCGTAGCTGAAAGTGATATGTGATGTGGTGGCGCTGGCAAATGAAGAAAACGGCAAGCAAAGCAACAGTAATCCCGACAACACAAAAGAGGGAATCGACGGCAAGGACATACTCAATAATGGCTGATCATGCATTGATGTTGCAGTGTATCCCGGCCCGTACCTGAACAAACTTAATAAACCATTATTATAAAATTAATAAATATATTTCAGTTAATTATGTAAAAACATCCGTTTATTAAATTACTCATGGATTGTCGCTGTTGCTCATTTGAGCTACAATTCAAGCTGAATAAATATACAGCACAGGAGATACCCCAATGGCTGCTAACGCATTTGTTCGCGCCCGAATCGATGAAGATCTGAAGAATCAGGCGGCGGACGTACTGGCCGGGATGGGGCTGACCATCTCTGACCTGGTTCGCATAACCCTCACAAAGGTCGCGCGTGAAAAGGCATTGCCGTTTGATTTACGCGAGCCTAATCAATTAACCATTCAATCAATCAAAAACAGCGAAGCTGGCGTTGATGTTCATAAGGCCAAAGACGCCGATGATTTATTTGATAAATTAGGAATTTAAATATGATTCAAAGGGATATTGAATACTCGGGACAATTTTCAAAGGATGTAAAACTTGCACAAAAGCGTCATAAGGATATGAATAAATTGAAATATCTTATGACGCTTCTTATCAATAATGCTTTACCGCTTCCAGCTGTTTATAAAGACCACCCGCTGCAAGGTTCATGGAAAGGTTATCGCGATGCTCATGTCGAACCGGACTGGATCCTGATTTACAAACTTACCGATAAACTTTTACGATTTGAGAGAACTGGAACTCACGCGGCGCTCTTTGGGTAAAGCACGCTGCCGATGAAATTTGTAAACCCTGCGCCGACAGGCTTGCGTAAAACTCTTTTGGTGATAATGTGAGCCTTCCAAATCCAGACTATTCCGATTTGGGATCTATTTTGCCGTCCTGGCGTGTGTAACCGTTTTATCAAGGAATAAGCAGTATGCGTAAAATCGCATTAATTCTTGCGATGTTGTTGATCCCGTGCGTTTCGTTTGCCGGTTTGCTGGGCAGCAGTAGCTCGACCACGCCAGTGAGCAAAGAGTATAAGCAGCAGTTGATGGGATCCCCTGTCTACATCCAGATCTTCAAGGAAGAACGTACGCTCGATCTCTACGTCAAAATGGGCGAGCAATATCAGCTGCTCGACAGTTATAAAATCTGTAAATATTCCGGCGGCTTAGGGCCAAAACAGCGTCAGGGCGATTTCAAAAGCCCGGAAGGGTTTTATAGCGTCCAGCGTAATCAGTTAAAACCAGACAGCCGTTACTACAAAGCGATTAATATTGGTTTCCCCAATGCCTATGACCGTGCGCATGGTTATGAAGGGAAATACCTGATGATCCACGGCGATTGTGTTTCCATCGGCTGCTACGCAATGACCAATCAGGGTATTGATGAGATCTTCCAGTTCGTTACTGGTGCGCTGGTGTTTGGTCAGCCGAGCGTGCAAGTGAGTATTTACCCGTTCCGCATGACCGACGCCAATATGAAGCGCCATAAATATTCCAACTTTAAGGACTTCTGGGAGCAGCTGAAGCCGGGCTACGACTACTTTGAGCAAACCCGTAAGCCACCGACCGTTTCTGTGGTCAATGGCCGTTACGTGGTCAGCAAGCCGTTAAGCCACGAAGTTGTGCAGCCACAACTGGCATCAAACTACACGCTCCCCGAGGCAAAATAAGCGCCATTCGCCTGGCATAATCTTTTGCCAGGTTTCATTGCCCGTCAGCGGCTGTGTTGCAATCACCGTGACCACATCATTCGGTGTGGTCTGCGAGCTGAAGTCGATTTCCACATCCTGATCCAGCAGCGTTGCCACGCCAAACGGCGCGCGGCGGGTGATCCAGTGTAAATTAGTCGAGCAATACGCCATCACATAGCGCCCGTCAGAAAGCAGCATGTTGAAAACGCCCTTCTGCCGCAGTTCATCCGCCAGTGAGGCGATATATTTAAACACTGCCGCCATGTTGCCCGGTGTGCGCGGGTAACGCTGCGTTAATTTATGCAGGAGCCAGCAGAAGGCTTTTTCGCTATCGGTTTCACCGACCGGGCGGAAGTTGCCGGTTTCCAGTGATTTGTAGCCCGTCAGTTGTCCGTTATGGGCATAAGTCCAGTTACGCCCCCATAACTCGCGGGTAAATGGGTGAGTATTTTCCAGCGCCACCTCGCCCCGATTAGCCTGGCGAATATGAGCCACCACCGAACAGGATTTTATCGGGTAGTCCTGGACAAGTTTGGCGATGGGGGAATTAAAGCTGGGTTGTGGATCTTTAAATGTGCGACAGCCTTTACCTTCGTAAAAGGTAATGCCCCAGCCATCTTTATGTGGCCCGGTTCCACCACCACGCTGTACAAGTCCGGTGAAACTAAAGCAGATATCGGTAGGGACGTTGGCGCTCATCCCGAGCAATTCGCACATGGGTAACCTCCACAACAGCGGGAGCGAATGGCCCCCGGCGAAGATTGATTTAAGAATTTTCAGGTCGGATGCGGCGTAAACGAATTATTCGGCCTACGGTTCGGGTACAGATTTGTAGGCATGATAAGACGCGTCAGCATCGCATCAGGCATCAGCGCACAAGTGCCGGATGCGGCGTAAACGCCTTATCCAGCCTACGCCAGACTTACTTAACCATCTCTTTTTCAATTAACTGGATCAGGATATGGATCACTTTAATGTGAATCTCCTGAATGCGGTCGGCATAACCAAAGTGCGGTACGCGAATTTCGATATCCGCCGTGCCAGCCATTTTGCCGCCGTCTTTACCGGTCAGGGTGATCACTTTCATCCCCTTCTCACGCGCCGCTGCGATCGCTTTGATCACGTTTGCAGAGTTACCGGAGGTGGAGATCCCCAGCAGTACATCGCCTTCGCGACCTACCGCTTCAACGTAGCGGGAGAAAATATCATTGAAACCGAAATCATTACCGACGCAGGAAATATGACTAACGTCAGAAATAGCAATCGCCGGGTAGCCCGGACGGTTTTCACGGTAGCGACCGGTCAACTCTTCGGCAAAGTGCATAGCGTCGCAATGGGAACCGCCGTTGCCGCAGGAAAGCACTTTGCCACCGGCTTTAAAGCTGTCTGCTAACAGGACCGCCGCGCGCTGAATGGCGTGAATATTGGCGTCATCTTTTAAAAAGTTAGCCAGCGTTTCCGCCGCTTCGTTCAGTTCGTTACGAATAAGATCCTGGTACATGAGGATATCCTTCAGCATAAATGTAATAGACAAAATGCAGTGTACCGGATACCGCCAAAAGCGAGAAGTACGGGCAGGTGCTATGACCAGGACTTTTTGACCTGAAGTGCGGATAAAAACAGCAACAATGTGAGCTTTGTTGTAATTATATTGTAAACACATTGCTAAATGTTTTTACATCCACTACAACCATATCATCACAAGTGGTCAGACCTCCTACAAGTAAGGGGCTTTTCGTTATGATGATTTTGAGTATTCTCGCTACGGTTGTCCTGCTCGGCGCGTTGTTCTATCACCGCGTGAGCTTATTTATCAGCAGTCTGATTTTGCTCGCCTGGACAGCCGCCCTCGGCGTTGCTGGTCTGTGGTCGGCGTGGGTACTGGTGCCTCTGGCCATTATCCTCGTGCCATTTAACTTTGCGCCTATGCGTAAGTCGATGATTTCCGCGCCGGTATTTCGCGGTTTCCGTAAGGTGATGCCGCCGATGTCGCGCACTGAGAAAGAAGCGATTGATGCGGGCACCACCTGGTGGGAGGGCGACTTGTTCCAGGGCAAGCCGGACTGGAAAAAGCTGCATAACTATCCGCAGCCGCGCCTGACCGCAGAAGAGCAAGCGTTTCTCGACGGTCCGGTAGAAGAAGCCTGCCGGATGGCGAATGATTTCCAGATCACCCATGAGCTGGCTGATTTGCCGCCGGAGTTGTGGGCGTACCTTAAAGAGCATCGTTTCTTCGCGATGATCATCAAAAAAGAGTACGGCGGGCTGGAGTTCTCGGCTTATGCCCAGTCTCGCGTGCTGCAAAAACTCTCCGGCGTGAGCGGGATCCTGGCGATTACCGTCGGCGTGCCGAACTCATTAGGCCCGGGCGAGCTGCTGCAACATTACGGCACTGACGAGCAGAAAAATCACTATCTGCCGCGTCTGGCGCGTGGTCAGGAGATCCCTTGCTTTGCACTGACCAGCCCGGAAGCGGGTTCCGATGCAGGCGCTATCCCGGATACCGGGATTGTCTGCATGGGCGAATGGCAGGGCCAGCAGGTGCTGGGGATGCGTCTGACCTGGAACA
The DNA here is from genome assembly GCF_028421345.1 of Escherichia sp. S10b. Lineage (NCBI taxonomy): Bacteria > Pseudomonadati > Pseudomonadota > Gammaproteobacteria > Enterobacterales > Enterobacteriaceae > Escherichia > Escherichia sp. S10b. The sequence continues at coordinate 111,321 of NZ_JAHZSO010000161.1, forward strand.
AACGCTACATTACGCTGGCACCGATTGCGACCGTGCTTGGGCTGGCGTTTAAACTCTCCGACCCAGAGAAATTGCTGGGTGGCGCAGAAGATTTAGGTATTACCTGTGCGCTGATCCCAACCACCACGCCGGGCGTGGAAATTGGTCGTCGCCACTTCCCGCTGAACGTGCCGTTCCAGAATGGACCGACGCGCGGTAAAGATGTCTTCGTACCGATCGATTACATTATCGGCGGGCCGAAAATGGCCGGGCAAGGCTGGCGGATGCTGGTGGAGTGCCTCTCGGTAGGCCGCGGCATCACCCTGCCTTCCAACTCAACCGGCGGCGTGAAATCAGTAGCGCTGGCAACGGGCGCGTATGCTCACATTCGCCGTCAGTTCAAAATCTCTATCGGTAAGATGGAAGGGATTGAAGAGCCGCTGGCGCGTATTGCCGGTAATGCCTACGTGATGGATGCTGCGGCATCGCTGATTACCTACGGCATTATGCTCGGCGAAAAACCTGCCGTGCTGTCGGCTATCGTTAAGTATCACTGTACCCACCGCGGGCAGCAGTCGATTATTGATGCGATGGATATCACTGGTGGCAAAGGCATTATGCTCGGGCAGAGCAACTTCCTGGCGCGTGCTTACCAGGGCGCACCGATTGCCATCACCGTTGAAGGGGCCAACATTCTGACCCGCAGCATGATGATCTTCGGACAAGGAGCGATTCGTTGCCATCCGTACGTGCTGGAAGAGATGGAAGCAGCGAAGAACAATGACGTCAACGCGTTCGATAAACTGTTGTTCAAACATATCGGTCACGTCGGTAGCAACAAAGTTCGCAGCTTCTGGCTGGGCCTGACGCGCGGTTTAACCAGCAGCACGCCAACCGGCGATGCCACTAAACGCTACTATCAGCACCTGAACCGCCTGAGCGCCAACCTCGCCCTGCTTTCTGATGTCTCGATGGCTGTGCTGGGCGGCAGCCTGAAACGTCGTGAGCGCATCTCGGCACGTCTGGGGGATATTTTAAGCCAGCTTTACCTCGCCTCTGCCGTTCTGAAGCGTTATGACGACGAAGGCCGTAATGAAGCCGACCTGCCGCTGGTGCACTGGGGCGTACAAGATGCGCTGTATCAGGCTGAACAGGCGATGGATGATTTACTGCAAAACTTCCCGAACCGCGTGGTTGCCGGGCTGCTGAATGTGGTGATCTTCCCGACCGGACGTCATTATCTGGCACCTTCTGACAAGCTGGATCATAAAGTGGCGAAGATTTTACAAGTGCCGAACGCCACCCGTTCCCGCATTGGTCGCGGTCAGTACCTGACGCCGAGCGAGCATAATCCGGTTGGCTTGCTGGAAGAGGCGCTGGTGGATGTGATTGCCGCCGACCCAATTCATCAGCGGATCTGTAAAGAGCTGGGTAAAAACCTGCCGTTTACCCGTCTGGATGAACTGGCGCACAACGCGCTGGCGAAGGGGCTGATTGATAAAGATGAAGCCGCTATTCTGGTGAAAGCTGAAGAAAGCCGTCTGCGCAGTATTAACGTTGATGACTTTGATCCGGAAGAGCTGGCGACGAAGCCGGTAAAGTTGCCGGAGAAAGTGCGGAAAGTTGAAGCCGCGTAAATGAATAACGGAGCCGAAAGGCTCCGTTTCTTTATCCGCTAATTATTTAAAATTAAAGCCATCCGGATGGTTTTCCAGGCTGCCGGTCAACGCCGCGAACAACACCGTTTTACCATCAATCGAAAGCGCATCGTTCACATTCAGCCAGGTGAGTTTCTCTTGCGACGTTTTCTCATCAATAGTCGAGAACAGCCCCGTCATCTGATTAGATTTCTCGGACCACATCACAGCGATACGTTGCGAGCCACAGTCATGCGGTTTGCACGCGCTCATCACCTGATACGTCTCATCTCCCAACGTTACGGTTTGTGCGGGAGTATAAGTACCGCCTTTCATCACCCAGGCAGGCAGCTTATGCCCTTGTACCATCTGATTAAATGTAGCTTTGGTGGTTTCGCCCTTTGCAAGGCTGCTAATGGTTAAATCATCCTGCGCCATTGCACTGGTGGCGATGACCAGAGCGGCGACTGTCGTTATTGCCTTAAACATCATTCCTCCCGAGCTTATCCTGCCCATGTTATTAACCTCCTAAAGCCTGGCGATAACACGATAATTTGCAAATCAGATATTTCCAATATCAGCATTTGTTATCAATTTATTCTGCGCTAAGGCAACTGCCTGATAAGGTGTTAAAGTTATAAAACCCTTCGCATAAAGGAGTTGTACACCGTGCCTGGTTTGAAGATTACGCTTTTGCAGCAACCACTGGTGTGGATGGATGGCCCTGCCAACCTGCGTCATTTTGATCGTCAACTGGAAGGTATTACCGGGCGCGATGTGATCGTTCTACCGGAGATGTTTACCAGCGGCTTTGCCATGGAAGCGGCAGCTTCGTCGCTAGCACAAAATGACGTAGTGAACTGGATGACAGCTAAAGCGCAGCAGTGCAATGCGCTGATTGCAGGCAGTGTTGCATTACAAACGGAGTCTGGTTCGGTTAACCGCTTTTTGCTGGTTGAGCCGGGCGGCACGGTACATTTTTATGATAAGCGTCATCTGTTCCGCATGGCAGATGAGCATCTGCATTATAAAGCGGGCAATGCGCGAGTGATTGTGGAATGGCGCGGCTGGCGTATTTTGCCGCTGGTGTGCTACGACTTACGTTTTCCTGTGTGGTCGCGCAATCTCAACGATTATGACCTCGCCATCTACGTTGCCAACTGGCCTGCTCCGCGCTCTCTGCACTGGCAGGCATTGCTGACGGCCCGCGCGATTGAGAATCAGGCGTATGTGGCGGGATGCAATCGCGTCGGCAGCGATGGCAACGGCTGCCATTATCGCGGTGACAGCCGGGTGATTAACCCGCAGGGCGAGATTATCGCTACTGCCGACGCGCATCAGGCAACGCGCATTGATGCGGAGCTGTCGATGGTGGCATTGCGGGAATATAGAGAAAAGTTTCCGGCATGGCAGGATGCGGATGAGTTTAGGTTGCGGTGAGTGGGGGTTGTGTTTAAGGCTGGGGGAGAGTCGGGGTAAGACTACGAAAGCCCGCTCTCCGCAAGGACTGACGCCAGATAGTTTCTGTCCATAGCTGCTTTTCGCATCTTACGTCTTAACCCTGCCTTGAATACCTTATCATTCGTCAAAATATTAATAGCGATGTGCCGTATCCCT
>NZ_JAHZSO010000162.1:0-134953 GCF_028421345.1 Escherichia sp. S10b
AACGGTGGGCTGACGCCGGAAGAGTCAGAGAACAGATACCATTTTTACTGTAAAACCGTGGCCAATATTACTTGACCACTACCAAGGCCCGATACGGCATGCGGACTGCAGGCAGAGAAAACTGGCCGATTTTCTCTGCACTGGAGGGATAATACAAGGCCTGATAAGCGTAGCGCATCAGGCAGATTTGCGTTTGTCATCAGTTTAATGCCCGGAGAGATCCGGGCATATTTCCGAATACGGTCTTTTTATACCGTAAACCCTAACATCATCCCCGTATCTTCATGCTCCAGCAGATGGCAGTGCGCCATATAAGCATGTTCTTTCGGTGCATCGTGATTAAACTTCACCAGCACTTCGCTGACATTACCTTCTACCTTAACGGTATCTTTCCAGCCCGCGCGATGAGCCGCTGGCGGTTTGCCATTTTCTGACAAGATACGGAACTGCGTGCCGTGGATATGGAACGGATGCAGCATCATGTCGCCCACGCCAGAGATAACCCAACGTTCGTATTGCCCTTTCGCCGCCGCAAACATCGGCTTGTTCATATCAAACGCCTGACCGTTGATTTTGTTGGCATGGTGGAAATCGAACTTCCCGCCGTGGTTCATATGATTCATATTGCCGTGCCCCATATGGCCCATCATCTGGCTGTGATCCATCCCGGCCATCGCCTGATCGCCATATTTCTCCATTAGCATCTGCATCCCCATCATATCGAGCATCGGGTCCATAGAGAGTTGCAGCTTGCGTACCGTCAGCCCTTCCAGCGAAGGTAACGCAGGCAGGCTACTTAATGTGTCTGGCAAAGCACCGGAGGCACTAATAGCAATCGGCTGAATCCGCATTACCGGATGAGGCTTATCAAACGGCGCAATCGCCATCCCCATCTGGCTGACCGGCAGCGTCACCAGGTCAAAGGGTTTGTTATCGTTAACCTCCACCAGCACTTCAAAACGCTCGCCCATCAGCACCGGCAGTTCGCTCACCTTCACTGGTTCAGGTAGCAGACCACCGTCGCTGGCAATCACATACAGCGGGCGATTGTCGCTGGTGGCGAAATTGAGCGAACGGGCATTACAGCCATTGAGCAAACGCAGGCGCAGCCAACCACGCGGGGCAGCGTGTTGCGGGTAGATTGCACCGTTGGTCAGCAACGTATCGCCAAACCAGCCCACGGCGGCGGTCATCACATCCAGTTGATAATCAATCTGCCCGTCGGCGCTAAATTTCTTATCCTGAACGATCACCGGAACATCATCGATACCCCACTGTTTTGGCAGCATTAATTTCAGGATCTCGTCATCTTCAATCACCACCAGCCCAGCCAGCCCCATCGCCACCTGTCGCCCGGTTTTGCCGTGCTGATGCGGATGGAACCAGCAGGTAGCGGCAGGTTGATCAACGTTCAACGTCACCGAGCGCTTGCCACCTGGCGGAATAATTCCCTGCGGGCCGCCGTCGACTTCACCCGGTACTTCCAGCCCGTGCCAGTGCAACGTTGTCTCTTCCGTCAGTTGGTTGTAGATATCAACCGTTACCGCTTTGCCGCGCTGTAATTTCACCGCCGGCCCCAGCAGATTGCCGTTATAGCCCCAGGTAGTTGCAGTTTTCCCGCCAAAGGTGGACTGGCCTGCGCCAATAGTTAACTGAATGCGATTACGGGCATCGGTCGTGAGCAAATCAGGGATCGGTAACGTTGGGCGTTCTGCCGCAAATACTGCGCGGCTCCACAGCGGCAAAGCCGAAGCCACACCCAGCGCGACGGAATATTTTAAGAAATCACGACGTTGCATAGTTATTTCCTTATTCTTAAGCAGGCGAAACAAAATCAAACGTTGAGCATAGTCCTTCCCCTTACGGGAAGGTCAAGCCGCAGACACAATTTAATCGACAATAATGGTCGTCGCCTCGCTCGCAGTGTGCTAACGTTTATCTTCTTTAAGCCCCTGGTAGAAGCAATGAAGACGTTTTTCAGAACAGTGTTATTCGGCAGCCTGATGGCCGTCTGCGCAAACAGTTACGCGCTCAGCGAGTCTGAAGCCGAAGATATGGCCGATTTAACGGCAGTTTTTGTCTTTCTGAAGAACGATTGTGGTTACCAGAACTTACCTAACGGGCAAATTCGTCGCGCACTGGTCTTTTTCGCTCAGCAAAACCAGTGGGACCTCAGTAATTACGACACCTTCGACATGAAAGCCCTCGGTGAAGACAGCTACCGCGATCTCAGCGGCATTGGCATTCCCGTCGCTAAAAAGTGCAAAGCCCTGGCCCGCGATTCCTTAAGCCTGCTTGCCTACGTCAAATAATCCCTGATACCTTTTTGTAGAAATATTGACCGTGCATCCGCGGTCAATGTTAGCTATTATGTTGCGCCCTTTTTTTACGGGTGTTAACAAAGGAGGTATCAACCCATGGCCGAAAAAAAACAGTGGCATGAAACGCTACACGACCAGTTTGGGCAGTACTTTGCGGTAGATAACGTTCTGTATCATGAAAAGACCGATCACCAAGATCTGATCATTTTTGAGAACGCTGCATTTGGTCGCGTAATGGCGCTGGATGGCGTAGTACAAACCACCGAGCGCGACGAGTTTATCTATCATGAGATGATGACCCATGTTCCGCTACTGGCCCACGGTCACGCGAAACATGTGCTGATTATCGGCGGCGGCGACGGTGCCATGCTGCGTGAAGTAACCCGACATAAAAACGTTGAGTCAATCACGATGGTGGAAATCGATGCGGGTGTCGTGTCGTTCTGCCGTCAGTATCTGCCCAACCATAACGCCGGTAGCTACGACGATCCGCGCTTTAAGCTGGTGATCGACGATGGCGTCAATTTCGTTAATCAAACCAGCCAGACCTTTGATGTCATTATCTCCGACTGCACCGATCCTATCGGTCCCGGCGAAAGCCTTTTCACTTCGGCATTTTATGAAGGCTGCAAACGTTGCCTGAATCCTGGCGGTATCTTCGTCGCACAAAACGGCGTCTGCTTTTTACAGCAGGAAGAAGCCATCGACAGCCATCGCAAACTCAGCCATTACTTCAGCGACGTTGGCTTTTATCAGGCGGCGATCCCGACCTATTACGGCGGTATCATGACTTTTGCATGGGCGACAGATAACGACGCCTTACGCCATCTCTCAACCGAAATTATTCAGGCGCGTTTTCTCGCCTCTGGCCTGAAATGCCGTTATTACAATCCGGCAATCCATACGGCAGCTTTTGCCTTACCTCAGTATCTGCAAGACGCACTGGCTTCACAGCCGTCCTAAGGAGAAGATAAGAAATTGAAAAAACTGAAACTGCATGGCTTTAATAATCTGACCAAAAGTCTGAGTTTTTGTATTTACGATATCTGCTACGCCAAAACTGCCGAAGAGCGCGACGGTTATATTGCTTATATCGATGAACTCTATAATGCCAACCGTCTGACCGAAATCCTGTCAGAAACCTGTTCCATTATCGGGGCCAATATTCTTAACATCGCCCGCCAGGATTACGAACCACAGGGTGCCAGCGTCACTATTCTGGTGAGTGAAGAACCGGTTGACCCGAAACTCATCGACAAAACAGAACACCCCGGCCCACTGCCAGAAACGGTCGTTGCCCATCTCGATAAAAGTCATATTTGCGTACATACCTACCCGGAAAGTCATCCTGAAGGCGGTTTATGTACCTTCCGCGCCGATATTGAAGTCTCTACCTGCGGCGTGATTTCTCCGCTGAAGGCGCTGAATTACCTGATCCACCAGCTTGAGTCCGATATCGTAACCATTGATTATCGCGTGCGCGGTTTTACCCGCGACATTAACGGTATGAAGCACTTTATCGACCATGAGATTAATTCGATTCAGAACTTTATGTCTGACGATATGAAGGCGCTGTATGACATGGTGGATGTGAACGTCTATCAGGAAAATATCTTCCATACCAAGATGTTGCTTAAAGAGTTCGACCTTAAGCACTACATGTTCCACACCAAACCGGAAGATTTAACCGACAGCGAGCGCCAGGAAATTACCGCTGCGCTGTGGAAAGAAATGCGCGAGATTTATTACGGGCGCAATATGCCAGCTGTTTAACGGCTCTGGCGGAGCTCCCAGGCTCCGCCAGATTTATTTACTTCTGCTGCACGAAATTGCGGTAAGCCGCCACGACCTGCAGAAAATCCTCAACGCCGCATAGCGACAGGCTTTCTTCGTCGTAGTAGTTCATCCCCTCTTCCATTTCATCGCCAGCGAATTCCAGTTGATTGGCGCGAACCATCACCTCTTCACCGTCCATCCACAGGGTGTATTCATGCCCTGCCCGTTGCCAGGACCGTTCGCTACCTTTCAGTGCGTGCGCTGCTTGTTCCACTTCATCAAGCAAGGCCAGGTTTTCTTTCACCTCTTCATTAAACCAGTGCCCGACCACTTCATGCCCCATGGACATACGCACCTTTACCACTCCGGTAATATCGCGCAGAAATTCGTAATCCATAGTGTGTTCCTCTGCTCCCGGCAATGCGCCGAAATCGCATCGCGCCATTGATGTAATTATCGCAGCCTTACCGGAGAAAAACAGCGGAACGGCGATGGTTTAGAAATAAAAAATGCCCGGGAATCTCATTCACCGGGCATTGTGTCGTTTATGCGCAGCGCGTGCGCTTACTTATTACACCGCAGTCTGGAAAATCACCCCATCGGCTTTTTCGGTGTACTGAGAAAGCTGGTTGAAGTTCAGATAACGATAAGTATCAACGGCAGTTTTATCTACTTGCGCAACGTAGGTCTGGTACTCTTCCGGCGTCGGCAGTTTGCCAATCAGCGCCGCAACAGCCGCCAGTTCTGCAGAAGCCAGGAAGACATTCGCGCCAGTCCCCAGACGGTTCGGGAAGTTACGGGTAGAGGTGGAAACCACCGTCGCACCGTCTGCTACACGCGCCTGGTTACCCATACACAGAGAACAGCCCGGGATCTCGATACGAGCCCCGCTCTTACCGAAGACGCTGTAGTAGCCTTCTTCAGTCAACTGTGCGGCGTCCATACGGGTTGGCGGTGCCACCCACAGGCGGGTCGGCAACTGGCCTTTATGCGCATCCAGCAGTTTACCCGCAGCACGGAAGTGACCGATGTTAGTCATGCAAGAACCGATAAATACTTCGTCGATCTTCTCGCCCTGTACCGCAGACAGCGGACGCGCGTCATCCGGGTCGTTCGGAGCACACAGGATTGGCTCTTTAATATCCGCCAGATCGATGTCAATCACTGCCGCGTATTCCGCATCTGCATCGGCTTCCAGCAGCTCAGGATTCGCCAGCCATTTTTCCATGCCCTGAATACGACGTTCGAGGGTACGACGATCGCCATAACCTTCCGCGATCATCCACTTCAGCAGGACGATGTTAGAGTTCAGGTATTCGATGATCGGTTCTTTGTTCAGCTTGATAGTACAACCAGCGGCAGAACGCTCAGCGGACGCATCGGTCAGTTCAAATGCCTGCTCAACTTTCAGATCCGGCAGACCTTCAATTTCCAGAATGCGACCAGAGAAGATGTTTTTCTTGCCTTTCTTCTCAACGGTCAGCAGACCTTGTTTGATCGCATACAGCGGGATCGCGTGTACCAGATCGCGCAGGGTGATGCCCGGCTGCATTTTGCCTTTGAAGCGCACCAGAACGGATTCCGGCATATCCAGCGGCATTACGCCTGTTGCGGCTGCAAATGCCACCAGACCAGAACCCGCCGGGAAAGAGATACCGATCGGGAAACGGGTATGGGAGTCACCTCCGGTACCGACGGTATCCGGCAGCAGCATACGGTTCAGCCAGGAGTGGATTACGCCGTCACCCGGACGCAGCGACACACCGCCACGGTTCATAATGAAGTCCGGCAGCGTGTGGTGCGTGTTCACGTCAACTGGCTTCGGATACGCCGCGGTGTGGCAGAAAGACTGCATCACCAGGTCAGCCGAGAAGCCCAGGCACGCCAGGTCTTTCAGTTCATCACGGGTCATCGGGCCGGTGGTGTCCTGAGAGCCTACAGAAGTCATTTTCGGTTCGCAGTACGCGCCCGGACGAATGCCTTTCACGCCACAGGCACGGCCTACCATTTTCTGCGCCAGCGAGAAGCCGCGATCGCTCTCAGCGACATCTTTCGCCTGACGGAACACATCACTGTGCGGCAGACCAAGTGCTTCACGCGCTTTGGTGGTCAGGCCACGCCCGATAATCAGCGGGATACGGCCGCCAGCACGCACTTCATCAATCAGCACGTCGGTTTTCAGTTCGAAGGTCGCCAGCAGTTCGCCTGTTTCGTGGTTACGCACTTCACCTTTGTACGGGTAAACGTCAATCACGTCGCCCATGTTCAGGTTAGAGACGTCGACTTCGATTGGCAGTGCACCCGCGTCTTCCATCGTGTTAAAGAAGATGGGTGCAATTTTACCGCCGAGGCACAAACCACCGCCGCGTTTGTTCGGCACATGTGGAATATCATCGCCCATAAACCACAGAACGGAGTTCGTGGCGGATTTACGCGATGAACCCGTACCCACAACGTCACCGACGTACGCCAGCGGGAAACCTTTCTGTTGCAGAGCTTCAATCTGTTTGATCGGGCCAACAACACCTGGCTGGTCTGGCTCAATACCTTCACGGGCGTTTTTCAGCATCGCCAGCGCGTGCAGTGGGATATCCGGGCGCGACCACGCATCCGGTGCCGGAGAAAGGTCATCGGTGTTGGTTTCGCCAGTGACTTTGAAGACGGTAACGGTCAGTTTTTCAGCCAGCGCCGGGCGATTCAGGAACCATTCGGCATCCGCCCAGGACTGCATTACCTGCTTCGCATATTCGTTGCCTGCTTTCGCTTTCTCTTCTACGTCATAGAAGTTATCGAACATCAGCAGTGTGTGAGAAAGTGCTTTGGCAGCGATCGGTGCCAGTTTGGCATCATCCAGCGCGTCGATCAGCGGATGAATGTTGTAACCACCCTGCATGGTGCCCAGCAGTTCGATGGCTTTTTCCGGAGTCAGCAGAGGGGATTTGGCTTCGCCTTTCGCGATAGCAGCCAGGAAGCCTGCTTTGACATAGGCGGCTTCATCGACGCCAGGGGGAACACGGTTGGTTAACAGATCTAACAGGAATTCTTCTTCGCCCGCGGGCGGGTTTTTCAGCAGCTCTACAAGTGCGGCCATTTGGTTTGCATCCAGGGGTTTGGGCGCAATCCCCTCAGCGGCACGCTCAGCTACGTGCTTACGGTATTCTTCTAGCACGACGGTTCTCCTCGCTCTCATTGTCATAGTGCGGCAGGCGATTCTCTTCACGCTCCTGTGAGACAGCAGTTTGTAGGGTAAATGCCCAGTACCGCAACGGGCAGAATAGCAGGATTTTGACGATGTGTTAATCTGTTTACAAAAAAGCAACATAAAAAAGTGGCTGAATCGTTAAGGATGGTCTAGAGATTGTTTCCCTCCGTAAAAACTTCGTTAATTCGCATGGTGATAATCACCTTTCTCAACGAATCCCAAGATTAGTCAAAATTTAAACTACCGCCTCTTTATACTCGGATTCACAGCACCTGCGGGTGGCAGTTCGCCGACCATTGCGATTTCCTTGAGATCCGAATTATGAAAATGACTTTGCCGTTTAAACCCCATGTGCTGGCGCTAATTTGCAGTGCCGGGCTTTGTGCCGCCTCTACCGGGCTATATATAAAAAGCCGCACAGTGGAAGCGCCTGTGGAACCGCAATCGACACAACAGACTGCGCCTGACATCACCGCAGTTACGCTTCCTGCAACGGTTTCCGCACCGCCCGTAACGCCCGCCGTCGTCAAATCCGCATTCAGCACTGCACAAATCGATCAATGGGTTGCGCCTGTCGCGCTGTACCCCGATTCTCTGCTTTCACAAGTGTTAATGGCATCAACCTATCCGGCAAACGTTGCTCAAGCAGTGCAATGGTCGCACGATAATCCACTTAAACAAGGCGATGCTGCTATTCAGGCAGTATCTGACCAGCCGTGGGACGCCAGCGTTAAATCACTGGTGGCCTTTCCACAATTGATGGCATTGATGGGCGAAAACCCGCAATGGGTGCAAAACCTGGGCGATGCTTTTCTGGCGCAGCCGCAGGACGTGATGGACTCGGTACAGCGATTGCGGCAACTGGCGCAACAAACCGGCTCGCTGAAGTCATCAACCGAACAGAAAGTTATTACCACAACGAAGAAAGCTGTACCGGTAACACAGACAGTCACGGCTCCCGCCATACCATCCAATACCGTTTCAACTGCCAGCCCCATCATTACAGAGCCTGCAACAACCGTCATTTCCATTGAGCCCGCCAATCCTGATGTGGTCTATATTCCCAACTACAACCCAACCGTGGTTTACGGGAACTGGGCCAATACTGCGTATCCGCCGGTTTATCTGCCACCACCAGCCGGAGAACCGTTTATTGACAGCTTTGTGCGCGGATTCGGCTATAGCATGGGTGTTGCTACCACGTACGCACTATTCAGCAGCATCGACTGGGACGACGACGATCATGACCATCATCATCATGACGATGATGATTATCATCACCACGATGGCGGTCATCGTGACGGTAATGGCTGGCAACACAACGGCGACAACATCAATATCGACGTCAACAATTTCAACCGTATCACCGGTGAGCATCTTACTGATAAGAATATGGCATGGCGGCACAATCCAAACTACCGTAATGGTGTGCCCTATCATGATCAGGATATGGCAAAGCGGTTTCATCAAACCGATGTCAACGGCGGAATGAGTGCCACGCAGCTACCTGCTCCAACACGCGACAGCCAGCGTCAGGCGGCAGCAAGTCAGTTTCAGCAACGAACACACGCCGCCCCCGTCATTACACGAGATACCCAACGTCAGGCAGCGGCACAGCGGTTTAATGAAGCTGAACACTATGGGAGCTATGACGACTTCCGCGACTTCAGCCGTCGCCAACCCCTGACCCAGCAACAAAAGGACGCCGCTCGTCAGCGTTATCAGTCCGCCTCGCCTGAGCAGCGCCAGGCGGTTCGCGAGAAAATGCAGACTAACCCACAGAACCAGCAGCGAAGAGAGGCAGCGCGTGAGCGTATTCAGTCTGCAACTCCCGAACAGCGCCAGGTATTTAAGGAAAAAGTACAGCAGCGCCCACTGAACCAACAGCAACGTGATAACGCCCGCCAGCGTATACAATCGGCATCACCTGAACAACGTCAGGTTTTTCGGGAAAAAGTTCAGGAGAGCCGCCCACAACGTCTAAACGACAGTAACCATACTGTCAGGCTGAATAACGAGCAACGGTCAGCAGTACGCGAACGTCTCTCTGAGCGCGGAGCAAGGCGACAGGAAAGGTAAATTGCAGACGTAAAAAAAGCGGCGTGGTTAGCCGCTTTTTTAATTGCCGGATGTTCCGGCAAACGAACAATTACTTCTTCTTCGCTTTCGGGTTCGGCAGGTCGGTAATGCTACCTTCGAACACTTCTGCCGCCAGGCCCACAGACTCGTGCAGAGTCGGGTGCGCGTGGATGGTCAGTGCGATGTCTTCAGCATCACAACCCATTTCGATTGCCAGGCCGATTTCACCCAGCAGCTCGCCGCCGTTGGTACCGACAATCGCACCACCGATCACACGGTGAGATTCTTTGTCGAAAATCAGCTTGGTCATACCGTCTGCGCAGTCGGAAGCGATAGCACGACCAGAAGCAGCCCACGGGAAGGTGGCGGTTTCATAGCTGATGCCTTTCTCTTTCGCTTCTTTCTCAGTCAGACCTACCCATGCAACTTCTGGTTCGGTATAGGCGATGGACGGGATAACTTTCGGATCGAAGTAGTGTTTCTTACCGGCGATAACTTCAGCGGCAACGTGACCTTCGTGAACACCTTTGTGTGCCAGCATCGGCTGACCGACGATATCGCCGATAGCAAAGATGTGCGGTACGTTGGTACGCAGCTGTTTGTCAACGCGGATGAAACCACGGTCGTCCACTTCCACGCCAGCTTTGCCTGCGTCGAGGTTTTTACCGTTCGGCACACGACCAATCGCTACCAGCACGGCGTCGTAACGCTGCGGTTCAGCGGGTGCTTTTTTGCCTTCCATCGTCACATAAATACCGTCTTCTTTCGCTTCAACGGCGGTAACTTTGGTTTCCAGCATCAGGTTGAATTTCTTGCTGATACGCTTGGTGAAGACTTTAACGATGTCTTTGTCAGCTGCCGGGATAACCTGGTCGAACATTTCAACCACGTCAATCTGTGAACCCAGCGCGTGGTATACGGTGCCCATTTCCAGACCGATGATACCGCCACCCATTACCAGCAGGCGTTCTGGTACTTCTTTCAGTTCCAGCGCGTCAGTGGAGTCCCAGATACGCGGATCTTCATGCGGAATAAACGGCAGTTGGATCGGGCGAGAACCCGCTGCAATGATCGCGTTGTCGAAGTTGATCACGGTTTTACCGTTCTCACCTTCAACTTCCAGGGTGTTAGCCCCGGTAAATTTACCCAGACCGTTGACCACTTTGACTTTGCGGCCTTTCGCCATACCAGCCAGACCACCGGTCAGCTGATTGATCACTTTCTCTTTCCAGGTACGAATCTTGTCAATATCGGTTTTCGGTTCGCCGAAGACGATACCGTGTTCAGCCAGCGCTTTGGCTTCTTCGATAACTTTTGCTACGTGCAGCAGTGCTTTAGAAGGGATACAGCCGACGTTCAGGCAAACACCGCCAAGGGTGTTGTAACGTTCTACGATTACGGTTTCCAGACCTAAATCAGCGCAACGGAAGGCAGCGGAGTAACCTGCGGGGCCTGCCCCAAGTACCACGACCTGAGTTTTGATTTCAGTACTCATCATGACCTCTATATATTTATCTCCGGCGGTCATACCCGTCGTCTTTCAGGCCGCAGCGGCGTTAGCTTCACGCCCTCACCCCAGTCACTTACTTATGTAAGCTCCTGGGGATTCTGGCGCTTGCTACCTTGCTGCACCCAGAAATCCATAGGGTATGTGAAGTAATACCCTAACCACCACCGGGTCGTTCTATCCGTCGGTATTTTACAAAATTGTTAACAATTTTTAAACAACAAACGGCAACCGATTTGTCTATTCGCTAATAACCTCAATACATTCATGAGATTACCAGAAAAAAGCCGGCCGTTGGGCCGGCTCTTTTACTTACATCACCAGACGGCGAATGTCAGACAGCGTGTTGTTAATGATGGTAATGAAACGGGCACCATCAGCACCGTCGATCACGCGGTGGTCGAAGGAGAGAGAAATCGGCAGCATCAGACGCGGCACGAACTCTTTACCATTCCACACCGGCTCCATCGCGGACTTGGAAACGCCGAGGATAGCCACTTCCGGCGCGTTCACAATCGGCGCGAAGTGGGTAGTACCCAGGCCGCCGATGCTGGAGATGGTGAAGCAACCGCCCTGCATTTCGCCCGCAGTCAGCTTACCGTCACGCGCTTTCTTAGAAATAGTCATCAGCTCGCGAGACAGCTCGATGATGCCTTTCTTGTTGACGTCTTTGAATACCGGAACAACCAGACCGTTCGGGGTATCCACCGCCACACCGATGTTGATGTATTTCTTCAGGGTCAGACGCTGACCGTCTTCCGACAACGAACTGTTGAAGCGAGGCATCTGCTCAAGAGCTGCAGCAACGGCTTTCATGATGAAGACAACCGGGGTGATCTTCACATCCAGCTTACGTTTCGCCGCTTCTTCGTTCTGCTGTTTACGGAACGCTTCCAGCTCGGTGATATCGGTTTTGTCGAAGTGAGTAACATGCGGGATCATCACCCAGTTACGGCTCAGGTTCGCACCAGAAATTTTCTGGATACGGCCCAGTTCCACTTCTTCGATTTCACCAAACTTGCTGAAGTCCACCTTCGGCCACGGCAGCATGCCTGGGATACCGCCGCCAGTCGCCGCCGGAGCTGCTTCTGCACGTTTGATAGCTTCTTTCACGTAAGCCTGAACGTCTTCGCGCAGGATACGACCTTTACGGCCAGTGCCCTTCACTTTCGCCAGGTTAACGCCAAACTCGCGTGCCAGACGGCGGATCAGCGGAGTCGCGTGAACGTAAGCGTCGTTTTCTGCAAATTCAGATTTGCCTTCCGCTTTCGCAGCCGGTGCTGCTGCCGGAGCTTCAGCTTTTGCTGCCGGAGCCGGCGCTGCCGCTTCCTGTTTCGCAGGAGCTGCCGCAGGCGCTGCGCCTTCAACTTCGAAGATCATAATCAGCGAGCCAGTTTTCACTTTATCGCCAACGTTGACTTTCAGTTCCTTCACGACGCCTGCAAACGGAGCCGGAACTTCCATAGAAGCTTTGTCGCCTTCTACGGTAATCAGTGACTGTTCAGCGGCAACTTTGTCGCCCACTTTCACCATCACTTCGGTCACTTCAACTTCGTCACCGCCGATATCCGGAACGTTAACTTCTTTCACGCCAGCCGCTGGTGCAGGGGCCGCTGCCGGAGCCGCTTCCTGTTTAGCCGCCGGAGCTGCCGCGCCTGCTTCACCCGCGACTTCGAAGACCATAATCAGCGAGCCGGTAGACACTTTGTCACCCACGTTCACTTTGATCTCTTTCACGGTGCCAGCAAACGGAGCCGGAACTTCCATAGACGCTTTATCGCCTTCTACGGTGATCAGCGACTGTTCAGCTTCAACTTTATCGCCAACTTTCACCAGGATTTCGGTCACTTCAACTTCGTCGCTGCCGATATCCGGAACGTTAACGTCTTTTGCCGCTGCAGCCGCTGGTGCTGCTGCCGGAGCTGCTTCTTTCTTCTCTTCTGCCTGAGCAGGTGCAGCGTCTGCTGCACCGTCGGCGGAATCGAAAATCATAATCAGTGCGCCGGTCTGGGTTTTATCGCCAACAGAGACTTTGATCTCTTTAACGATACCCGCCTGCGGAGACGGAACTTCCATAGAGGCTTTGTCGCCTTCTACGGTGATCAGCGACTGTTCGGCTTCAACTTTGTCGCCCACTTTGACCAGGATCTCGGTGATTTCAACTTCATCAGCCCCGATGTCCGGTACTTTGATTTCGATAGCCATTATTCTTTTACCTCTTACGCCAGACGCGGGTTAACTTTATCTGCATCGATGTTGAATTTGGCGATTGCGTCAGCAACCACTTTCTTATCGATTTCGCCACGTTTAGCCAGTTCGCCCAGCGCCGCTACAACCACGTAGGAAGCATCAACTTCGAAGTGGTGACGCAGGTTCTCACGGCTGTCGGAACGACCGAAGCCATCAGTACCCAGTACGCGGTAGTCGTCAGCCGGTACGTAAGTACGGACCTGCTCAGCGAACAGTTTCATATAGTCGGTAGATGCCACTGCCGGAGCGTCGTTCATCACCTGAGCGATATACGGAACGCGCGGAGTTTCCAGCGGGTGCAGCATGTTCCAGCGTTCACAATCCTGACCATCTCGCGCCAGTTCGGTGAAGGAGGTCACGCTATAAACGTCAGAACCTACGCCGTAATCTTTCGCCAGGATCTCTGCCGCTTCACGGACGTGACGCAGGATGGAACCGGAGCCCAGCAGCTGAACTTTACCTTTGCTACCTTCAATGGTTTCGAGTTTGTAGATACCTTTACGGATACCTTCCTCAGCACCTTCCGGCATTGCCGGCATGTGGTAGTTTTCGTTCAGCGTAGTGATGTAGTAGTAAACGTTCTCTTGTTTTTCACCGTACATACGCTCCAGACCGTCATGCATAATGACAGCAACTTCGTAAGCGTAAGCCGGGTCGTAAGAGATACAGTTCGGGATAGTCAGCGACTGAATGTGGCTGTGACCATCTTCGTGCTGCAGACCTTCACCGTTCAGGGTGGTACGACCGGAAGTACCGCCGATCAGGAAGCCACGCGCTTGCTGGTCGCCAGCCGCCCAGCACAGATCGCCGATACGCTGGAAGCCGAACATCGAGTAATAGATGTAGAACGGAATCATCGGCAGATTGTTGGTGCTGTAAGAGGTCGCCGCTGCCAGCCAGGAACAACCTGCGCCCAACTCGTTGATCCCTTCCTGCAGAATCTGACCTTTCTCGTCTTCTTTATAGTAAGCAACCTGCTCGCGGTCCTGCGGGGTGTACTGCTGACCGTTCGGGCTGTAAATACCAATCTGACGGAACAGACCTTCCATACCGAAAGTACGCGCTTCGTCGGCGATGATCGGTACCAGACGATCTTTGATCGACTTGTTCTTCAGCATTACGTTCAGGGCACGAACGAAAGCGATAGTGGTAGAGATCTCTTTGCTCTGCTCTTCCAGCAGCGCGCCGAAGTCTTGCAGGCTCGGCAGCTCAAGCTTCTCGGTGAAGTTCGGCTGACGGCTTGGCAGATAACCGTGCAGTTTCTGACGCTGTGCGTGCAGATAGGTATGCTCTTCAGAACCTTCCGGGAAGGTGATGTACGGCAGTTTTTCGATATCTGCATCAGACACCGGCACATTGAAACGGTCGCGGATGTGACGCACGCCGTCCATGTTCATTTTCTTAACCTGGTGCGCGATGTTTTTACCTTCAGCCGCGTCGCCCATGCCGTAACCTTTAATGGTATGAGCAAGGATTACTGTCGCTTTGCCTTTGGTTTCCTGCGCTTTCTTGAATGCAGCGTAGATTTTCTTCGGATCGTGACCACCACGGTTCAGTGCCCAGATCTGCTCGTCAGTCCAGTCTGCAACCAGTGCTGCGGTTTCAGGATATTTACCGAAGAAGTGTTCACGAACGTACGCACCATCTTTCGATTTGAAGGTCTGGTAGTCGCCGTCAACGGTTTCGTTCATCAGCTGGATCAGTTTACCGCTGGTATCTTTACGCAGCAGTTCATCCCAACGGCTACCCCACATCACTTTGATCACGTTCCAGCCAGCACCTTCGAAGATGCCTTCCAGTTCGTTGATGATCTTGCCGTTACCGGTGACCGGGCCGTCAAGACGCTGCAGGTTACAGTTGATAACGAAGACCAGGTTATCCAGTTTTTCACGGGTAGCGATGGTGATCGCACCTTTGGATTCCGGTTCGTCCATTTCACCGTCGCCGAGGAACGCGTAAACGGTCTGTTTAGAGGTATCTTTCAGGCCACGGTGTTCCAGATATTTCAGGAATTTAGCCTGGTAAATAGCACCAATCGGCCCCAGACCCATAGATACGGTCGGGAACTGCCAGAATTCCGGCATCAGTTTCGGGTGCGGATAGGAAGAGAGGCCATTGCCGTGAACTTCCTGACGGAAGTTATCCAGCTGCTCCTGAGTCAGACGACCTTCCAGGAAAGCACGAGCGTACACGCCCGGGGAGATGTGGCCCTGGAAGTAAACCAGGTCGCCGCCATCCTGCTCGTTGCGTGCACGGAAGAAGTGGTTAAAGCACACATCATAAATGGTTGCGGAAGACTGGAAGGACGCCATATGGCCGCCCAGTTCGAGGTCTTTTTTCGACGCACGCAGCACCGTCATGATGGCGTTCCAGCGGATAGCTGAACGAATACGGCGTTCCAGTTCCAGATTACCCGGATACTCCGGTTGTTCTTCAACGGGGATGGTGTTGATGTAGTTGCTGATACCTGTGCCTGCGGCTACGTTTACACCGCCTTTGCGGGCTTCAGCAAGCAGTTGGTCGATCAGATACTGAGCACGCTCAACACCTTCTTCACGGATGACCGATTCGATCGCCTGGAGCCAGTCGCGAGTTTCGATCGGATCCACGTCATTTGGGAAACGTTCTGACATGGGTTATTCCTTATCTATCTAATAACGTTGAGTTTTCTGGAACCTGTCCCATTGAACTCTCGCCGGAAAGCTCAATAAGACAGGTTCTACGTTTAGTTGCCGCGCTTTTATATGCGCTTGATTTACAACATCTTCTGGATAATTTTTACCAGAAAAATCACTAATTCTTTCGTTGCTCCAGACGACGCAGAGAACGCTCACGGCGGCTCTCTTCACGACTTCTGTCGAGCAAAATTTCTTCGATAAAGGCCAGATGGCGATGCGATGCTTCGCGCGCTTCTTCCGGCTTACCGGCCATAATCGCTTCAAATATGCGGGTGCGGTGACTACTCACCAGCGGCAGCATCTCGCGACGCGAATAGAGCAATTCGAAGTTCTGGCGGACATTCTGGGCCAACATCGGCTCCATACACCTTAGCAGATGAAGCAGAACCACATTGTGGGCCGCTTCGGTGACGGCAATCTGATACTGGAGTACGGCGTTTGATTCCGCGTCCAGATCGCCAGACTGCTGCGCCAGCTCTATGGCGTGGTGGAGTTCACGGATGCGTTCCTTGTCTTCATCGGTACTACGCAGCGCGGCGTAATAAGCGGCGATACCTTCCAGGGCGTGTCGTGTTTCGAGCAAGTCATACTGTGACTCAGGATGGTCGGAGAGCAGCTCCACCAGCGGATCGCTGAAGCTTTGCCATAGGCTGCTCTGGACAAAAGTGCCGCCACCCTGGCGACGAAGCAACAAGCCCTTCGCTTCGAGACGTTGAATCGCCTCACGCAAGGAGGGACGGGAGACGTCAAACTGTTTTGCCAGTTCGCGTTCCGGTGGGAGTTTTTCGCCCGGGCGGAGAGTGCCTTCGAGGATCAAAAACTCCAGTTGCTGCTCAATCACATCGGAGAGTTTTGGTTGGCGGATTTTGCTGTAGGCCATGAGTTCCTGTCTTAAGCCACTTGCCGAAGTCAATTGGTCTTACCAATTTCATGTCTGTGACGCTAAAGTAACAAAGTATTCACCTTATGTCCATACAGGTTTTGATTGAAATCATGAAACTGTGCACATTTTAACAACTTGACATATATAACGTTTCAAAGTTGTAACTATGCACAAATGTAGACTTTACGTAGGAAAGGAGTTTTTTAACGATTATTAAACTATAAAAATCCGAATTGAACCGATTCACTTACCAATTTTGTGATTTTTAATTCAATTAAAACGAATTTAAATTCATTCTACATATTGAGAGGGGTTGAGGCTGAGCTTTACAAACGGTTTCTTTTTAAGCAACTCATCTTCAACCATGCATAAAGCGGGTGCATTCGCTGCCGCATACCATTATTCTTGATCTGACGGAAGTCTTTTTGTAACAATTCAAACTTCTTTGATGTAAACAAATTAATACAACAAACGGAATTGCAAACTTACACACGCATCACTGCGTAGATCAAAAAAACAACCACCGCACGAGGTTTCATGATGGAAGGTCAACAGCACGGCGAGCAGCTAAAGCGCGGCCTTAAAAACCGCCATATTCAGCTTATCGCGCTGGGTGGCGCGATAGGGACCGGGTTATTCCTAGGTAGCGCCTCCGTAATACAGTCCGCAGGGCCAGGGATTATCCTGGGTTACGCCATTGCTGGTTTTATCGCCTTTCTGATCATGCGTCAGCTGGGTGAAATGGTGGTCGAAGAACCTGTCGCAGGCTCCTTTAGCCACTTTGCTTATAAATACTGGGGCAGTTTTGCCGGTTTCGCCTCTGGCTGGAACTACTGGGTACTGTACGTTTTAGTTGCCATGGCTGAGCTGACTGCCGTGGGTAAATACATTCAGTTCTGGTATCCGGAAATCCCCACCTGGGTTTCTGCCGCCGTATTCTTTGTGGTGATTAACGCCATCAACCTGACCAACGTTAAAGTGTTTGGCGAGATGGAGTTCTGGTTTGCCATTATCAAAGTTATCGCGGTGGTAGCGATGATCATCTTCGGCGGCTGGCTGCTATTCAGTGGCAACGGCGGCCCGCAGGCGACCGTTAGCAACCTGTGGGATCAGGGTGGTTTCCTGCCGCACGGCTTCACCGGGCTGGTGATGATGATGGCGATTATCATGTTCTCGTTCGGTGGTCTGGAACTGGTGGGGATCACCGCAGCAGAAGCTGATAACCCGGAGCAAAGTATACCGAAAGCAACTAACCAGGTTATCTACCGCATCCTGATTTTCTATATTGGTTCGTTAGCCGTTCTGCTCTCACTGATGCCGTGGACCCGCGTTACCGCCGATACCAGTCCGTTTGTGCTGATCTTCCACGAGTTAGGCGATACCTTTGTGGCGAATGCGCTGAACATCGTGGTACTGACTGCGGCGCTCTCCGTGTACAACAGCTGCGTATATTGCAACAGCCGTATGCTGTTTGGTCTGGCACAACAGGGTAATGCGCCAAAAGCGCTGGCGTCTGTCGATAAACGTGGTGTACCAGTAAATACCATTCTGGTGTCTGCACTGGTAACGGCGTTGTGCGTACTGATTAACTACCTTGCCCCAGAGTCCGCTTTCGGACTGTTAATGGCGCTGGTGGTATCTGCACTGGTAATCAACTGGGCGATGATTAGCCTGGCGCATATGAAATTCCGTCGCGCCAAGCAGGAACAAGGCGTGGTAACTCGCTTCCCTGCTCTGCTTTATCCGCTGGGTAACTGGATCTGCCTGCTGTTTATGGCGGCGGTACTGGTGATTATGCTGATGACCCCAGGAATGGCGATTTCGGTATACCTGATCCCGGTATGGCTGATCGTGTTAGGTATCGGCTATCTGTTTAAAGAGAAAACCGCCAAAGCCGTAAAAGCGCATTAATCTCTCTACGCCCTCACCCGTACAGGGTGAGGGCAATAATCTTTACACCAACGCCCCGTAAATCGTCAGTAGTGCAATCACCACCACGACCACGAACGAGGTTTTCTTCGCCATTGAAACCGCTGCCTTCGGCGTCTCCACCTTATCGACATGCGGTTCACGCGCCAGAGAGAACTGCGCCAGACGCGTTAACACCTGATACTGCGAAGTATGGAAATCACCCAGCGAAGCAAACCAGGCCGGTAACGCTTTCTCACCATGACCGATCAAGGCATATACCACACCCGCAAGACGAACCGGCACCCAATCCAGTACATGAAGCACGGCATCAATGCCGGACTGTAAACGATGATGCGGCGTCTGATATCGCGCCAGCCAGTATTGCCATGCACGCAAAAACGCATACCCCATCAGCGTAACGGGTCCCCAGGTTCCCCCCACAATCAGCCAGAACAGCGCTGCAAGATAAAAACGAAAGTTAATCCACAGCAATGCATTTTGCAGCTCACGCAAATACTCACGTTCGTCGCAGCCTGCCGGGACGCCGTGAATCATGGTGAGTTCGCCAGCCATCGTGGCACGGGCATGGCTATCATTACGTGAAGCAGCTGTCAGATAAGCATGATAATGAAGACGAACTTTACCTGCGCCAATACACAGCAAACCAATCAGCAGCCACACCAGTAGCGTGGGAACGTTGAACAATACTCCCTGCAATGCGCGTAACAGTAAAAAAGTCACGCCCATCGCAATAATGGTCATGCCTAACGTGCGCCCGAGAGAAAAATGTTTCACCCGCCGAAAGAACGCTTCAAGACGATGATCAAGCTGCCAGTGCTCGCCCAACTTAAACAGGCGCTCGAAAATTAACACCAGTAAGGTTGTAAATAGCGTCATGTTGTCTCCTTGCTGACCAGCACACGAAACCGTGCCCAATCAAATGCAGGACCGGGATCGGTTTTCCGATCCGGCGCAATATCACAATGGCCCGTCATGTTTTTAGCGATATCCGGATAGCAATCAATCAGTGCCCGCGTAACCGCCGCAAGCTGTTGATACTGCGCATCGGTATACGCCAGCGTATCGGTGCCTTCAAGCTCAATCCCAATAGAAAAATCATTGCAGCGTTCGCGCCCCTGATACTGAGAGACTCCCGCATGCCATGCACGTTTATCGAAAGGAACATACTGGACTATTTCACCATCACGGCGAATCAAACAGTGAGCGGAGACGCGCAAATGGGCGATCTCAGCAAAGAAAGGATGTGCCTGCGGATCAATAGTTCCAGTGAATAATGCGTCGATCCACGGACCGCCAAATTCGCCTGGCGGCAGGCTAATATTGTGCACCACCAGCAGGGTGGGTGTTTCGTCATCCGGGCGGCAATCGTAATGTGGTGAGGGAACGCGGCGCGCGCCAACCAGCCACCCCTGTTCTAACAACATGCAGGATCTCCTTATATGTGGTGCTAATACCCGGTTCAGAGTAGCATGTTTCTACCTTATGATTCGTTAGCTATCTGGAGTTTTAACATGCCGCCTCGCCGCTATAACCCTGACACCCGACGTGACGAGCTGCTGGAACGCATTAATCTCGATATCCCCGGCGCGGTAGCCCAGGCGCTGCGGGAAGATTTAGGCGGAACAGTCGATGCCAACAATGATATTACGGCAAAACTTTTACCGGAAAATTCTCGCTCTCATGCCACGGTGATCACCCGCGAGAATGGCGTCTTTTGCGGCAAACGCTGGGTTGAAGAGGTGTTTATTCAACTGGCAGGCGACGATGTCACCATAATCTGGCATGTGGATGACGGCGATGTCATCAATGCCAATCAATCCTTGTTCGAACTTGAAGGCCCATCCCGCGTGCTGTTAACGGGCGAACGCACTGCGCTTAATTTTGTGCAAACCCTTTCAGGAGTTGCCAGTAAGGTACGCCACTATGTCGAATTGCTGGAAGGCACCAACACGCAGTTGTTGGATACGCGCAAAACCTTACCCGGCCTGCGTTCAGCTCTGAAATACGCGGTACTTTGCGGCGGCGGAGCGAATCACCGTCTGGGGCTTTCTGATGCCTTCCTGATCAAAGAAAACCATATTATTGCCTCCGGCTCAGTGCGCCAGGCGGTCGAAAAAGCGTCCTGGCTGCACCCGGATGCGCCAGTAGAAGTCGAAGTAGAGAATCTGGAAGAACTTGATGAAGCCCTGAAAGCAGGAGCCGATATCATCATGCTGGATAACTTCGAAACAGAACAGATGCGCGAAGCCGTCAAACGCACCAACGGCAAGGCGCTACTGGAAGTGTCTGGCAACGTCACTGACAAAACACTGCGTGAATTTGCCGAAACGGGCGTGGACTTTATCTCCGTCGGTGCGCTAACTAAACACGTACAAGCACTCGACCTTTCAATGCGTTTTCGCTAATAGTTGACAGATTTATCCGCTCCATCGCGGGCGGATAATCTCCCCTTCCCCAACTTTCTTCGTAACGCCTCGCAAATTTCTTGTCTTTCGCTGCAACGAAATAAAAAACCTCGGAATCTGCTTTCCCGTTTCGTTTTTTGCCCCTCGCCTGTGCTGATGGCGTTTGCCAAAGTAGCGCCAACCAAATCAAGGAGCGAAACAGATGGACAAGCAACGCGGTTTTACACTTATCGAACTGATGGTGGTTATTGGCATCATTGCCATTTTAAGCGCCATTGGTATTCCCGCTTATCAAAACTACCTGCGCAAAGCCGCACTCACCGACATGCTACAAACCTTTGTGCCTTACCGTACCGCCGTAGAGTTGTGCGCGCTGGAACATGGTGGATTAGATACCTGCGACGGTGGCAGCAATGGCATTCCCTCGCCTACCACCACCCACTATGTTTCAGCCATGAGTGTGGCAAAAGGCGTGGTGTCGCTGACCGGGCAAGAAAGTCTCAATGGACTAAGCGTCGTCATGACACCGGGTTGGGATAACGCAAACGGCGTCACCGGCTGGACGCGCAACTGCAATATTCAAAGTGACAGCGCATTGCAGCAAGCCTGCGAAGATGTCTTCCGCTTTGATGACGCCAACTAAGGAGCGGCAATGAATATTCCACAGCTCACGGCCCTGTGTCTGCGTTATCAGGGAGTCTTGCTGGATGCCAGCGAAGAAGTGGTTCATGTTGCGGTGGTCGATGCCCCCTCACATGAGTTGCTGGACGCATTGCATTTCGCTACCACCAAACGTATTGAGATCACCTGCTGGACGCGCCAACAAATGGAAGGTCACGCCAGTCGCACACAACAGACATTGCCCGTAGCTGTTCAGGAGAAGCATCAGCCCAAAGCAGAGTTGCTAGCTCGAACGTTACAATCTGCGCTGGAACAACGCGCGTCTGATATTCATATCGAACCAGCGGACAATGCCTACCGCATCCGCTTGCGTATCGACGGCGTATTGCATCCTTTACCGGATGTTTCACCGGATGCCGGAGTCGCATTAACCGCCAGATTAAAAGTGCTGGGAAACCTGGATATTGCGGAACATCGCCTGCCGCAGGACGGGCAATTCACTGTCGAACTGGCAGGAAACGCCGTCTCATTTCGTATTGCGACCTTACCATGTCGGGGTGGTGAAAAGGTGGTATTAAGGTTGTTACAGCAGGTGGGTCAGGCACTGGATGTCAACACGCTTGGAATGCAGCCGTTACAACTGGCGGACTTTGCTCATGCCTTGCAACAACCACAGGGACTGGTGCTGGTAACTGGCCCTACCGGCAGCGGCAAAACGGTCACGCTTTATAGTGCCCTGCAAACGCTGAATACCGCTGACATTAATATTTGTAGCGTCGAAGATCCGGTTGAGATCCCCATAGCCGGACTAAACCAGACGCAAATCCATCCGCGTGCCGGGCTCACCTTTCAGGGCGTTTTGCGTGCGTTATTGCGCCAGGATCCTGACGTCATCATGATCGGAGAGATCCGCGATGGCGAAACAGCAGAGATCGCTATTAAAGCGGCGCAAACTGGTCACCTGGTGTTGTCTACCCTACACACTAATTCCACCTGCGAAACGCTGGTACGTTTACAGCAAATGGGGGTCGCCCGCTGGATGCTATCATCGGCGCTTACGCTGGTAATAGCCCAGCGTCTGGTACGCAAACTTTGCCCACATTGTCGCCGGCAGCAAGGGGAGCCCATCCATATTCCAGTCAATGTATGGCCGTCGCCGCTGCCCCACTGGCAGGCACCCGGTTGTGTACATTGCTACCACGGTTTTTATGGTCGTACGGCCTTATTTGAAGTTCTGCCCATAACGCCGGTCATTCGTCAGCTTATTTCCGCTAATACCGACGTTGAATCGCTGGAAACGCACGCACGACAGGCGGGTATGTGTACGCTTTTTGAAAACGGCTGCCTGGCCGTGGAGCAAGGCTTAACCACCTTTGAAGAGTTAATCCGCGTACTGGGGATGCCGCATGGCGAGTAAGCAACTCTGGCGCTGGCATGGCATAACCGGCGACGGCAATGCGCAAGATGGGATGCTATGGGCAGAGAGCCGTGCTTTGCTGCTCATGGCACTACAGCAACAGATGGTTACCCCACTTAGCCTGAAGCGAATCGCCATCAATTCTGCGCAGTGGCGAGGAGATAAAAGCGCGGAAGTCATTCATCAACTGGCGACGCTACTCAAAGCCGGGTTAACGCTTTCTGAAGGGCTGGCACTGCTGGCGGAACAGCATCCCAGTAAGCAATGGCAAGCGTTGCTGCAATCGCTGGCGCACGATCTCGAACAGGGCATTGCTTTTTCCAATGCCTTATTACCCTGGTCAGAGGTATTTCCGCCACTCTATCAGGCGATGATCCGCACGGGTGAACTGACCGGTAAGCTGGATGAATGCTGCTTTGAACTGGCGCGTCAGCAAAAAGCCCAGCGTCAGTTGACCGAAAAAGTGAAATCAGCGTTGCGCTATCCCATCATCATTTTAGCGATGGCAATCATGGTGGTTGTGGCAATGCTGCATTTTGTTCTGCCGGAGTTTGCCGCTATCTATAAGACCTTCAACACCCCACTACCGGCACTAACGCAGGGGATCATGACGCTGGCAGACTTTAGTGGCGAATGGGGCTGGCTGCTGGTGTTGTTCGGCTTTCTGCTGGCGATAGCCAATAAGTTGCTGATGCGCCGCCCTACCTGGCTTATCGCGCGGCAGAAATTGTTGTTACGAATCCCGATTATGGGTTCACTGATGAGGGGACAAAAACTCACGCAGATCTTTACGATTCTGGCGCTGACACAAAGTGCAGGCATTACTTTTTTACAGGGCGTAGAGAGCGTCAGAGAAACAATGCGCTGCCCGTACTGGGTGCAACTTCTGACACAAATCCAGCACGATATCAGTAACGGTCATCCCATCTGGCTGGCGCTAAAAAATGCCGGTGAGTTTAGCCCGCTCTGTTTGCAATTAGTGAGAACGGGAGAGGCATCCGGCTCGCTGGATCTCATGTTAGACAACCTCGCCCATCATCATCGGGATAACACAATGGCGCTGGCGGATAACCTCGCAGCCTTACTGGAACCGGCGTTGCTGATCATAACGGGAGGAATTATCGGTACGCTGGTGGTGGCGATGTATCTGCCAATTTTCCATTTAGGCGATGCGATGAGTGGGATGGGATAACGCTGGCGTGTTGCTCCACGCCAGCGTTGGGAGATTACAGGTTGTTGAAGATGCGGTTTTCTTGTTCCTGCACCCGAATAAACGTGGTGCGCTTGGTCAGTTCTTTCAGGCGTGAAGCCCCAACGTATGTACAAGCTGAACGCAAGCCGCCCAAAATATCACGCGCGGTATTTTCAACCGGGCCTCGCAGCGGCAGCTTAACGGTTTTACCTTCTGCTGCGCGATATTCCGCAACGCCGCCAACGTGACGTTTCATCGCAGACTCGGAGCTCATGCCGTAGAACAGCATAAATTTCTCGCCGTTCTCCTCAACGATGCGACCGCCGCTCTCTTCGTGGCCCGCCAGCATGCCGCCAAGCATGACGAAATCGGCACCGCCGCCAAAGGCTTTTGCGACATCGCCCGGCGTGGTGCAGCCACCGTCGCTGACGATCATTCCGCCCAGACCGTGCGCCGCATCGGCACATTCGATTACCGCAGAAAGCTGCGGATAACCGACGCCTGTTTTGACGCGAGTTGTACAAACAGAACCTGGGCCAATGCCAACTTTAACGATATCAGCACCGGAGAGGATAAGCTCCTCACACATTTCACCAGTCACTACGTTGCCAGCACAAATGGTTTTGGTCGGCCACGCTTCACGCGCTTTCGCAACGAACTGCACGAAGTGTTCGGAATAACCATTCGCCACATCAATACAAACGAAGTTTAATGCCGGGTTCAGGTCGAGAATCTGTTTAGTTTTTTCGAAATCCGCATCAGACGTACCGGTAGAAACCATCACATGTTTCAGCACATCAGCGGAAGAATTGTTGATAAACGCTTGCCACTCTTCGACAGAATAGTGTTTATGCACAGCAGTCAAAATATCAAAAGAAGCCAGCGCAGAGGCCATAGAAAATGTACCTACGGTGTCCATATTTGCGGCGATAATTGGCACGCCGGACCAGCTCTGACCTGAATGTTTGAAGGTGAATTGACGTTCCAGTTCAACATCGGAACGGCTTTTAAGAGTGGAGCGTTTAGGGCGGATGAGAACGTCTTTAAAACCTAACTTCAGATCTTCTTCAATACGCATGTGCGGATTCCTGGGGTTAATGGCTATAAGGGTAAGAGCGCAACTCCAGTGACGCTATCATACGCACTAATCAATGCGGCGCAAGACTGCGAAATTGTCTTTTTTTACGCTACAATCCCATAAATTTACCTGGTAAATAGTGAGCGAACGTTTCATCAATTTCGCTTTCGTGCACTCATTTTTAACGTTTTGATAATCATGATGAATTCCCGGGAATATAAATTATGAGGTATATAGTTGCCTTAACGGGAGGCATTGGCAGTGGCAAGAGTACCGTTGCCAATGCGTTTGCTGATCTCGGAATTAACGTCATTGATGCCGATATTATTGCGCGTCAGGTGGTTGAACCAGGTGCACCTGCGCTACATGCCATTGCTGATCACTTTGGCGCTAACATGATTGCTGCTGATGGAACATTGCAGCGCCGGGCCTTGCGCGAGCGGATCTTCGCCAACCCGGAAGAGAAAAACTGGCTTAACGCCCTGCTGCATCCGCTGATTCAGCAAGAGACGCAACACCAGATCCAGCAAGCTACTTCCCCCTATGTACTGTGGGTTGTGCCATTGCTGGTAGAAAACTCACTGTATAAAAAAGCGAATCGAGTGCTGGTGGTGGATGTCAGCCCAGAAACGCAACTTAAGCGCACCATGCAGCGCGATGATGTAACTCGCGAGCATGTCGAACAAATCCTTGCTGCTCAGGCAACGCGCGAAGCCCGCCTTGCCGTGGCAGATGACGTCATTGATAATAACGGCGCACCGGATGCTATCGCATCGGATGTTGCCCGCCTGCACGCACACTATTTGCAGCTTGCGTCGCAGTTTGTCTCACAGGAAAAACCGTAATGCAGACCCAGGTCCTTTTTGAACATCCACTAAATGAAAAAATGCGTACATGGCTGCGCATTGAGTTTTTGATTCAGCAACTCACCGTTAATTTACCCATCGTTGACCACGCTGGCGCGCTGCATTTCTTCCGTAATGTCAGTGAATTACTGGATGTTTTCGAGCGCGGCGAAGTCCGCACTGAGCTGTTGAAAGAACTTGACCGGCAGCAACGTAAACTCCAGACCTGGATTGGCGTGCCTGGCGTGGACCAGAGCCGTATTGAAGCATTAATTCAGCAGTTAAAAGCGGCGGGGAGCGTATTAATTTCCGCGCCGCGTATCGGGCAATTTCTGCGTGAAGATCGTTTGATTGCTCTGGTGCGTCAGCGACTGAGCATCCCAGGCGGCTGTTGCAGCTTTGATTTACCTACATTGCACATTTGGCTGCATCTACCCCAGGCGCAGCGCGACAGCCAGGTAGAAACCTGGATTGCCAGCCTGAACCCGCTCACCCAGGCACTTACCATGGTGCTGGATTTAATTCGCCAGTCGGCTCCCTTCCGTAAACAAACCAGCCTGAATGGTTTTTATCAGGATAACGGTGGCGATGCCGACTTGCTGCGCCTGAATCTGTCGCTCGATTCACAGCTTTATCCGCAAATTTCCGGACATAAGAGCCGTTTTGCCATTCGTTTTATGCCGCTGGACACTGAAAACGGACAGGTACCGGAACGTCTGGATTTCGAACTGGCCTGTTGCTAAGGAGTGAAAATGTCAGAAACTATTACGGTGAATTGCCCAACCTGCGGGAAAACGGTGGTGTGGGGTGAAATCAGCCCGTTTCGGCCATTTTGCTCCAAACGTTGTCAGTTGATCGACCTCGGAGAATGGGCTGCTGAAGAAAAACGAATCCCCAGCAGTGGCGATCTTTCCGAAAGCGATGACTGGAGCGAAGAGCCAAAGCAGTGACATTTGTCTGATGCCGCACGTAGGCCTGATAAGACGCGGACAGCGTCGCATCAGGCATCTTGTGCAAATGTCGGATGCGGCGTGAACGCCTTATCCGACCTACAGACGCTTAAGCTTCGCAATTACCGGTTCATTGGCTGGCGGAAAATCATCGGCATTAAGACCGACTAGCGACATCCACTCACCGGGTTGCCCTTCTTTACCCCACGGCTCCCCTTCCCAGCTTTCGACCAGCCAGAACCACAGAGTTATATGCCTGTCCGGGAATTCATATTCCAGTTTTTCAAATAGCGAAAAATGTTGTGGGGTAATCCCGACTTCTTCCTGAAGTTCACGCACCACCGCCTGTTCCGGCGTTTCGCCCATTTCAATTTTACCGCCGGGAAACTCCAGTTTATTCGCCATGTGCGCATCTGCTGCGCGACGCGTTATAAAGATTTCATTGTTCTCGTTGCGAATAATACCTACCGCAATTTGCAGCTTTTTCATTGTCTTAAACCTATAAAAAAGGCGCAGAATCCTGCGCCTTTTACTTCAACTGTTAGCTTTTATTGCAGGCGACCATGGCACTGCTTGTATTTTTTACCAGAACCGCACGGGCAAGGATCGTTACGTCCTACTTTGCGCTCACCGGTTTGCGCCGCCAGTGCAGCTGCGGCTGCAGAGTCGTCATCCTGATGGCTAAGCTGCTGCATTTGCGCTAAACGCTCGGCTTCCATACGACGCTGTTGTTCCAGCTCCTCAACCTCTTCAGGCATACGTACCTGGACTTTGCTCAGCGTGCTGATAACTTCATATTTTAACGACTCCAGCATCGCTGCAAACATGGAGAACGATTCACGTTTGTATTCCTGCTTCGGATCTTTCTGTGCATAGCCACGCAGGTGGATACCCTGACGCAGATAGTCCATCGCTGCCAGGTGCTCTTTCCACAGGGAGTCAAGCGTTTGCAGCATGACGCCTTTCTCGAAGTGACGCATCATCTCAGCACCAACCACTTCTTCTTTACGCTGATACACTTCGATGGACTGCGCCAGAATGCGCTCACGCAGCGTCTCTTCATGCAGTTCTGGTTCTTTATCCAGCCACTCGGCAATTGGTAAATCGAGGTCGAAATCGTTCTTCAGACGTTCCTGCAGCCCCGGAATATCCCACATTTCTTCCAGCGACTGTGGCGGAATGTAGGCATCAATGGTGGCTTTGAACACATCTTCACGAATGCTGTTGATGGTTTCGCTCACATCGCTGACATCCAGCAGTTCGTTACGCTGGGAGTAAATGGCGCGACGCTGATCGTTAGCCACGTCATCATATTCCAGCAGTTGCTTACGAATGTCGAAGTTACGGCTTTCAACTTTACGCTGGGCGTTGGCAATCGCTTTAGTCACCCACGGGTGTTCAATGGCTTCGCCTGGCTTCATACCCAGTTTACGCATCATGCCGGATACTCGGTCGGAAGCAAAAATACGCATCAGCGCATCTTCCATCGACAGGTAGAAACGGGAAGAACCAGCATCCCCCTGACGACCAGAACGACCGCGCAACTGGTTATCGATACGACGGGATTCGTGACGCTCGGTACCGATGATATGCAGGCCACCTGCTTCCAGTACCGCATCGTGACGTACCTGCCAGTCGGCTTTAATTTTTTCAATTTGCTCTGCGGTCGGATTTTCCAGCGCGGCAACTTCTGCCTGCCAGCTACCACCGAGCACAATATCTGTACCACGACCCGCCATATTGGTCGCGATAGTCACCGCAGCCGGATAACCTGCCTGAGCAACAATCGCCGCTTCGTTGGCGTGGAATTTGGCGTTCAGGACGTTGTGCTTAATACCGGCTTTGGTCAGTTCGTTTGACACCAGCTCCGATTTTTCGATGGAGATAGTACCCACCAGCACCGGCTGGCCTTTCGCAGTACGTTCTTTGATATCTTCAATGATCGCCTGAATTTTTTCCGCTTCAGTCATGTAGACCAGGTCCGGCAGATCTTTACGAATCATTGGACGGTTGGTCGGAACAACGACGGTATCCAGCTTGTAGATGGAGCTAAATTCGAAAGCTTCGGTATCAGCAGTACCGGTCATCCCCGCCAGTTTTTCATACAGACGGAAGTAGTTCTGGAAGGTGATCGAAGCCAGCGTTTGGTTTTCGTTCTGGATCTGCACACCTTCTTTCGCTTCCACAGCCTGGTGCAGACCATCGGACCAGCGACGGCCCTGCATGGTACGACCGGTGTGTTCGTCAACGATGATAACTTCACCATCTTTAACGATGTAGTCGACGTCGCGGGTAAACAGCGCATGAGCGCGCAGCGCCGCCGTTACGTGGTGCATCAGCATGATGTTGGCCGGAGAGTACAGAGACTCCCCTTCATCCATGATGCCCTCTTTCACCAGCAGTTCTTCAATCAGCACCAGACCACGTTCGGTCAGGTTCACCTGGCGAGATTTTTCGTCCACCGAGAAGTGGCCTTCGCCCTGGAAGGTTTCGGAGTCTTCTTTTTCCTGACGGATCAGGTGCGGAATAATTTTATTCACGCGTTTATACATTTCCGAGCTGTCTTCTGCCGGGCCGGAAATGATCAGCGGTGTACGCGCTTCATCGATCAGGATGGAGTCCACTTCGTCCACCAGCGCATAGTGCAGTTTACGCTGTACACGTTCTTCAGGGCTGAACGCCATATTGTCGCGCAGGTAGTCAAAGCCGTATTCGTTGTTCGTACCGTAAGTGATGTCAGCTGCGTAAGCTTCGCGCTTTGCCGGTGCTGGCATGCCCGGCAGGTTGATACCGACAGTCAGGCCAAGGAATTCAAACAGCGGACGGTTGTTTTCGGCGTCACGTTGCGCCAGGTAGTCGTTGACGGTAACTACGTGCACGCCTTTACCGGTTAGTGCGTTCAGGTAAGCAGGCAGCGTTGCGGTCAGGGTTTTACCTTCACCGGTACGCATTTCGGCGATGCAGCGTTCGTTAAGAACCATACCGCCGAGTAACTGAACGTCGAAGTGACGCATACCAAAGACGCGCTTACTTGCCTCACGTACCACGGCGAAAGCTTCCGGGATCAGATTTTCCAGCACTTCGCCTTTTTCCAGACGTGCACGAAACTCTGCGGTTTTCCCTTTCAGTTCTTCGTCGGAGAGTTTTTCCATCTCCGGTTCCATGGCATTGATGATGTTGACCACTTTGCGCATCCGGCGCAGGGTGCGATCGTTACGACTACCGAAAACTTTAGTTAACAATTTGATTAGCATAATAAAATCTCAAACGCCCCGCGTTGCGGAGTTAATAAAATGAAGTAAAGGTTTATTGTTGTTAGGTGAGGCGTTGAGGGCCAGCACGGATGCCTTGCGCCTGGCTTATCCAGACGGGCGTGCTGAATTTTGCTTGTGGGGTAAAATGCGCATAATCAATGCGATAACCCTTTTCAGACGGCGTGCCTTCCTGGGTCAGCAGCGCGCTGAGCGTATCCAGTAATGCAAGATGTTGCGCCTGAAGAGGCAAAGATTCTTCAGCAACGGGCAGTGTTTGCGGTGCCATTGCGAAAGAAAGATGACGGATTACCGTGCGAATGGCATGTTGATGCCAGTAATCAACGGAATAGTTCGAATTCGGGCGGCGTGTGTTCGCTTCCAGCAAGGCCAATTGACCAAAGTTAACTTTGGCTGAAGGCTCGTGGTTGCGGGTTGTCGCTTTTGCGGGCGCGTTTGGTTCGGCGGCGTTGCTGAGCGCAGGCAAACCTAAACTCGCCGCAACCATCCCTAATAAGAGATGCGGCCAGAAGTAGCGTTTACCAAACTGTCGCCAGCGCGTCAGTATTCCACTCACGTTATTGCCATCCCGATCATATTCAAACGTATTTAGCGCACAAATCTTATCATTAAAGCCTGCAGTCCACAGCACGAATGAAGATAAGTTGTGCGGAAAAGTGCTTAAGAAAACAGCGTTCGCACCGTTTTTTATAGCTCTTATAAAATTCAAAAAAAAACGACTGGTTCACCTGGCCGGAGAGAGTGCCAGATTTGCCAGTCGAATTTTATACGACAGTATAAATGTCGTTATGCCAGTACAGCTGAAGGCGCTTTGAAGGCCAACGGCAGTTCTGCGTCGTCCTGGAAGGTCACATATTCCCAGGCTTCCTGTTTCGCCAGGACAGCCTGCAGCAGTTTGTTATTCAGTGCATGACCGGATTTATAAGCGGTAAATGCACCAATAATATTGTGACCACACATGAACAAGTCACCGATCGCATCGAGCATTTTGTGACGCACAAATTCGTCTTCAAAACGCAGGCCGTCTTCGTTCAGTACGCGATAATCGTCAACAACGATGGCACAATCGAAGCTGCCGCCCAGGCACAAACCACGGGACTGCAGATATTCGATATCACGCATGAAACCGAACGTACGCGCACGGCTGATCTGGCGCATAAACGCATCAGCGGAGAAGTTCATCGCATAGCGCTGGTTGCTGGAATCAATAGCCGGATGGTTAAAATCGATGGTGAAATCCAGCGAAAAACCATTGTACGGCTTAAATTCAGCCCACTTATCGCCATCTTCGACACGAACAGTCTCTTTGATGCGAACAAATTTTTTGGCGCAGTTCAACTCGTCGATACCGGCGTCAAGCAGCAGGTATACAAACGGAGCGGCGCTGCCGTCCATGATCGGGATTTCCGGCGCGTTAACTTCGATAACAATGTTATCGATGCCCAAGCCCGCGAGAGCAGCATTGAGGTGCTCTACGGTTGAAATCCGTACATCATGCTCGTTGACCAGACACGTACAGAGCATGGTATCACGCACAGATTTGGCATCGGCCGGGAAATCTACCGGTGGATTCAAGTCGGTGCGACGATAGATGACCCCGGTGTTGGCCGGCGCAGGGCGTAACGTCAGGGTGACTTTCTTGCCGGTATGTAAACCGACACCCGTCGCCTGAACGATACGTTTAAGTGTCCTTTGTTTGATCATCGTATTATCTCGCCAAATTACCTATCCAACCGAAGTGTACTATACATTCGGCGGGCCAGTTTAGCACAAAGAGCCTCGAAACCCAAATTCCAGTCAATTCTTAATCAGCTTGCTTACGCAGGAATGCTGGGATATCCAGATAATCCGGCTCTTTCGCAGTTTGCGGCGCATTGTCATTCACGACTTTAGCAACCGGCTTCTGCTCCTGGGTCAGCGGAGCCATCCCATGCTGCTGGTAGCGATCCATCACTGGCTGCTGAACCTGCTTATTGGTCACCAGAGTGATTTCAGGACGTTTGTCCATGCCGATACCTGTCGCAACAACGGTTACGCGCAGCTCGTCATTCATATCCGGGTCAAGAGAAGTACCGATAACCACAGTCGCGTTGTCGGAAGCAAATGCACGGATGGTGTTACCTACCGTTTCGAACTCATCCAGACGCAGGTCGAAGCCCGCCGTGATGTTAACCAGCACGCCGCGCGCGCCAGACAGGTCGATATCTTCCAGCAGCGGAGAAGAGATAGCCATTTCAGCAGCTTCTTCCGCACGGTCTTCACCGCTCGCCACGCCAGAACCCATCATTGCGTAGCCCATCTCAGACATTACGGTGCGTACGTCTGCAAAGTCCACGTTCATCAAACCCGGACGAGTAATCAGTTCAGCGATACCTTGCACAGCGCCTTTCAGTACATCGTTCGCTGCGCCAAACGCATCCAGCAGGGAGATACCGCGGCCCAGAACTTTCAGCAGTTTGTCGTTCGGGATAGTGATCAGAGAGTCCACATGCTTGGACAGTTCAGTGATCCCCTGCTCCGCGAATGCCATACGCTTCTTGCCTTCAAAGTTGAAAGGCTTAGTGACGACAGCAACGGTCAGGATACCCAAATCTTTTGCCACTTCAGCGACGACTGGTGCTGCACCTGTACCGGTACCACCACCCATACCCGCAGCAATAAAGACCATGTCTGCACCTTCCAGCGCCGCACGCAATGCATCGCGATCCTCATCAGCCGCATTGCGGCCAACTTCTGGATTAGCGCCAGCGCCCAGTCCTTTGGTGATACCGCTACCGATTTGAATCGTCTGTCCAACCGCTGTTTTACGCAGCGCTTGTGCATCGGTATTTACCGCGAAGAATTCAACACCTTCAATGCGCTCGCGCACCATGTGTTCAACAGCATTACCGCCGCCGCCGCCGACGCCGATGACTTTAATCACCGCGTCATTGGTAAGTTCCATTGGTTCAAACATAGTTTCTCTCCGATTTGTGCCTGTCGCCTGAGGCCGTAATCATCGTCGGCCTCATAAAAATTAAAACTCTTTTCGCAGCCAACTATTGAGTCGCTTGATCCACGAGCCAACTGATGCTGTAACACGTTTTTCTACTTCAGCTTCACCGTTAAGATGTGACTCTTTCCCATAGTGAAGCAATCCCACCGCCGTCGAATAATACGGCTCCTGAGCATAATCCGTTAAACCGGTAATGTTCAGCGGCGCGCCGATACGCACTTGCGTATGAAACACGCGCTGAGCACAGGCTGCAAGACCTTCGATCTGCGCTGCGCCACCGGTTAATACAATGCCTGCCGCCAGGTGATGTTTAACCCCTTGTTGGCGAAGCTTTTCCTGCAACTGCAATATCTCTTCGTTGACCAGGTTGAGCAGCTCGGTATAGCGCGGCTCGATCACCTCTGCCAGGGTCTGACGTTGCAGACTCCGCGGCGGACGACCGCCTACGCTCGGCACTTCCACGCTCTCATCTTTTCCAACGATGGAACCCAGCGCACAACCGTGGCGAACTTTAATCGCTTCGGCGTCGCTTGGCGGCGTGCCAAAGGCGTAAGCGATATCACTGGTCACGACATTGCCAGCATAAGGAATTACCTTAGTGTGGCGCAATGCCCCACCGGTATAAACGGCGATATCCATTGTACCACCACCGATATCGACGACGCAGACACCCAGTTCACGTTCATCTTCCGTCAATACCGAATAACTTGATGCCAGTCCGGCAAATATCAGTTGGTCAACTTTCAGTCCACAACGTTCAACCGCTTTGACGATGTTTTTCGCCATATCGTTGTGACATGTGATCAGGTGCACTTTTGCCTGCATCCTCACGCCCGAAAGTCCTACCGGATTCTTGATCCCTTCCTGATAGTCAATCGCATACTCTTGCGGGATCACATGCAGCACACGATGCTCATCGCGCACACGCACCGATTTCGCGGTATGGACGACGTTTTCCACATCTTCTTGCGTCACTTCTTCTTCAGAAATAGGCACCATACCAATTTCATTCTGGCAGCTGATGTGCTTACCAGAAAGCGCCAGATATACCGAAGAGATCTGACAATCTGCCATCAATTCTGCCTGGTCAATGGCACGTTGTACGCACTTGACCACGGATTCGAGGTCGTTCACCCCGCCTTTATCCATACCACGCGACGGGCAGCTGCCCACGCCAATGATATTGACCATACCGTCGGGCAGAACTTCCCCTACTAAAGCGGCAACCTTCGCGGTACCAATCTCCAGTCCTACTACCAGTTTTCTGTCCGTCGCCTTGATCATTGTTGTTCTGCCTGTGCCTGATTTTGTTGCTGAGTAGATTCCTCTGGCGGCAAGGGCGCCCAGCCTACTGCCGCTCCAGAGTCATAACGCAAATCAACGTAGCTAATCCGTTTGCCATCGGTTTGCGCCTGCTGCTGTAAAACCGGATAAAGTTCTACAAAGCGAGCCAAACGTTTCATCGTATCGCCCCGGCCAAGATTGAGCTTAATATCGTTATTCAGCGTCAACTGCCAGGAACGCCGCGCGGTCATCGCCGCTTCCTTCAGAGTAAATCTGTCCTTTGCCAGCATCTGCCCCATTTCGCGATAGCCCTGCAACACTTCATTGGCGCTGCCTTCCGGGCCATACAGCATTGGAAGCACCTGCTTGCTGGTGCGATCTGGCGGCACGCTGAAGGTGTTTCCTTCCGCGTCTACCATATGTTGATCATTCCACCGCGCAATCGGCACATATTCAACCAGATGAATCTTCAATTCATCAGGCCACTGCTTTCTGACGCTCACCTGCTTAATCCACGGCAGGCGTTGTTCTATTTGCGTCTGAATGATGTTGACATCCTGGGTCATAAAGGTACCCGGCTCACCCAATGCCAGGATCGACTGCCGGATATCGTCATTACGCGTGTAATGGCGTTCACCGGTCAACACCAGCTTTGAGAGCGGCAGGCGTTGCGCATCTTCCATCCAGCCCAACACGACCCAGCCGCTCACCAACACTGTCGTTAAAACGGTCAGCAGGAAAAGGATCCCCGCCAGACGCGTTCCATTATTGCGGCGAGAAGAAACCTCTTCTTCACTGTTTCGCGTGTTCAGAGCAGCCTGCGACATATTAGTCCGCCAGTTCCAGAATTCGTACTACCAACTGCGAGAAGCTCATACCTGCCTGACGTGCCGCCATCGGCACCAGGCTGTGGCTGGTCATACCCGGTGAGGTATTGGCTTCCAGCAGATAAAACTGTCCATCGCTGTCCAGCATAACGTCAATACGTCCCCATCCTTTGCAACCTAACGTCGTCCATGCTTTCAGCACTAATGCCTGCAAATTGGCCTCTTGTGACGCTTCCAGACCTGCGGGGCAGAAATACTGTGTCTCATCAGAGAGATACTTCGCCTCATAATCATAGAAGGTTCCGGACGGTTGAATACGTATTGACGGTAAAATTTCTTCACCGAGTATCGCAACCGTGAACTCCGGCCCACTTAGCCATTTTTCAATCAATACTTCTTCATCGTGCTGAAATGCCAATCTTAATGCATCTTGTAGAGCATTTTCTGCTACTACTTTTGACATTCCCACACTGGAACCTTCGCGGCTCGGCTTAACGATAACCGGCAAACCCAGAGCAGAAATTTCTGCTAACTGCTTATCGCTCAGGCCTTTTTCAAACTCTGCGCGGGTTAACGCTACCCACGGCGCGACCGGTAAACCGGCACCTTGCCACAGCAGTTTGCTGCGTAGTTTATCCATTGAAAGCGCAGATGCCATCACTCCGCTGCCGGTATAAGGCAAGCCCATCAGCTCGAGCATGCCCTGCAGCGTACCATCTTCACCGCCGCGACCGTGTAGCGCGATAAACACTTTCTGAAAACCCATCGACTTCAGTTGCGTCACGTCGACTTCTTTCGGGTCGACAGGATACGCATCAATACCGCCTTCACGCAGCCCGGCTAACACCGCTGCGCCAGAATTCAGAGAAACTTCCCGCTCAGCGGAAGTCCCGCCCAACAGGACCGCGATTTTATCAGTCATGTTGTTCTTCCTCCGGAGTTTGCGGCTTCAGTTTGATTTCAGCTAAAGAACGGGCAATTTTTCCGATATTACCAGCCCCCTGAACGAGAATCAGGTCGTTACCGGTTAATACCGGTGCCAGCATCTCGGCTACCTGCGCAGGGTCCGGCACCAGAATGGGATCAATTTTCCCACGTCCACGAATTGTGCGACACAGCGAACGGCTGTCCGCTCCCGGAATTGGCGCTTCGCCAGCCGGATACACTTCCAGCATCAACAGGGTATCAACCTGCGTCAGCACATTGGCGAAATCATCATACAGGTCGCGCGTACGGGTAAAACGGTGCGGCTGAAACAGCATTACCAGGTTTTTATCCGGCCAGCCTGCGCGCGCCGCTTTAATGGTGGCGTCAACTTCCGTCGGGTGGTGGCCGTAGTCATCGACCAGCATTGCCGTACCGCTTTTACCATTCACTGGCTCCAGCGGGAATTCACCGAGGAAATCAAAACGGCGCCCAGTCCCCTGGAAGCTCTCCAGCGCACGTAAAATAGCCTCGTCATCAATTCCCTCTTCCGTAGCAACCGCAACCGCAGCTGCGGCGTTCAGCGCGTTATGACGACCTGGCGCATTCAGGGTGACGCGCATCGGCTCTTTGTCCTGGCGCAGCAGCGTAAAGTGCCCCTGCGGGCCAATCTGCTGATAATCTTCTACACGCACGTCGGCATCTTCGCTGAAGCCGTAAGTCGTGGTCTGACGTCCCACTCGCGGTAACAATTCGCGGATCACCGGATCATCAACACACATCACCGCACGACCGTAAAACGGCAGGTTGTGCAGAAAATTAATAAAAGTCTGTTTTAAATTCTCAAAGTCGCCCTGGTAGGTATCCATGTGGTCGGCTTCGATATTGGTGACAATCGCCACCATCGGTTGCAGATGCAGGAACGATGCATCACTCTCATCTGCTTCGGCAATCAGGTACCGACCATGCCCCAAACGCGCATGAACCCCCGCCGCTTTTACCAGCCCGCCGTTAACGAAGGTTGGGTCGAGCCCCGCTTCTGCGTAGATGCTGGAAACCATCGCGGTGGTTGTCGTTTTGCCGTGCGTTCCTGCAATGGCGATGCCATGACGAAAACGCATTAACTCAGCCAGCATTTCGGCACGACGGATCACCGGAATACGCGCTTCATGAGCTGCGACAATTTCCGGGTTATCGGCAGAAATGGCGCTGGAAACAACGACCACGCTGGCATCACGTACGTTTTCCGGGCGATGGTTGAAATAAATCGTCGCTCCCAGATTCATTAACTGCTGCGTGACCGGATTTGGCGCTAAATCGGAACCACTGATCTGATAACCTTCATTGGCCAGAACTTCGGCAATACCGCCCATACCGGCACCACCGATGCCGACAAAATGTATGTGCCGAACGCGACGCATTTCGGGCACGATGGAACGCAGTTTTGCCAATTGTTGTGTATTCATTCTTTACGCCATTAACTTCTTAAATTCATACGATGCAAAAGGCATCGCTACAATTACGCCCGGGCAGCCCGGCTCACTTCATTTGCCACTCGCTCGGTGGCATCCGGAATGGATGCAGCGCGGGCGCGTTCTGCCATGGTTAATAAGGTTTCTCGCGACCACCCGGCCAGGGTGTTGGCGACAGCATCCACGCTAAGCTGTGGCTGCTCGATAATTTTGGCTGCGCCCGCTTTTTCCAGCGGTAGCGCATTCCAGTATTGCTGGCGGTCTTTATGTTGAAACGGCACAAACAACGCCGGTAGTCCTGCCGCGGCGATTTCACTCACCGTTAAAGCACCGGAGCGGCAAACGACGACATCCGCCCACGCATACGCCGCCGCCATATCATCAATAAATTCCGTCACTTTATGCTGCGGTTGC
Source organism: Escherichia sp. S10b (assembly GCF_028421345.1). Lineage (NCBI taxonomy): Bacteria > Pseudomonadati > Pseudomonadota > Gammaproteobacteria > Enterobacterales > Enterobacteriaceae > Escherichia > Escherichia sp. S10b. The sequence goes on from NZ_JAHZSO010000162.1 coordinate 38,325, forward strand.
CCCGCTTCGGCATACGCCTGTTCAACGGATTGTTGCGAACCTTTACCGCTCTGATGCCAGATAGTGACTGAATCACCCAGTTTCGCAGCAACCTGCGGCATTGTCTGGTTAAGAATGCGTGCGCCCTGGGAACCACCCACTACCAGCACACGAACCGGACCTTCACGTCCAGCCAAACGTTGCTGCGGCAACGGCAGCGCCAGTACATCGGTACGCACCGGGTTACCCACCACTTCCGCATTAGGGAAAGCGCCTGGAAACGCCTGCATCACTTTGGTGGCAATCTTCGCCAGCCATTTATTGGTTAAGCCCGCAATACCGTTTTGTTCATGAAGTACAACCGGAATGCCTAACGACCACGCGGCCAGACCACCTGGACCTGATACATAGCCGCCCATACCGAGTACCACGTCAGGTTTGTACGCTTTCATAATCGCCCGCGCCTGACGCCAGGCGTTGAAGATACGCAGCGGCGCAGCTATCAGTGCTTTTATACCTTTTCCACGCAGACCAGAGATACGAATGAAATCAATTTCGATGCCATGTTTTGGCACTAAGTCCGCTTCCATACGGTCGGCAGTCCCCAGCCAGCGAACTTGCCAACCCTGAGCCATTAGATGGTGCGCAACCGCCAGTCCCGGGAATACATGTCCACCGGTTCCGCCTGCCATCACCATTAATCGCTTTCCTTGACCACTCATCGTGAACCTCGTACAAACGCCTGCGCTTTCTCCAGACGCGTTTCATAATCAATACGCAACAGCATCATGATGGCTGTCGACATAATCAGTAAGCTCGAACCACCGTAACTGATCAGCGGCAATGTCAGACCTTTGGTCGGTAACATCCCCGCCGCCGCGCCTACGTTAACCAGCGCCTGGAAGCTAAACCAGATGCCAATAGAACAGGCGAGAAAACCGGAAAAACGGTGGTCAATTTCTAACGCTTTGCGGCCAATCGACATCGCGCGAAAAGCGACGAAGAATACCATTAAAAGTGCCAGCACCACACCGACATACCCCAGTTCTTCGCCGATAATGGCGAAAATAAAGTCAGTGTGCGCTTCCGGCAGATACTCCAGTTTTTGTACCGAGTTACCTAAACCTTGTCCCCAAAGTTCGCCGCGACCAAACGCCATCAGCGATTGCGTTAACTGATAGCCGCTGCCAAAGGGATCTTCCCACGGGTTCCAGAATGCGGTAACACGGCGGATACGGTACGGTTCGGCGAGTATCAGCAACACAACCGCTGAAATGCCCATACCGATAATGGCAATGAACTGCCACAATTTCGCTCCCGCCAGGAACAACATCGCCAGCGTAGTCACAAACAACACCACCACCGTACCAAGGTCTGGCTGTGCCAGCAGTAACACTGCCAACACCAGAATCACGCCCATCGGTTTCAGGAAGCCGCGCAGGTTATTACGTACTTCGTCGCCTTTACGCACCAGATAGTTGGCGATATAACAAAACAGCGACAGTTTTGTCAGCTCCGCAGGCTGGATACGCAGCAAACCGAGATCGATCCAACGCGATGCCCCTTTAACCGAGCTACCCACTACCAGCACGATCATCAGCAGGATGATAGATCCGAGCAGCATCGTGGCACTGTAGCGTTGCCAGAACTCCATCGGCAGACGCAGCGTAATGATCGCCAGAATGAATGCCAGGATCAGATAGACGCCATCACGCTTCGCGAAGAAGAACGGATCGTTGGTTAAGCGTTGCCCTATGGGCATTGACGCCGAGGTCACCATGATAAAGCCAATCGCCGCAAGGCCGAAGGTCAGCCACAGTAAGGTGCGATCGTACATGATCAGGCTGTCGGTATCTTTTTCCCGCGAGCCCATCACCCAGCCTTTTAGCGCCGTGGAGATCCAGACCAGGATACTGAATCCTGGCAGGCGCGGCATTTTCAGGCGAGGGAGAGATAAACGCATCAACCTAACTCCTTCGCCAGACGGGCAAACTCATTGCCTCGTTGTTCAAAGTTCTTGAACTGATCAAGGCTGGCACAGGCCGGGGAGAGCAGAACCATATCGCCCGGCTGAACACGCGGAGCCAGCAAGCGCATCGCCTGTTCCATAGTTTCGGTTTGTTCTGCCACTTCCGGGCGTAGCGCCGCCAGCTGCGCACCGTCACGACCAAAACAGTACAAACGCACGTTGTCGCCATTCAGATAGCGCGCCAGTGGACTGAAGTCCGCCGATTTACCATCGCCGCCCAGCAACAAATGCAGCGTGCCGTCTACCTGCAAGCCATTCAACGCCGCTTCCGTACTGCCGACGTTAGTGGCTTTCGAATCGTTAATCCAGCGTACGCCATTGTGCTCCAGCACCACTTCAAAGCGATGCGGCAGACCGGCGAAGGTGGTTAACGCTTTCAGGCTGCTGGCGCGCGGCAAACCAGCTGCGTCTGCCAGTGCCAGTGCTGCCAGCGCATTGGTGTAGTTATGCTGCCCGGAAAGTTTCATCTCTTTCACGTTCAGCACTTTCTCGCCTTTCACTCGCAGCCAGGTTTCTCCCTGCTGATGATTCAGGTGATAGTCACCCATGTTGACGCCAAAGCTGACGCAGCGTTCATCAGCACCGCGAATCGGCATTGTTAAGGCATCATCAGCATTGACGACACAAACTTTCGCATTTTCGTAAATACGCAATTTTGCCGCACGGTATTGCTGCAAACCAAACGGATAGCGGTCCATATGATCTTCAGTCACGTTCAGAATGGTCGCCGCCACCGCCTGTAAGCTGGAAGTGGTTTCCAGCTGGAAGCTCGACAGTTCCAGCACGTACAGTTCGCACTCAGCATCAAGCAGCATCAACGCTGGCAGGCCAATATTGCCACCCACACCAACGTTAACCCCCGCCGCTTTCGCCATTTCACCCACTAGCGTGGTGACCGTGCTTTTGCCGTTAGAACCGGTAATCGCCACAATCGGTGCTTGTGCTTCGCGACAGAACAGCTCGATATCGCCAACGATTTCGATTCCGGCATCAGCGGCAGCGCTTAAGGATGGATGCGCCAGTGCAATACCGGGACTGGCGACAATCAGATCTGCCGCCATCAGCCATTCATCATTCAGACTGCCCGTGTGGCGTTCTACGGCTTCGGGTAATTTATCCAGGCCAGGCGGTGTCATACGCGTATCCATAACGCGCGGCGTCACACCGCGAGCGAGGAAAAAGTCCACGCAGGAAAGCCCGGTGAGGCCCAGACCGATAATGACGACATTTTTACCCTGATAATCAGCCATGATTAACGTACCTTCAGCGTTGCCAGACCAATCAGAACCAGCATCAGCGAAATAATCCAGAAACGCACAATGACGCGCGGTTCCGGCCAGCCTTTCAGTTCATAGTGGTGATGAATCGGTGCCATGCGGAAAATACGTTGTCCGCGCAGTTTAAAGGAGCCGACCTGCAGGATGACAGAAAGCGTTTCTACCACGAACACGCCCCCCATAATCACCAGCAGGAATTCCTGACGTAGCAGTACGGCGATAATGCCTAACGCACCACCTAACGCCAGCGAACCTACATCGCCCATAAAGACCTGCGCCGGATAGGTGTTAAACCACAGGAAGCCCAGTCCTGCCCCGACTATCGCCGTGCAGACAATGACCAGTTCCCCGGCGTGTCGCAGATACGGTATGTGTAAATAGCTGGCAAAGTTCATGTTGCCGGTCGCCCACGCCACCAGCGCAAAACCACCGGCGACAAATACGGTCGGCATAATTGCCAGGCCGTCGAGACCATCGGTCAGGTTTACCGCGTTGCCAGTACCCACAATGACGAAGTAAGCCAGCAGAATGTAGAACAGCCCCAGCTGCGGCATCACATCTTTAAAGAATGGGACCACCAGCTGCGTTGCGGGCGTGTCTTTGCCGGCAAGGTACAGGGCGAAGGCGACACCCAGCGCAATGACCGACATCCAGAAATACTTCCAACGAGCGATCAACCCTTTGGTGTCTTTACGCACCACTTTGCGATAATCATCAACAAAGCCAATAACACCGTAACCTACCAGCACCACCAACACGCACCAGACGTACGGATTGGACGGGTAAGCCCACAGCAGTACGGAGATCACTATCGCCGTCAGGATCATAATCCCGCCCATGGTCGGCGTACCGCGCTTGCTGAAGTGTGATTCAGGACCGTCGTTACGCACCACCTGACCAAAGGAAAGTTTTTGCAAATGAGCAATCATACGCGGGCCCATCCACAATGAGATGAACAGCGCGGTCAGCAGGCTGACGATGGCGCGAAACGTCAGATAGGAAAAGACGTTAAAGCCGGAATAATATTTGACCAAATGTTCGGCCAGCCAAACTAACATGTCCCATTCTCCTGTAAAGCGCGTACTACCTCTTCCATGGCGGCACTACGTGAACCCTTAACTAAAATCGTAATTACCTGTTGCTCAGCAATCAGTGATTTAAGACGCGTAATTAACGCAGTTTTATCAGCAAAATGTTCGCCAACGCCGCTGGCGGTGCTGATAGCATGGCTTTGTTTACCCACGCTTAACACGCGGTCAATACCAGCAGCTTTTGCCGCCTCGCCCACCTGTACATGGCAGGCTTCGCTTTCAGCGCCCAGTTCCGCCATATCGCCCACCACCAGCACGCGGTAGCCCGGCATTTCAGCCAGTACCTGAACAGCGGCGGTCATTGAACCGACATTGGCGTTGTAGGAGTCGTCGAGCAGCAACTGGTTTTCTGCCAGTTGGATGGGGAACAGACGGCCTGGAACAGCTTTCAGATTTGCCAGCCCCGCTTTGATAGCATCAAGCGTTGCGCCCACGGACATGGAGAGCGCAGCGGCTGCCAGCGCATTCGCAATATTGTGACGCCCCGGCAACGGCAGCAGAACATCGACGCTACCGGTTGGGGTTTGTAGGGTAAATTCCGTACCGTGCGAGGTCACATGGATATTGGTGGCGGTGAAATCGCTGTTGGCGGCATTGGGTGAGAAACGCCACACTTTGCGTGAGCCAATTACGCTCTGCCAGTTCAGCCAGTCGTTGTTGTCGGCGTTCATAATGGCGATACCGTTTTCCGGCAGGCCGCTAAAGATTTCACCTTTCGCTTTCGCGACACCCGCAAGCGAGCCAAAACCTTCCAGATGCGCCGCTGCCAGGTTGTTGACCAGCGCAGCTTCCGGGCGAGTCAGACTCACAGTCCAGGCTATTTCGCCCTGATGGTTCGCGCCAAGTTCAATAACTGCGTAATCGTATTCCGGCGTTAAGCGCAACAGCGTCATCGGTACACCGATGTCGTTGTTGAGATTGCCTGCCGTATAAAGCGTGTTGCCGCACTGGCTTAAAATCGCCGCCGTCATCTCTTTAACGGAGGTTTTGCCGGAGGACCCCGTCAGAGCAACCACGCGCGCCGGAACTTGCTGGCGAACCCATGCAGCCAGTTCACCAAACGCCAGACGCGTATCCTTGACGATTAACTGCGGCAGGTCGATGTCCAGCGGACGGCTAACCAGTAGTGCGCCTGCGCCGCCAGCTTTCGCCTGGTCGGCAAAATCGTGGGCATCAAAACGTTCGCCTTTCAGGGCAACAAACAGGCAGCCCGGCGTCAGTTTTCGGGTATCAGTGGTTACAGCATCAAGGGTGATATCTGCACCTTGCAGTTCACCGTTGAGAATGTCGGTAAGTTGGCTAAGGGTTACGCTAATCATGCAATCACCCCCAGCAGACGCGCCACCGTGACGCGATCGGAGTAGTCCAGACGCTGATTGCCAACAATCTGGTAATCTTCATGGCCTTTGCCCGCGACCAGTACCACATCATTCTCTTTAGCCTGCATAACGGCGCAAGTCACCGCTTCAGCACGGCCTTCCATCACTTTGGCATGTCCGGCATCTAACATTCCCGCCAGAATATCGTTGATGATGGCACGCGGTTCTTCGGTACGCGGGTTATCGTCCGTCACCACCGCCACGTCAGCAAACTCTTCGGCAATTGCGCCCATCAGTGGACGCTTACCTTTATCGCGATCGCCACCACAGCCAAAGACGCACCACAGCTTGCCCGCACAGTGCAGGCGCGCCGCCTGTAAGGCTTTTTCCAGTGCATCCGGCGTATGCGCGTAATCCACCACCACCGTCGGTTTGCCTAGCGCAGTGAACACTTCCATACGTCCGCAAACCGGTTGCAGACGCGCGGCGGTTTTCAGCAGATCAGCCAGTGGATAGCCGAGTGCCAGCAGTGTCGCCAGCGCGAGCAGCAGGTTGCTGACGTTAAAAGCGCCCATCAGATGGCTTTCAATTTCGCCATCGCCCCAACTTGAGCTAAAGCGAATCGTCGCACCGCTGTCGTGATAGTTCACGTCGATCGCTTTTAACCAGCGTCCGTGACAGTTCGGATTGATATGATCTTCCATTGATACCGCAACCGCGTCCGGCAGTTTTGCCAGCCAGCGGCGGCCCACTTCATCGTCGGCGTTAATAATCGCCTGACCGCAATGATGTTCAGAATAAAGCAGCCATTTCGCAGCTTCGTAGTGTTCCATATCACCATGATAATCAAGGTGATCGCGGCTTAAGTTGGTAAAGACCGACGCCGCAAATTTCAATGCCGCCACACGGTGCTGTACCAGCCCGTGGGAGGAAACTTCCATTGCGCAAAACGTCGCGCCCTGCTCCACCAGCCCCGCCAGCTCATGCTGAACATCGACTGCCGAACCGGTAGTATTTTCTGTCGGGATCACTTTCCCAAGCAGACCGTTACCAACGGTGCCCATTACCGCGCTGGTTTCGCCAAGCAGTTGGCTCCACTGCGCCAGCAGCTGGGTAGTCGTGGTTTTGCCGTTGGTGCCCGTTACGCCTACGAGACGTAAATTGTCAGAGGGTTCATGGTAAAAGCGGCCCGCCAGTGCAGATAAACGCTCGTTGAGCTGGCTGAGATAGATGACCGGTACGCCGTGCATTTCACGGATTTCACCATCGGTCGCCTCATCTTTCGCCTCTGCAATAATGGCAGCCACACCTTGCGCTATCGCCTGCGGGATATATCGACGCCCGTCCGCCTGATGACCTACTACAGCTACAAAGAGATCGCCCGCCGCAGCCACACGGCTGTCGAGTGTCATCTCTCGCAGTGCTCGCGAAGGTGCGTCTGGCACCCACGGAGCAAGAAGGTCGCGCAAATTACGATCTGCCACCTGTCCCCTCGCCTTGATTAATCACAAATTCATTTTTATCGCCCGTTGTCAGCGCATCCGGCTCGATGTTCATGGTACGCAATACGCCGCCCATGATGGCACCAAAGACCGGCGCGGAAACGGCGCCGCCGTAGTATTTACCCGCCTGCGGATCGTTGAGAACAACAACCAGCGCGAAGCGCGGCTGACTCGCAGGCGCAACGCCTGCGGTATAAGCAATATATTTATTGATGTAGCGACCGTCCGGCCCGACCTTTTTCGCGGTACCGGTTTTAATGGCGATACGATAGCCTTTAATCGCCGCTTTCACGCCGCCGCCGCCTGGTAGCGCCACGCTTTCCATCATATGCACCACGGTGCGAACAATGGATTCCGGGAAGACACGTTCACCGGGAACCGGGGGGTCAACTTTGGTAATCGACAGTGGGCGATAAATGCCGTAGCTGCCGATAGTTGCGTAGACTCGCGCTAACTGTAACGGTGTTACCATTAGCCCGTAGCCGAAAGAGAAGGTGGCCCTCTCTATGTCAGACCACCGTTGTTTTTGAGGATATAAGCCACTGCGTTCTCCGACCAACCCCAAATTGGTCGCTTTTCCCAGTCCAAAACGTGAGTAAGTATCTACTAACGCTGAGGACGGCATCGCTAACGCCAGCTTGGAAACACCGACGTTACTCGACTTCTGTAATACCCCGGTCAGGGTTAATTTGCTGTAGCGTGCCACGTCTTTGATTTCGTGGCCGTTAATTCGATAGTTAATTCGATAAGGAATGGTATTGAGTACCGAGTTTTCCCGCACCACGCCACGTTGCAACGCGGTCATTACCACCATCGGTTTAACCGTTGAGCCCGGTTCAAACACGTCGGTGATGGTACGGTTACGCATCGCCTCTTTCGGCGTGCCGCTCAGATTGTTAGGGTTGTATGACGGGCTGTTAGCCATCGCCAGCACTTCACCGGTGTTGACATCCACCAGCACGGCGCTACCAGATTCAGCCTTGTTAAAGGCCACCGCGTTGTTCAGTTCGCGATAAACCAGCGCCTGCAGGCGTTCATCAATACTCAGCGCCAGGTTGTGCGCTGCGTGGCTGTCAGTAGAAGAAATATCTTCAATTACGCGACCATAGCGGTCTTTACGCACAATGCGCTCACCCGGCTGCCCGGTAAGCCATTTATCGAAACTCTTCTCAACGCCCTCAATCCCTTGACTATCGACGTTAGTAAAGCCGATGAGGTGAGCAGTCACTTCGCCGGACGGATAGTAACGGCGAGACTCTTCACGCAGATGAATCCCCGGCAGTTTCAGTTTTTTGATGTAGTCCGCCATGTCAGGGTTCACCTGACGCGCCAGATAAATAAAGCGCCCTTTCGGGTTGGCGTTAATGCGGGCTGAAAGCTGATCCAGCGGAATATTGAGCGCGTTAGCCAGTGCCTTCCAGCGGTCACCGACGCTGATACCGCCAGCGTCATGCACTTCTTTCGGGTCAGCCCAAATCGCTTTTACCGGCACGCTCACCGCTAACGGGCGACCAGAACGGTCAGTAATCATGCCGCGGGAGGTGGAAACTTGCTGAACGCGAAGAGAACGCATGTCGCCCTCTTTCACCAGCATATCCGGGGAGATAACTTGTAACCACGCTACGCGTCCGAGCAGAAAAGCCAGCGCCAGGAGAATACAGCCGCATAACAACGCAAAACGCCAACTGATAAAGTTGGCATGTTCTTCCTGACGTTTTGGTTTCTGCGTTTTCGCCGCTGCTTTCATGCGTCGCGTTTATCCTTATTTTTGCACTACGATATTTTCTTGTGACGGATCAACATGCTGCATTTGCAGCTTTTCCGTGGCGATCCTTTCCACCCGGCTATGGTCGCCGAGCGCATTCTCTTCAAGGATCAGGTTGCGCCATTCAATGTCTAAAGCATCTCGCTCCAGCACCAGTTGTTCGCGCTGAGCGGTCAGTAAACGGGTATGGTGCGCCGTGGTTACCACAGTCACCGCCGTCAAAATAATGCAAATGAACAGGCAGAGTGGCAGCTTCCCAAATCGCAAAAGATCGTCACCGATAACACCAGGCAATGCATGGCGCTCGTGGCTTCCCATCGATCCTTTAACTTTGCTTAGAGCTTCTGTCACTCTGCTGATCATGCATTCGTCCTCTCTGCAATACGCAGAACTGAACTACGGGCACGAGGGTTCTCAGCCACCTCTTCTTCGCCCGGCATTAACTTGCCTAGTGCTCGCAGCTGACGGCCACCCAGTTTTTTGAGCTGCTCTTCAGTCATCGGTAACCCTGCCGGAACTTGCGGACCGCGGCTGTTTTCACGCATAAAACGTTTCACAATACGGTCTTCCAGCGAGTGGAAGCTGATGATCGAAAGCCGCCCACCCGGGGCCAGCACGTTGAGCGAGCTTTTTAGCGCCTGCTCTATCTCCTCCAGTTCACTGTTTACCCAAATGCGCACCGCCTGGAAGGTACGGGTCGCGGGATGTTTAAACTTATCTTTCACCGGCGTTGCAGCAGCCACGACTTCCGCCAGTTCTTTGGTGCGGGTCATCGGCTGTTCGCGGTTACGCTCGACAATGGCGCGGGCAATGCGTTTGGCAAAACGCTCTTCACCATAGGTTTTCAATACCCAGGCGATATCGGCTTCTTCTGCGGTTTGTAGCCATTCAGCGGCTGACTGCCCACGGGTTGGGTCCATACGCATGTCCAGCGGACCATCGCGCATAAAGGAAAAGCCACGTTCAGCATCATCAAGTTGCGGTGAAGAGACGCCAAGATCGAGGAGAATGCCGTCGATCTTGCCGATAAGATCGCGCTCGGCAACGTATTCGCCCAGCGCGGAGAAAGGTCCGTGGATGATGGAGAAGCGCGGATCATCAATAGTCTTCGCAACGGCGATAGCCTGCGGGTCGCGATCGATCGCCAGCAAACGCCCCTCTTCGCCAAGCTGCGAGAGGATCAGACGTGAGTGACCACCGCGACCAAAAGTCCCATCAATGTAGATGCCATCAGGACGGATATTGAGGCCATTAACGGCTTCATCCAGCAGCACCGTAGTATGTTTATAGTTTTCCATCATTTTATAGAGACAAGTCCTGCAGTCGCTCCGATAAGTCTCCGGTAGCCAACTGCTCTGCGTCGATATCTTCCTTGACCTGTTGATGCCAGGTTGTTTCATCCCACAGCTCAAACTTGTTGAACTGTCCAACCAGCATCACTTCTTTTGTCAGCCCGGCATGTTGCCGCAGTACTGGCGCGATTAACAATCGACCTGCGCCATCCATCTGACATTCGCTGGCATGACCTAACAGTAGGCGCTGCACACGGCGCTCAACCGGGTTCATGCTCGACAGACGCGATAATTTTTGCTCGATAATTTCCCATTCAGGCAGGGGGTAAAGCAGCAGGCACGGGTGATAAATGTCAATGGTGCAAACCATTTGACCGGCAGCGTTCTCAAGCAGCTGTTCCCGATAACGGGTAGGCACTGATAAGCGCCCTTTGCTGTCGAGATTGACTAACGTTGCTCCCCGGAACATGCCAGCCTCACCCCTTATTCCCACTTTGCCCCACAATTTCCCACTGAAAGGAGTTTACGGAGCTGAGGAAAAGCTTGTCAAGCCAGTCACAAGGCATACCGAGGTAAAAAACCCGATGTTTACGGCTAATATCAGCGTTGTTTATTTTACGTCCAACGTGCGAAGCAAATTAACGTTATGAATAGCTGTAAGAAAAAATCCCTCATCGTCATCACCGTTTTAAAATGACTCACTATTTTCCACAGCAAATATAAAGTGTCAGTTTGCGACGCGAGCGGCATTTTAGGACATATCTTCCCCGGTTAACAGTCCTTGTTACGTCTGTGTGGCGCTTGATGCCAGCGGGTTTGCGCAAAAGCAAAGAAAAGTGTTTGTTAAATCGGCAATTCATCGCCGCATGTAACAAAATAATGCAAAAACGCGCTGTCGATATCACTTAATTATTGTGAATTTCAGCTGGTGAGTTAATTAACGGGCGGGTTTAAAAGCATTTATCAATAATAGTCAGGAATAGTCTTATTTACTTTAAGCATATTGATGTCCAGTCCCGTACTCTACGCGCCAGAGGGAAATTCACCTGGCGCGTATTTTTGTTCGCGGCTTAGCTACGGCTGAGCACGCCGCGGCGATAGAGATTACGTTTAATGCGCGTTAAACCAGGTTTTGGCTTACGCGGTTCGTCCAGGCTTGCCAGGACAATCTCCAGCACACGCTCTGCGACATCGCGGTGACGTTGAGCCACTGCCAGCACCGGACACTGTAAGAAGTCGAGCAGTTCGTTATCGCCAAAGGTGGCAATTGCCAGGTCAGAAGGCAGTTTGCCGTCGCGACGCAGCGTGACATCCATCACTCCTTGCAACAACGCAAACGACGTTGTGAACAGCGCCTGCGGCATCGGATGCGTTTCCAGCCATTTTTCGAATAACTGGGCAGCCGCCTCCCGCTCATAGCTGTTGGCATACAGGAAATGCACTTCGCGCGGATCATCTTTCCAGGCAGTACGGAAACCTTGTTCACGCAGGAAGCTGACAGAAAGCTCCGGTAGCGCACCAAGATAAAGCACCGTCTCGGCGGGAAACTTACGTAACTCTTCCGCCAGCATTTCGGCATCATCCTGATCGGCACCAACCACGCTGGTGAAGTGTTCACGATCGAGGGCGCGGTCCAGCGCGACAATCGGGAACGGGTCGTTAGCCCAGCGTTGATAAAAAGGATGCTCAGGAGGCAACGACGTCGAAACAATAATGGCATCAACCTGACGCTGTAAAAGGTGCTCAATGCACCGCATTTCGTTGTCTGGCTGATCTTCTGAGCAGGCAATCAGCAGTTGATAACCCCGTTGCCGCGCCTGGCGTTCAAGATAGTTAGCGATGCGGGTATAGCTGGTGTTCTCCAGATCGGGGATCACAAGACCAATAGAACGTGTGCGTCCAGCACGAAGCCCAGCTGCCACGGCGTTCGGGTGGTAATTGTGCTCACGCACCACAGCCATGACTTTTTCAACGGTTTTGTCGCTCACACGGTATTGCTTCGCTTTGCCGTTAATAACATAGCTTGCAGTGGTCCGCGACACTCCCGCCAGCCGAGCGATTTCATCCAGTTTCACAATTGCCCCTTGCGTAAAATGTAAAAACCATAGCCATTGTACTGGTATGGGTTAAATTCATTAACATCTAAGCGCAGAAAATTAACTGCGGCAACTGCTTTTATTCCAGGTTCCCACTGATTTCGCAAAAAAAGCCCAACGTGACATGTTGGGCTGTAAATTGCGCATTGAGATCATTCTCAACGCATTATTTTATCGCCGCGCGAAAGTCCGACCACACCAGAGCGAGCAACCTCCACAATTTTCGCCACATCGCGAATCGATGCTAAAAATGCATCAAGCTTACCGCTGGTGCCTGCTAATTGAACGGTATAAAGCGAGGGTGTGACATCGATAATTTGCCCACGGAATATTTCCGTATTACGTTTCACTTCGTCACGCCCGTAACCGCTGGCCTGAATTTTCACCAGCATGATTTCCCGCTCAACATGCGCGCCCTGCCCCAACTCACTCACGCGCAAGACATCGACCAGTTTGTGTAATTGCTTTTCGATCTGCTCAAGTACTTTTTCATCGCCCACGGTCTGGATGGTCATACGCGATAATGTCGGATCGTCGGTTGGCGCAACGGTCAGGCTTTCAATGTTGTAGCCACGCTGGGAAAAAAGGCCAATCACGCGGGATAACGCGCCTGATTCATTTTCGAGTAAGACTGATAATATCCGGCGCATAATCAGGTTCTCTCCGTTTTGCTTAACCACATTTCATCCATTCCGCCCCCGCGAATCTGCATCGGGTAGACGTGCTCGCTGCCATCGACGGTAACATCAACAAACACCAGGCGATTATTGCGCACCTGTTCCAGCGCCTCGCTAAGTTTGCTTTCCAGCTCATGCGGATGAGAAATCTGGATCCCGACATGCCCATAGGCTTCCGCCAGACGGACGAAATCGGGTAGCGATTGCATATAAGATTGTGAATGACGGCCGGAATAGATCATGTCCTGCCACTGCTTCACCATCCCCAGATAGCGGTTATTGAGATTCACCACCAGTACGGGCAACTCGTATTGCAACGCGGTAGACAGTTCCTGGATGTTCATCTGAATACTGCCGTCGCCAGTGACGCAAACCACGGTTTCTTCTGGCAACGCCATTTTGACGCCCAGTGCCGCAGGTAAACCAAAACCCATCGTGCCGAGGCCACCGGAATTGATCCAGCGACGCGGTTTGTCGAATGGATAATAAAGTGCAGCAAACATCTGGTGCTGCCCGACATCGGACGTCACGTAAGCGTCTCCCTTCGTCAACCGCCAAAGAGTCTCGATCACCGCCTGCGGTTTAATCTTTTCACTGTGAGTGTCATATTTCAGGCACTGACGAGCGCGCCACTGTTCAATTTGCTGCCACCAGTCGCGGATCTCATCCAGTGGTTGATGGGCGGATTCTTGCGACAAGAGTTCAAGCATTTGTTCGAGGACCTGGCGAGCATCCCCCACAATCGGGATATCCGCAGTCACGGTTTTAGAAATGGAAGTAGGATCAATATCGATATGCAGAACAGTGGCATTTGGGCAGTACTTTGCCAGATTGTTCGTCGTTCGGTCATCAAATCGTACCCCGACGGCGAAAATCACATCCGCGTTATGCATCGTCATATTGGCTTCGTAGGTACCGTGCATTCCCAGCATGCCCAGTGCCTGACGATGCGTTGCCGGAAACGCCCCCAGCCCCATCAATGAGCAAACAACGGGCAGATTCAACGCCTCCACCGTTTCTTTCAACTGCTGATGGCAGCCCGCCGTGATTGCCCCACCGCCTACGTAGACAACCGGTTTTTTTGCCGCTACCAGCGTTTGCAGAGCACGCTTAATTTGCCCTTTATGTCCGGTAGTAGTGGGATTGTAAGAACGCATACTGACCGACTCCGGCCAGACATAGGGTAATTTGTTCGCCGGATTAAGAATATCTTTCGGTAAATCAACGACTACTGGTCCTGGGCGACCACTTGCCGCCAGCCAGAAAGCCTTTTTCAGCACCTGCGGAATGTCTTCCGTTTGCTTAACCAGAAAACTGTGTTTAACCACCGGTCGCGAAATCCCCACCATGTCGCACTCCTGAAAGGCATCGTAACCTATCAACGAGGTCGCTACCTGCCCGGAAAGGACAACTAATGGAATGGAATCCATATAAGCGGTGGCGATGCCAGTAATCGCATTGGTCGCCCCTGGACCCGACGTTACCAGCACGACGCCGACTTCCCCGGTCGCGCGCGCCAGGCCATCGGCCATATGCACCGCCGCCTGCTCATGACGAACTAATACATGATCAATACCACCCACGGTATGCAATGCATCATAAATATCAAGGACTGCGCCTCCGGGATAACCGAATACTTGTTTAACGCCCTGATCGATAAGCGATCGGACGACCATCTCGGCTCCAGACAACATCTCCATGGCCTGCCTCACTGTTTGACGGAAAAAATGTGTAAAACACATTAACCGTCCGATCTTGCTTAAGCAATTGGCAGCCAGAGACATAAACACGGGGTAATAAGAATAAACAGGAGGAAAGGTGAAAAGAAACGATAAAATCCTCCATTACAGAGGATTAAATTGATAATAAATCGGCTGAATCCCACAACTTACAGCAATTTCTCTATTTTTTTAATTAATCCTAAAATAGAGAGCCCACACATTCAGAATAAAATTCTACATTCAATAAAAAATGCAGAATAAACCAGACATTCATGTCTGACCTATTCTGCAATCAGTTAGCGTTTGCAAATTGAGACTAATTGCTCTTCCATCCACTGATGGCCTTTATCGCGCCCGGCAGCTTCATGCCAGGAGAGATAACAGGTTCTGCTGTTTTGTTTTAACGGCAGCGGTAATACCTGTAATTCTAAGGATTCAGCGAACTCTTCAGCCAGCCAACGCGGCGCAATAGCGACCAAATGCGTTTGCGACACCACGCTAAGTACGCTCATCATTGCCATGCCCTGATACGCGATACTGGCTTGCTTATCTACCGTGTCATACCAAGGTTGACTAAATGACGCGAAACGATCGAGCGAAACCGCCGCATGTTGTTCGTTATAAACATCATGTTTCAGTAACGGGCCCTTAATTGTTGGATGATTTTTGCTGGCTACCAGCACCATTTCATCTTTAAATAATGGTACGCTGGTAAATTCAGGACGATGGAAGTCTTCATAACTAATCACAAACTCCGTTTCCTGATAACGCAGCTGATGTTCAGTGTTCTGATTTAATGAAGACTTGAACATAACATGTATATTTGGCGCAATCTGCTCAATGTGATTATAAATCTGCGAGGTCAGAATGCTGTCTAACGGGCTGCAAACACAAAGATGAAATACACGTTCACTGCTCGCGGGTTCAAAACCTGAACCAGGCAATTCATTTTGTACTAGTTGCAATGCCTGACGAACTGAACCAAAAAGTTGAAATGCGCGAGCAGTCGGTTGAATACCACGGCCATAACGAACAAAAAGCTCGTCATTAAACATCACCTTCAGGCGTGCAACAGCGTTACTGACCGCAGGTTGCGACATTCCCAGAACATGAGCGGCACGAGTAATGTTTTGCTCCTGCATCACGGCATCGAAAACGGTTAATAAGTTGAGATCGACCATGCGTAGCTGTGGTTTGCTTAACTCCGCCGTCTCTGGATGATCTGTTTGTACCTCTGGCATACTTAACTCCACTGTCACACTTAACTCCCTTTCCCTTATTGGAATGCAGAGAAATAATCCTGAAGAATATGATTTATCATGCATATAAAATAAGAAAAAGCAAAATGAGTAAAATTCGGAAAACATAAAGATACGGGTTCTGATAAAAACAGAATCCATTGCCGTGGAATGAGTCATTTACCACAGCATAATAATCCATAATGTTTTTGTTGCGAAAACAATCTAATCATAACTACCGCGAATACTCAATCATCTACAAAATGGATTAAATGTGCTTATTTAATAATTAATTTATATATTTAATGCATTAATTCTTAACATTAATTGATCAATAATATTCACCAAATCAATATCAAAAAAAATCGCAAAACATATAATTCAATACAAATCATCAGGATAGGTTTTGCAACGCGTGCATTTTGTCCCCTTTTTCCTCGTTGATTAGATGCAAAAATTTATGCTGAAATATGTCAACCGATGAAAAGCGTCGGTAGTTAAGCAGAAATTAATATCGCTTACTTTAACCACCGCAGCACAATTAGCTAATTTTACGGATGCAGAACTCACGCTGGCGGGACGTTTTTATTGCGTCAGGGTTGACATCCGTTTTTGTATCCAGTAACTCTAAAAGCATATCGCATTCATCTGGAGCTGATTTAATGACTCACATCGTTCGCTTTATCGGTCTACTACTACTAAACGCATCTTCTTTGCGCGGTAGACGAGTGAGCGGCATCCAGCATTAAGCCAGCACGCAGTCAAACAAAAAACCCGCGCCATTGCGCGGGTTTTTTTATGCCCGAAGCGAGGCGCTCTAAAAGAGACAAGGACCCAAACCATGAGCCAGCAAGTCATTATTTTCGATACCACATTGCGCGACGGTGAACAGGCGTTACAGGCAAGCTTGAGTGTGAAAGAAAAACTGCAAATTGCGCTGGCCCTTGAGCGTATGGGTGTTGACGTGATGGAAGTCGGTTTCCCCGTCTCTTCGCCGGGCGATTTTGAATCGGTGCAAACCATCGCCCGCCAGGTTAAAAACAGCCGCGTATGTGCGTTAGCTCGCTGCGTGGAAAAAGATATCGACGTGGCGGCCGAATCCCTGAAAGTCGCCGAAGCCTTCCGTATTCATACCTTTATTGCCACTTCGCCAATGCACATCGCCACCAAGCTGCGCAGCACGCTGGACGAGGTGATCGAACGCGCTATCTATATGGTGAAACGCGCCCGTAATTACACCGATGATGTTGAATTTTCTTGCGAAGATGCCGGGCGTACACCCATTGCCGATCTGGCGCGAGTGGTCGAAGCGGCGATTAATGCCGGTGCCACCACCATCAACATTCCGGACACCGTGGGCTACACCATGCCGTTTGAGTTCGCCGGAATCATCAGCGGCCTGTATGAACGCGTGCCTAACATCGACAAAGCCATTATCTCCGTACATACCCACGACGATTTGGGCCTGGCGGTCGGAAACTCACTGGCGGCGGTACATGCCGGTGCACGCCAGGTGGAAGGCGCAATGAACGGGATCGGCGAGCGTGCCGGAAACTGTTCCCTGGAAGAAGTCATCATGGCGATCAAAGTTCGTAAGGATATTCTCAACGTCCACACCGCCATTAATCACCAGGAGATATGGCGCACCAGCCAGTTAGTTAGCCAGATTTGTAATATGCCGATCCCGGCAAACAAAGCCATTGTTGGCAGCGGCGCATTCGCACACTCCTCCGGTATACACCAGGATGGCGTGCTGAAAAACCGCGAAAACTACGAAATCATGACACCAGAATCTATTGGTCTGAACCAAATCCAGCTGAATCTGACCTCTCGTTCGGGGCGTGCGGCGGTGAAACATCGCATGGATGAGATGGGGTATAAAGAAAGTGAATATAATTTAGACAATTTGTACGATGCTTTCCTGAAGCTGGCGGACAAAAAAGGTCAGGTGTTTGATTACGATCTGGAGGCGCTGGCCTTCATCGGTAAGCAGCAAGAAGAGCCGGAGCATTTCCGTCTGGATTACTTCAGCGTGCAGTCTGGCTCTAACGATATCGCCACCGCCGCCGTCAAACTGGCCTGTGGCGAAGAAGTCAAAGCAGAAGCCGCCAACGGTAACGGTCCGGTCGATGCCGTCTATCAGGCAATTAACCGCATCACTGAATATAACGTCGAACTGGTGAAATACAGCCTGACCGCCAAAGGCCACGGTAAAGATGCGCTGGGTCAGGTGGATATCGTCGCTAACTACAACGGTCGCCGCTTCCACGGCGTCGGCCTGGCTACCGATATTGTCGAGTCATCTGCCAAAGCCATGGTGCACGTTCTGAACAATATCTGGCGTGCCGCAGAAGTCGAAAAAGAGTTGCAACGCAAAGCTCAACACAACGAAAACAACAAGGAAACCGTGTGATGTCGAAGAATTACCATATTGCCGTATTGCCGGGGGACGGTATTGGTCCGGAAGTGATGACCCAGGCGCTGAAAGTGCTGGATGCCGTGCGCAACCGCTTTGCGATGCGCATCACCACCAGCCATTACGATGTAGGCGGCGCAGCCATTGATAACCACGGGCAACCACTGCCGCCTGCGACGGTTGAAGGTTGTGAGCAAGCCGATGCCGTGCTGTTTGGCTCGGTAGGCGGCCCGAAGTGGGAACATTTACCACCAGACCAGCAACCAGAACGCGGCGCGCTGCTGCCTCTGCGTAAGCACTTCAAATTATTCAGCAACCTGCGCCCGGCAAAACTGTATCAGGGGCTGGAAGCATTCTGTCCGCTGCGTGCAGACATTGCCGCAAACGGCTTCGACATCCTGTGTGTGCGCGAACTGACCGGCGGCATCTATTTCGGTCAGCCAAAAGGCCGCGAAGGTAGCGGACAATATGAAAAAGCCTTTGATACCGAGGTGTATCACCGTTTTGAGATCGAACGTATCGCCCGCATCGCGTTTGAATCTGCTCGCAAGCGTCGCCACAAAGTGACGTCGATCGATAAAGCCAACGTGCTGCAATCCTCTATTTTATGGCGGGAGATCGTTAACGAGATCGCCACGGAATACCCGGATGTCGAACTGGCGCATATGTACATCGACAACGCCACCATGCAGCTGATTAAAGATCCATCACAGTTTGACGTTCTGCTGTGCTCCAACCTGTTTGGCGACATTCTGTCTGACGAGTGCGCAATGATCACTGGCTCGATGGGGATGTTGCCTTCCGCCAGCCTGAACGAGCAAGGTTTTGGACTGTATGAACCGGCGGGCGGCTCGGCACCAGATATCGCAGGCAAAAACATCGCCAACCCGATTGCACAAATCCTTTCGCTGGCACTGCTGCTGCGTTACAGCCTGGATGCCGATGATGCGGCTTGCGCCATTGAACGCGCCATTAACCGCGCATTAGAAGAAGGCATTCGCACCGGGGATTTAGCCCGTGGCGCTGCCGCCGTTAGTACCGATGAAATGGGCGATATCATTGCCCGCTATGTAGCAGAAGGGGTGTAATCATGGCTAAGACGTTATACGAAAAATTGTTCGACGCTCACGTTGTGTACGAAGCCGAAAACGAAACCCCACTGTTATATATCGACCGCCACCTGGTGCATGAAGTGACCTCACCGCAGGCGTTCGATGGTCTGCGCGCCCACGGTCGCCCGGTACGTCAGCCGGGCAAAACCTTCGCTACCATGGATCACAACGTCTCTACCCAGACCAAAGACATTAATGCCTGCGGTGAAATGGCGCGTATCCAGATGCAGGAACTGATCAAAAACTGCAAAGAATTTGGCGTCGAACTGTATGACCTGAATCACCCGTATCAGGGGATCGTCCACGTAATGGGGCCGGAACAGGGCGTCACCTTGCCGGGGATGACCATTGTCTGCGGCGACTCGCATACCGCCACCCACGGCGCGTTTGGCGCACTGGCCTTTGGTATCGGCACTTCCGAAGTTGAACACGTACTGGCAACGCAAACCCTGAAACAGGGCCGCGCAAAAACCATGAAAATTGAAGTCCAGGGCAAAGCCGCGCCGGGTATTACCGCAAAAGATATCGTGCTGGCAATTATCGGTAAAACCGGTAGCGCAGGCGGCACCGGGCATGTGGTGGAGTTTTGCGGCGAAGCAATCCGTGATTTAAGCATGGAAGGTCGTATGACCCTGTGCAATATGGCAATCGAAATGGGCGCAAAAGCCGGTCTGGTTGCACCGGACGAAACCACCTTTAACTATGTCAAAGGCCGTCTGCATGCGCCGAAAGGCAAAGATTTCGACGACGCCGTTGCCTACTGGAAAACCCTGCAAACCGACGAAGGCGCAACTTTCGATACCGTTGTCACTCTGCAAGCAGAAGAAATTTCACCGCAGGTCACCTGGGGCACCAATCCCGGCCAGGTGATTTCCGTGAACGACAATATTCCCGATCCGGCTTCGTTTGCCGATCCGGTTGAACGCGCGTCGGCAGAAAAAGCGCTGGCCTATATGGGGCTGAAACCGGGTATTCCGCTGACCGAAGTGGCTATCGACAAAGTGTTTATCGGTTCCTGTACCAACTCGCGCATTGAAGATTTACGCGCGGCAGCGGAGATCGCCAAAGGGCGAAAAGTCGCGCCAGGCGTGCAGGCACTGGTGGTTCCCGGCTCTGGCCCGGTAAAAGCCCAGGCGGAAGCGGAAGGTCTGGATAAAATCTTTATTGAAGCCGGTTTTGAATGGCGCTTGCCTGGCTGCTCAATGTGTCTGGCGATGAACAACGACCGTCTGAATCCGGGCGAACGTTGTGCCTCCACCAGCAACCGTAACTTTGAAGGCCGCCAGGGGCGCGGCGGGCGCACGCATCTGGTCAGCCCGGCAATGGCTGCCGCTGCTGCTGTGACCGGACATTTCGCCGACATTCGCAACATTAAATAAGGAGCACACCATGGCAGAGAAATTTATCAAACACACAGGCCTGGTGGTTCCGCTGGATGCCGCCAATGTCGATACCGATGCAATCATCCCGAAACAGTTTTTGCAGAAAGTGACCCGTACGGGTTTTGGCGCGCATCTGTTTAACGACTGGCGTTTTCTGGATGAAAAAGGCCAACAGCCAAACCCGGACTTCGTGCTGAACTTCCCGCAGTATCAGGGCGCTTCCATTTTGCTGGCACGAGAAAACTTCGGCTGTGGCTCTTCGCGTGAGCACGCGCCCTGGGCATTGACCGACTACGGTTTTAAAGTGGTGATTGCGCCGAGTTTTGCTGACATCTTCTACGGCAATAGCTTTAACAACCAGCTGCTGCCGGTGAAATTAAGCGATGCAGAAGTGGACGAACTGTTTGCGCTGGTGAAAGCTAATCCGGGGATCCATTTCGACGTGGATCTGGAAGCGCAAGAGGTGAAAGCGGGAGAGAAAACCTATCGCTTTACCATCGATGCCTTCCGCCGCCACTGCATGATGAACGGTCTGGACAGTATTGGGCTTACCTTGCAGCACGACGACGCCATTGCCGCTTATGAAGCAAAACAACCTGCGTTTATGAATTAATCCCCTTGCCCGGTCAAATGACCGGGCTTTCCGCTATCGTCCACGTCATCAAACGTCTTTAACCTTTGCGGTTAAAAATAATGCGACAACAGAAATAACCGCAATTACCCAGTAGACAGCAAAGTGCCCCCAACTTTGTGCAATTGCTCCCTGAATAACGCCAGCCAGAATTACCCCGGTAGAAATACTGTTAGTAAATAAGGTGGTAGCTGCCCCCGCTCTTCCAGGCATTAAATCCTGAAACCATAGCATCCCAATACCCGCAACAATGCCGATAAATACAGCGTTAAAAAGTTGCAGCGTCATCAACGCCATACGGCTATTAAAGAAAATCAATCCGGTGTAAAACAGTACTCCTGCCGCCACTGCTATGACCATCATTCGCCGCTTACCATAACGTTTGACATAGTAGCCAGCCAGAATCATTGCTGGTATTTCCAGTCCAGCTGCCGTCCCCATCAGGAAACCCGCCAGTTTGTCTGGCAATCCTAACTCGCTACTGATCCACAACGGCATATCAATAATGTACATGGTGTTGCAGGTCCACATTAACGTCGAGGCGACAAATAACATCCGTACGTTACTATCCTGCCAGCCACCTTGCATTGATAAAGCATTTTCCGACGGCAGTTCTACCCGCGCCACAGACGGAAGCATAAATGCAATCAATACCAGACTGAGTGTGAATATCCCGGCGGCAATCGAAAACATCACCGTAAAGCCGTAATTCAACGCCAGCATAAAGGCCAACGGTGGACCGATAACCCATGCCAGAGAAAGCTGCGCACGCATCACCGAGCTAAACATCACCACTTCTCGCGCCGAGTTATCCGCATATTCCCGCGCCAGAGCAAATAACTGTGGCATT
This sequence comes from Escherichia sp. S10b, assembly GCF_028421345.1. Lineage (NCBI taxonomy): Bacteria > Pseudomonadati > Pseudomonadota > Gammaproteobacteria > Enterobacterales > Enterobacteriaceae > Escherichia > Escherichia sp. S10b. The sequence goes on from NZ_JAHZSO010000162.1 coordinate 60,702, forward strand.
GCCGTATTGGCCAGAGATGCCAGAAGCACACCACAGGTGATAAGCGTCAGATAATGACGATTAAATGCAAACAATAGCGCATTGCCGATAGCCATCAAACAGCAAAATATAATCAGTTTTCGCCGATCGCCCTGACTGTCAGAACGTTTTGCCAACCAGAGGCTTACGCCGATCCCAGCAATAGCATTCACCGTATAAAAGAGGCCGATCCAGAAAGGTTGCGCGCCAACCTCACGACTCAGAAATAAGCTCAATGTAGGAGCCTGTAGCGCCCCGGCCCCCCCCATCATAAAAGCGACCAGCATAAATGCCGCGTAAACACCGTTCATACGGCGAGCCATCGTCATTATCCAGATCATACGTTCCCTTTTTAGCGCGGCGAGAATAAAAAAAACCAGCAGGTATAATCTGCTGGCGGGTGATTTTACACCAATACTCAGTCACACATGATGCAGGCAAGTCAACTTTCAGAATTGCGGTCATCCCACTGCATCAGTCCTTCAAGCATGGTTAATCGTTGTGGGACGCTTAACCAACGCAACCAGCACAACTTCGCTGTCGCGGTAAAATAGTGCTGATAAAACTGACGCATGGGGCACCCCCTTGCTTCATCGTTAGGAATTATTGACTTAATATAGGGAAAATAAAATTGCTGTCTTTTGCACAGGAGTTCCCCTTTTATGCCATCTGCTCGTCTGCAACAACAGTTCATCCGCCTGTGGCAATGCTGCGAGGGTAAATCGCAGGACACAACGCTCAACGAACTGGCAGCGTTATTGAGCTGCTCGCGTCGTCATATGCGCACCCTGCTCAACACCATGCAGGATCGCGGCTGGCTGACGTGGGAAGCGGAAGTCGGGCGCGGTAAACGCTCGCGTCTGACATTCCTCTATACCGGGCTGGCGCTTCAGCAACAGCGGGCGGAAGACCTGCTGGAGCAGGATCGTATCGATCAACTGGTGCAGTTGGTTGGCGACAAAGCGACTGTGCGGCAAATGCTGGTTTCTCATCTGGGCCGCAGCTTCCGCCAGGGGCGGCACATCCTGCGCGTGCTCTACTATCGTCCGTTGCGTAATCTGCTACCTGGCAGCGCATTGCGCCGTTCCGAAACCCATATCGCCCGGCAAATCTTCAGTTCGCTAACGCGCATAAATGAGGAAAATGGGGAACTGGAAGCAGACATCGCCCACCACTGGCAGCAAATTTCACCGCTTCACTGGCGTTTCTTTTTGCGTCCAGGAGTCCATTTTCACCATGGTCGTGAACTGGAAATGGACGATGTGATCGCCTCTTTAAAACGAATCAATACGCTGCCGCTCTATTCGCATATTGCTGACATTGTGTCGCCGACGCCCTGGACGCTGGATATCCATCTCACGCAACCGGACCGCTGGTTACCGTTACTGCTGGGGCAAGTTCCGGCGATGATCCTGCCGCGCGAATGGGAAACCCTCAGTAACTTTGCCAGCCATCCCATCGGCACCGGTCCGTATGCGGTGATTCGCAACAGCACCAATCAACTGAAAATTCAGGCATTCGATGACTTCTTCGGTTACCGGGCATTAATCGACGAAGTTAACGTCTGGGTTCTGCCGGAAATTGCCGACGAGCCAGCCGGAGGGCTGATGCTAAAAGGTCCACAGGGCGAGGAAAAAGAGATTGAAAGCCGCCTGGAGGAAGGTTGCTACTATTTACTGTTCGACAGCCGCACCCATCGCGGGGCGAATCAGCAAGTCAGGGACTGGGTAAGCTATGTGCTTTCTCCAACTAATCTGGTCTATTTCGCTGAGGAACAGTACCAGCAACTGTGGTTCCCGGCTTATGGACTGCTCCCCCGTTGGCACCATGCCCGCACCATAAAGAGCGAAAAACCGGCTGGCCTGGAAAGCCTCACCCTAACCTTTTATCAGGATCACAGTGAGCATCGGGTGATTGCCGGGATCATGCAGCAGATTCTGGCAAGTCACCAGGTCACGCTGAAAATCAAAGAGATCGACTACGATCAGTGGCATACAGGAGAGATCGAAAGTGATATCTGGCTAAACAGCGCCAACTTTACCCTGCCGCTGGACTTCTCTGTTTTCGCACATTTATGCGAAGTGCCACTGCTACAACATTGCATTCCCATTGACTGGCAAGCCGACGCTGCTCGCTGGCGCAATGGCGAGATGAATCTGGCGAACTGGTGCCAGCAACTGGTCGCCAGCAAAGCGATGGTGCCATTATTGCACCACTGGCTGATCATTCAGGGGCAACGCAGTATGCGCGGCCTGCGCATGAATACCCTCGGCTGGTTCGATTTTAAATCAGCGTGGTTTGCGCCACCGGATCCATGATTGCTGGTTGATAACAAAATCACTACACTAACGCCGTTCTCAACGGGGTGCCACGCGTACGCGTGCGCTGAGAAAATACCCGTCGAACCTGATCCGGATAACGCCGGCGAAGGGATTTGAGGCTCCTTCTCAAGTCCTTTGCCACTCTTTTTTGAGGTGCAAAGTGTTAAAAAAATGTCTGCCCCTGCTGTTGCTGTGCACAGCGCCCGTTTTCGCTAAACCCGTTCTGACTGTTTATACCTACGATTCCTTCGCCGCCGACTGGGGGCCTGGTCCGGTGGTTAAAAAAGCCTTTGAAGCCGACTGTAATTGCGAACTGAAACTGGTGGCGCTGGAAGATGGCGTTTCGCTTCTCAACCGTCTACGGATGGAAGGCAAAAACAGTAAAGCCGATGTGGTGCTGGGGCTGGATAACAACCTGTTAGACGCCGCCAGTAAAACCGGACTGTTTGCCAAAAGCGGTGTGGCAGCGGATGCCGTTAACGTTCCCGGCGGCTGGAATAATGACACTTTCGTACCGTTTGATTATGGCTACTTCGCCTTCGTTTATGACAAGAACAAACTGAAAAACCCGCCACAAAGCCTGAAAGAACTGGTTGAGAGCGATCAAAACTGGCGGGTGATTTATCAGGATCCGCGCACCAGTACACCGGGGCTGGGTCTGTTGCTATGGATGCAAAAAGTCTATGGCGATGACGCCCCACAAGCCTGGCAGAAACTGGCGAAGAAAACGGTCACGGTCACCAAAGGCTGGAGCGAAGCCTACGGCCTGTTTTTAAAAGGTGAAAGCGATCTGGTACTGAGTTACACCACCTCTCCGGCTTATCACATTCTCGAAGAGAAGAAAGATAACTACGCCGCCGCGAACTTCAGCGAAGGTCACTATCTGCAAGTGGAAGTCGCCGCCCGCACCGCTGCCAGCAAGCAGCCGGAGCTGGCGCAAAAATTCCTCCAGTTTATGGTTTCTCCGGCTTTCCAGAATGCGATCCCAACCGGCAACTGGATGTATCCGGTGGCAAACGTCACGCTGCCTGCCGGTTTTGAAAAATTGACCAAACCCGCAACCACGTTGGAGTTCACGCCAGCCGAAGTGGCGGCACAACGTCAGGCATGGATTAGCGAATGGCAACGCGCCGTCAGCCGTTAATTCCCGGCTGGTTAATTCCAGGTGTAAGCGCCACCACGCTGGTGGTAGCGGTTGCGCTGGCGGCGTTTCTCGCCCTGTGGTGGAACGCGCCGCAGGATGACTGGGTGGCAGTCTGGCAGGACAGCTATCTGTGGCATGTGGTGCGCTTCTCCTTCTGGCAGGCGTTTCTCTCGGCACTGCTCTCTGTCATACCCGCGATATTCCTCGCCCGCGCGCTCTATCGCAGGCGCTTTCCGGGTCGGCTGGCGCTGTTGCGTCTGTGTGCAATGACCTTGATCCTCCCGGTGTTGGTCGCTGTTTTCGGCATTCTTAGCGTCTATGGTCGCCAGGGCTGGCTGGCAACACTCTGCCAATCGCTCGGTCTGGAGTGGACCTTTTCGCCCTACGGCCTGCAAGGTATTTTGCTGGCCCATGTGTTTTTTAATCTGCCGATGGCGAGCCGCTTATTACTCCAGGCACTGGAAAACATCCCCGGCGAACAGCGTCAACTTGCCGCCCAGCTTGGGATGCGTAGCTGGCATTTTTTCCGCTTCGTCGAATGGCCGTGGTTACGGCGACAAATCCCGCCGGTTGCTGCGCTTATCTTTATGCTCTGTTTCGCCAGCTTCGCCACCGTGCTATCGCTGGGGGGCGGTCCGCAGGCGACCACTATCGAGCTGGCAATCTATCAGGCGCTGAGTTACGACTACGATCCTGCCCGCGCGGCAATGCTGGCGCTGCTCCAGATGGTGTGCTGCCTCGGGCTGGTGCTGTTGAGTCAGCGATTGAGTAAGGCCATTGCGCCCGGCACCACGCTGCTGCAAGGCTGGCGCGACCCGGACGATCGTCTGCATAGCCGCATTTGCGACACGGTGTTAATTGTGCTGGCGCTGCTGCTGTTGCTGCCACCGTTACTGGCGGTGATCGTCGATGGGGTAAATCGCCAGTTGCCGGAAGTGCTGGCACAACCGGTGCTGTGGCAGGCGCTGTGGACCTCGTTGCGTATTGCGCTGGCGGCAGGTGTATTGTGCGTAGTGCTGACCATGATGCTGCTATGGAGCAGTCGCGAACTGCGGGCGCGGCAGAAAATGCTGGCGGGTCAGGTGCTGGAGATGAGCGGCATGTTGATCCTCGCCATGCCGGGGATTGTGCTGGCTACCGGCTTCTTTTTACTGCTCAACAACACTATCGGCCTGCCACAATCTGCTGACGGCATTGTGATTTTCACCAATGCGTTAATGGCGATCCCTTATGCGCTGAAAGTGCTGGAAAACCCGATGCGCGATATCACCGCCCGCTACAGCATGTTATGTCAGTCGCTGGGGATTGAAGGCTGGTCACGCTTAAAAGTGGTGGAGCTGCGCGCCCTGAAACGTCCACTGGCGCAGGCGCTGGCCTTTGCATGCGTGCTGTCGATTGGTGATTTTGGCGTGGTGGCGTTGTTCGGTAACGATGATTTCCGCACCCTGCCGTTTTATCTCTACCAGCAAATTGGCTCCTATCGCAGCCAGGACGGTGCGGTCACCGCGTTAATTCTGCTGCTGCTCTGTTTTCTGCTGTTTACCGTGATTGAAAAACTACCGGGGCGAAATGTTAAAACTGACTGATATCACCTGGCTTTACCACCATTTGCCGATGCGTTTTAGCTTAACGGTGGAACGCGGCGAGCAGGTGGCGATCCTCGGGCCAAGCGGCGCGGGTAAAAGTACCCTGCTGAATTTGATCGCCGGTTTTCTGACGCCAGCCAGCGGTTCGCTGACTATCGATGGCGTAGATCACACAACTATGCCGCCGTCACGCCGTCCGGTGTCGATGCTGTTTCAGGAGAACAACCTGTTCAGCCACCTGACGGTCGCACAGAACATCGGGCTGGGGCTAAATCCGGGATTGAAACTGAACGCGGTACAGCAGGGGAAAATGCACGCTATCGCCCGCCAGATGGGGATTGATAATTTAATGGCGCGGTTACCGGGCGAGCTTTCCGGCGGTCAGCGACAGCGAGTGGCGTTAGCGCGTTGTCTGGTACGCGAACAGCCGATTTTATTGCTCGATGAACCGTTCTCTGCGCTCGATCCGGCGTTACGTCAGGAGATGTTGACGCTGGTGAGCACGAGCTGCCAGCAGCAAAAAATGACGCTATTGATGGTGTCGCACAGCGTGGAAGATGCGGCGCGGATCGCCACGCGCTCGGTAGTAGTCGCCGACGGGCGCATCGCCTGGCAGGGTATGACCAATGAGTTGTTGAGCGGTAAGGCGAGTGCTTCGGCACTATTGGGGATTACGGGTTAGTATGCACTGTCGGATGCGGCGTGAACGCCTTATCCGACCTACGGGTAGTGCGTTTTGTAGGCCTGATAAGACGCGGCAAGCGTCGCATCAGGCAACCCGCACAAGACTATCTCCTAAACCCCAACCACTTTACGCAAAATATCGATATACACCGGCATCAACGGGTGGCGAATTAACACCACCAGCGCCACCACGCCGATGGCAGAAATCAACGGCGTCAGCCACAACAAACGACCGCGGGACAAATAATGACTCAAACGGTCAGTCGCTTTACCGCTGCGCCATAACCGCCAGCACAGCCAGCCACCAACCCACAAAAACACCGCTGTTGCCAGCAGCAACCATTTAAACTCACCGCTCTGCATTCCGGCAGGAATATCGATCGCCGCGCCCGCCAGAATCCCTGGCAGGAAGTAAAACGGCGGCCACAGCAGGCAGCCGATAATATTCGGCGTAATAAATTTAGCCACCGGCAGATCCAGCATTCCCGCCACCATTGGCACCAGCGGACGCGTCGGGCCAACAAAACGACCGACCAGAATGGTGAACATGCTGTGTTGATGCAACGCATGTTCAGTTTTATCAAGTAGTGCTTTGTTTTTCTTCAGAAATGACCAGCGATGCAACGGCTTTTTAAAACGCCAACCCAGCCAGAAAGAAATCCAGTCGCCCATCAAGCAGCCAATAATCCCTGCCAGCCAGGCGTGCCAGAAACTTAACTCGCCGCTGCCAATCAGCGCTCCCAGCCCCGCCATCAGCACCGTACCGGGTAGAATCAAACCGACCAGCGCCAGCGACTCCAGAAAGGCCACCAACACCACCGCCATCAATGAATACACGGTGGATTGGGTAATAAAGTGTTCCAGCAATGCTTGCATAATGTGCCTGTCAAATGGACGAAGCAGGGATTCTGCAAACCCTATGCTACTCCGTCAAGCCGTCAATTGTCTGATTCGTTACCAATTATGACAACTTGACGGCTACATCATTCACTTTTTCTTCACAACCGGCACGAAACTCGCTCGGGCTGGCCCCGGTGCATTTTTTAAATACTCGCGAGAAATAGAGTTGATCGTCAAAACCAACATTGCGACCGACGGTGGCGATAGGCATCCGGGTAGTGCTCAAAAGCAGCTTCGCCTGACTAATGCGTTGGTCCTCGCGCCAGCTTAAGACGCTAATCCCTAACTGCTGGCGGAAAAGATGTGACAGACGCGACGGCGACAAGCAAACATGCTGTGCGACGCTGGCGATATCAAAATTGCTGTCTGCCAGGTGATCGCTGATGTACTGACAAGCCTCGCGTACCCGATTATCCATCGGTGGATGGAGCGACTCGTTAATCGCTTCCATGCGCCGCAGTAACAATTGCTCAAGCAGATTTATCGCCAGCAGCTCCGAATAGCGCCCTTCCCCTTGCCCGGCGTTAATGATTTGCCCAAACAGGTCGCTGAAATGCGGCTGGTGCGCTTCATCCGGGCGAAAGAAACCCGTATTGGCAAATATTGACGGCCAGTTAAGCCATTCATGCCAGTAGGCGCGCGGACGAAAGTAAACCCACTGGTGATACCATTCGCGAGCCTCCGGATGACGACCGTAGTGATGAATCTCTCCTGGCGGGAACAGCAAAATATCACCCGGTCGGCAGACAAATTCTCGTCCCTGATTTTTCACCACCCCCTGACCGCGAATGGTGAGATTGAGAATATAACCTTTCATTCCCAGCGGTCGGTCGATAAAAAAATCGAGATAACCGTTGGCCTCAATCGGCGTTAAACCCGCCACCAGATGGGCGTTAAACGAGTATCCCGGCAGCAGGGGATCATTTTGCGCTTCAGCCATACTTTTCATACTCCCACCATTCAGAGAAGAAACCAATTGTCCATATTGCATCAGACATTGCCGTCACTGCGTCTTTTACTGGCTCTTCTCGCTAACCCAACCGGTAACCCCGCTTATTAAAAGCATTCTGTAACAAAGCGGGACCAAAGCCATGACAAAAACGCGTAACAAAAGTGTCTATAATCACGGCAGAAAAGTCCACATTGATTATTTGCACGGCGTCACACTTTGCTATGCCATAGCATTTTTATCCATAAGATTAGCGGATCCTACCTGACGCTTTTTATCGCAACTCTCTACTGTTTCTCCATACCCGTTTTTTTGGATGGAGTGAAACGATGGCGATTGCAATTGGCCTCGATTTTGGCAGTGATTCTGTGCGAGCTTTGGCGGTGGACTGCGCTACCGGTGAAGAGATCGCCACCAGCGTAGAGTGGTATCCCCGTTGGCAGAAAGGGCAATTTTGTGATGCCCCGAATAACCAGTTCCGTCATCATCCGCGTGACTACATTGAGTCAATGGAAGCGGCACTGAAAACCGTGCTTGCAGAGCTTAGCGTCGAACAGCGCGCAGCTGTGGTCGGGATTGGCGTTGACAGTACCGGCTCGACGCCCGCACCGATTGATGCCGACGGAAACGTGCTGGCGCTGCGCCCGGAGTTTGCCGAAAACCCGAACGCGATGTTCGTATTGTGGAAAGACCACACTGCGGTTGAAGAAGCGGAAGAGATTACCCGTTTGTGCCACGCGCCGGGCAACGTTGACTACTCCCGCTACATTGGTGGTATTTATTCCAGCGAATGGTTCTGGGCAAAAATCCTGCATGTGACTCGCCAGGACAGCGCCGTGGCGCAATCTGCCGCATCGTGGATTGAGCTGTGCGACTGGGTGCCAGCTCTGCTTTCCGGTACCACCCGCCCGCAGGATATTCGTCGCGGACGTTGCAGCGCCGGGCATAAATCTCTGTGGCACGAAAGCTGGGGCGGCCTGCCGCCAGCCAGTTTCTTTGATGAGCTGGACCCGATCCTCAATCGCCATTTGCCTTCCCCGCTGTTCACTGACACTTGGACTGCCGATATTCCGGTGGGCACCTTATGCCCGGAATGGGCGCAGCGTCTCGGCCTGCCTGAAAGCGTGGTGATTTCCGGCGGCGCGTTTGACTGCCATATGGGCGCAGTTGGCGCAGGCGCACAGCCTAACGCACTGGTAAAAGTTATCGGTACTTCCACCTGCGACATTCTGATTGCCGACAAACAGAGCGTTGGCGAGCGGGCAGTTAAAGGTATTTGCGGTCAGGTTGATGGCAGCGTGGTGCCTGGATTTATCGGTCTGGAAGCAGGCCAATCGGCGTTTGGTGATATCTACGCCTGGTTTGGTCGCGTACTCGGCTGGCCGCTGGAACAGCTTGCCGCCCAGCATCCGGAACTGAAAACGCAAATCAACGCCAGCCAGAAACAACTGCTTCCGGCGCTGACCGAAGCATGGGCCAAAAATCCGTCTCTGGATCACCTGCCGGTGGTGCTCGACTGGTTTAACGGCCGCCGCACACCGAACGCTAACCAACGCCTGAAAGGGGTGATTACCGATCTTAACCTCGCTACCGACGCTCCGCTGCTGTTCGGCGGTTTGATTGCTGCCACCGCCTTTGGCGCACGCGCAATCATGGAGTGCTTTACCGATCAGGGGATCGCCGTTAATAACGTGATGGCACTGGGCGGCATCGCGCGGAAAAACCAGGTCATTATGCAGGCCTGCTGCGACGTGCTGAATCGCCCGCTGCAAATTGTTGCCTCTGACCAGTGCTGTGCGCTCGGTGCGGCGATTTTTGCTGCCGTCGCCGCGAAAGTGCACGCAGACATCCCATCAGCTCAGCAAAAAATGGCCAGTGCGGTAGAGAAAACCCTGCAACCGTGCAGCGAGCAGGCACAACGCTTTGAACAGCTTTATCGCCGCTATCAGCAATGGGCGATGAGCGCCGAACAACACTATCTTCCAACTTCCGCCCCGGCACAGGCTGCCCAGGCCGTTGCGACTCTATAAGGACACGATAATGACGATTTTTGATAATTATGAAGTGTGGTTTGTCATTGGCAGCCAGCATCTGTATGGCCCGGAAACCCTGCGTCAGGTCACCCAACATGCCGAGCACGTCGTTAATGCGCTGAATACGGAAGCGAAACTGCCCTGCAAACTGGTGTTGAAACCGCTGGGCACCACGCCGGATGAAATCACCGCTATTTGCCGCGACGCGAATTACGACGATCGTTGCGCTGGTCTGGTGGTGTGGCTGCACACCTTCTCCCCGGCCAAAATGTGGATCAACGGCCTGACCATGCTCAACAAACCGTTGCTGCAATTCCACACCCAGTTCAACGCGGCGCTGCCGTGGGACAGTATCGATATGGACTTTATGAACCTGAACCAGACTGCACATGGCGGTCGCGAGTTCGGCTTCATTGGCGCGCGTATGCGTCAGCAACATGCCGTGGTTACCGGTCACTGGCAGGATAAACAAGCCCATGAGCGTATCGGCTCCTGGATGCGTCAGGCGGTCTCTAAACAGGATACCCGTCATCTGAAAGTCTGCCGATTTGGCGATAACATGCGTGAAGTGGCGGTCACCGATGGCGATAAAGTTGCCGCACAGATCAAGTTCGGTTTCTCCGTCAATACCTGGGCGGTTGGCGATCTGGTGCAGGTGGTGAACTCCATCAGCGACGGCGATGTTAACGCGCTGGTCGATGAGTACGAAAGCTGCTACACCATGACGCCTGCCACACAAATCCACGGCAAAAAACGACAGAACGTGCTGGAAGCGGCGCGTATTGAGCTGGGGATGAAGCGTTTCCTGGAACAAGGTGGCTTCCACGCGTTCACCACCACCTTTGAAGATTTGCACGGTCTGAAACAGCTTCCTGGTCTGGCCGTACAGCGTCTGATGCAGCAGGGTTACGGCTTTGCGGGCGAAGGCGACTGGAAAACTGCCGCCCTGCTTCGCATCATGAAGGTGATGTCAACCGGTCTGCAGGGCGGCACCTCCTTTATGGAGGACTACACCTATCACTTCGAGAAAGGTAATGACCTGGTGCTCGGCTCCCATATGCTGGAAGTCTGCCCGTCGATCGCCGCAGAAGAGAAACCGATCCTCGACGTTCAGCATCTCGGTATTGGTGGTAAGGACGATCCTGCCCGCCTGATCTTCAATACCCAAACCGGCCCAGCGATTGTCGCCAGCTTGATTGATCTCGGCGATCGTTACCGTCTACTGGTTAACTGCATCGACACGGTGAAAACACCGCACTCCCTGCCGAAACTGCCGGTGGCGAATGCGCTGTGGAAAGCGCAACCGGATCTGCCAACTGCTTCCGAAGCGTGGATCCTCGCTGGTGGCGCGCACCATACCGTCTTCAGCCATGCACTGAACCTCAACGATATGCGCCAATTCGCCGAGATGCACGACATTGAAATCACGGTGATTGATAACGACACACGCCTGCCAGCGTTTAAAGACGCGCTGCGCTGGAACGAAGTGTATTACGGGTTTCGTCGCTAAGTAGCCGCATCCGGTATGTAACGCCTGATGCGACGCTGACGCGTCTTATCTGGCCTACACGCTGCGATTTTGTAGGCCGGATAAGCAAAGCGCATCCGGCATTCAACGCCTGATGCGACGCTGGCGCGTCTTATCAGGCCTACACGCTGCGATTTTGTAGGCCGGATAAGCAAAGCGCATCCGGCACGAAGGAGTCAACATGTTAGAAGATCTCAAACGCCAGGTATTAGAAGCCAACCTGGCGCTGCCAAAACACAACCTGGTCACGCTCACATGGGGCAACGTCAGCGCCGTTGATCGCGAGCGCGGCGTCTTTGTGATCAAACCTTCCGGCGTCGATTACAGCGTCATGACCGCTGACGATATGGTCGTGGTTAGCATCGAAACCGGTGAAGTGGTTGAAGGTACGAAAAAGCCCTCCTCCGACACGCCAACTCACCGGCTGCTCTATCAGGCATTCCCCTCCATTGGCGGCATTGTGCATACGCACTCGCGCCACGCCACCATCTGGGCGCAGGCGGGTCAGTCGATTCCAGCAACCGGCACCACCCACGCCGACTATTTCTACGGCACCATTCCCTGCACCCGCAAAATGACCGACGCAGAAATCAACGGCGAATATGAGTGGGAAACCGGTAACGTCATCGTAGAAACCTTTGAAAAACAGGGTATCGATGCAGCGCAAATGCCCGGCGTTCTGGTCCATTCCCACGGCCCGTTTGCATGGGGCAAAAATGCCGAAGATGCGGTGCATAACGCCATCGTGCTGGAAGAGGTCGCTTATATGGGGATATTCTGCCGTCAGTTAGCGCCGCAGTTACCGGATATGCAGCAAACGCTGCTGGATAAACACTATCTGCGTAAGCATGGCGCGAAGGCATATTACGGGCAGTAATGACTGTATAAAACCACAGCCAATCAAACGAAACCAGGCTATACTCAAGCCTGGTTTTTTGATGGATTTTCAGCGTGGCGCAGGCAGGTTTTATCTTAACCCGACACTGGCGGGACACCCCGCAAGGGACAGAAGTCTCCTTCTGGCTGGCGACGGACAACGGGCCGTTGCAGGTTACGCTTGCACCGCAAGAGTCCGTGGCGTTTATTCCCGCCGATCAGGTTCCCCGCGCTCAGCATATTTTGCAGGGTGAACAAGGCTTTCGCCTGACACCGCTGGCGTTAAAGGATTTTCACCGCCAGCCGGTGTATGGCCTTTACTGTCGCGCCCATCGCCAATTGATGAATTACGAAAAGCGCCTGCGTGAAGGTGGCGTTACCGTCTACGAGGCCGATGTGCGCCCGCCAGAACGCTATCTGATGGAGCGGTTTATCACCTCACCGGTGTGGGTCGAGGGTGATATGCACAATGGCACTATCGTTAATGCCCGTCTGAAACCGCATCCCGACTATCGTCCGCCGCTCAAGTGGGTTTCTATAGATATTGAAACCACCCGCCACGGTGAGCTGTACTGCATCGGCCTGGAAGGCTGCGGGCAGCGCATCGTTTATATGCTGGGGCCGGAGAATGGCGACGCCTCCTCGCTTGATTTCGAACTGGAATACGTCGCCAGCCGCCCGCAGTTGCTGGAAAAACTCAACGCCTGGTTTGCCAACTACGATCCTGATGTGATCATCGGTTGGAACGTGGTGCAGTTCGATCTGCGAATGCTGCAAAAACATGCCGAGCGTTACCGTCTTCCGCTGCGTCTTGGGCGCGATAATAGCGAGCTGGAGTGGCGCGAGCACGGCTTTAAAAACGGCGTCTTTTTTGCCCAGGCTAAAGGTCGGCTAATTATCGACGGTATCGAGGCGCTGAAATCCGCGTTCTGGAATTTCTCTTCATTCTCGCTGGAAACTGTCGCTCAGGAGCTATTAGGCGAAGGAAAATCTATCGATAACCCGTGGGATCGAATGGACGAAATTGACCGCCGTTTCGCCGAAGATAAACCTGCGCTGGCAACTTATAACCTGAAAGATTGCGAGCTGGTGACGCAGATCTTCCACAAAACTGAAATCATGCCATTTTTACTCGAACGAGCAACGGTGAACGGCCTGCCGGTGGATCGGCACGGCGGTTCGGTGGCAGCGTTTGGTCATCTCTATTTTCCGCGAATGCATCGCGCTGGTTATGTCGCGCCTAATCTCGGCGAAGTGCCACCGCACGCCAGCCCTGGCGGCTACGTGATGGATTCACGGCCAGGGCTTTATGATTCAGTGCTGGTGCTGGACTATAAAAGCCTGTACCCGTCGATCATCCGCACCTTTCTGATTGATCCCGTCGGGCTGGTTGAAGGCATGGCGCAACCTGATCCAGAGCACAGTACCGAAGGTTTTCTCGATGCCTGGTTCTCACGGGAGAAACATTGCCTGCCGGAGATTGTGACTAACATCTGGCACGGGCGCGATGAAGCCAAACGTCAGGGTAATAAGCCGCTTTCGCAGGCGCTGAAGATCATTATGAATGCCTTTTATGGCGTGCTCGGCACCACCGCCTGCCGCTTCTTCGATCCGCGCCTGGCATCGTCGATCACCATGCGTGGTCATCAGATCATGCGGCAAACCAAAGCATTGATTGAAACGCAGGGCTACGACGTTATCTACGGAGATACCGACTCGACTTTTGTCTGGCTAAAAGGTGCACATTCGGAAGAAGAGGCGGCGAAAATCGGTCGTGCACTGGTGCAGCACGTTAACGCCTGGTGGGCGGAAACGCTGCAAAAACAACGGCTGACCAGCGCATTAGAACTGGAGTATGAAACTCATTTCTGCCGTTTTCTTATGCCAACCATTCGCGGAGCTGATACCGGCAGTAAAAAGCGCTACGCCGGGCTGATTCAGGAGGGCGACAAGCAGCGGATGGTGTTTAAAGGACTGGAAACCGTGCGCACCGACTGGACGCCGCTGGCCCAGCAGTTTCAGCAGGAGCTGTACCTGCGTATCTTCCGCAACGAGCCATATCAGGAGTACGTCCGCCAAACCATCGACAAACTGATGGCGGGTGAACTGGATGCGCGACTGGTTTACCGTAAACGCCTTCGCCGTCCGCTGAGCGAGTATCAGCGTAATGTGCCGCCTCATGTACGCGCCGCTCGCCTTGCCGATGAAGAAAACCAAAAGCGCGGTCGCCCCTTGCAATATCAGAATCGCGGCACCATTAAGTACGTATGGACCACCAACGGCCCGGAGCCGCTGGACTACCAACGTTCACCACTGGATTACGAACACTATCTGACCCGCCAGCTACAACCCGTGGCGGAGGGAATACTCCCTTTTATTGAGGATAATTTTGCTACACTTATGACCGGGCAACTTGGGCTATTTTGAGCAAAAAAAAGAGTTCGCCAGATACCATTTTGATGCGTGACGAATGCTTTGCCATCCAGTACCATAGCGCCCTTTCCATTCCTGGACCTGAATAACACCACTACCTCATAAGCACGGTAGCGGGTGGTTATTGCCTGCAATTAAAGATATAGAGCCGAACACATATGCCTTTTACACTTGGTCAACGCTGGATCAGCGATACAGAAAGCGAATTGGGACTTGGAACCGTTGTCGCGGTGGATGCGCGAACTGTCACTTTACTTTTCCCATCTACTGGTGAAAACCGTCTGTACGCACGCAGTGATTCCCCCGTGACCCGCGTGATGTTCAACCCTGGTGATACTATTACCAGCCATGACGGCTGGCAGATGCAAGTCGAAGAAGTAAAAGAAGAAAATGGCTTGCTGACCTATATCGGTACTCGCCTGGATACTGAAGAGTCCGGCGTAGCCCTGCGTGAAGTTTTCCTTGATAGCAAACTGGTGTTCAGCAAACCGCAGGACCGTCTGTTTGCCGGGCAGATTGACCGTATGGACCGCTTTGCGCTGCGTTATCGCGCGCGTAAGTATTCCAGCGAACAGTTCCGTATGCCGTACAGCGGCCTGCGCGGTCAGCGTACCAGCCTGATTCCGCATCAGCTCAACATCGCTCATGATGTTGGTCGCCGCCACGCGCCGCGCGTCCTGCTGGCTGACGAAGTGGGTTTAGGGAAAACCATTGAAGCCGGGATGATCCTGCATCAGCAACTGCTCTCTGGCGCTGCTGAACGTGTGCTAATTATCGTCCCGGAAACCTTACAGCATCAGTGGCTGGTAGAAATGCTGCGCCGTTTCAACCTGCGCTTTGCGCTATTTGATGATGAGCGTTATGCCGAAGCTCAGCACGATGCTTACAACCCGTTTGACACCGAACAGCTGGTGATTTGCTCGCTGGATTTTGCCCGTCGTAGCAAACAGCGCCTGGAACATCTCTGTGAAGCCGAATGGGACCTGCTGGTGGTCGATGAAGCGCATCACCTGGTGTGGAGCGAAGATGCGCCAAGCCGTGAATATCAGGCCATTGAACAACTGGCAGAGCACGTGCCGGGCGTTCTGCTGCTGACCGCGACCCCGGAACAGCTGGGGATGGAAAGCCACTTCGCCCGTCTGCGTCTGCTGGACCCGAACCGTTTCCACGATTTTGCGCAGTTCGTTGAAGAGCAGAAAAATTATCGTCCGGTTGCGGACGCCGTTGCCATGCTGCTGGCAGGTAACAAACTGAGCAATGACGAACTGAACATGCTTGGCGAGATGATCGGCGAGCAGGATATCGAGCCGCTGTTGCAAGCAGCAAACAGCGACAGCGAAGATGCCCAGAGCGCCCGTCAGGAACTGGTTTCGATGCTGATGGATCGCCACGGCACCAGCCGCGTGCTGTTCCGTAACACCCGTAACGGTGTGAAAGGATTCCCGAAACGCGAGCTGCACACCATTAAGCTGCCGCTACCGACGCAGTATCAGACGGCTATTAAAGTCTCCGGCATTATGGGCGCACGTAAAAGTGCGGAAGATCGTGCTCGCGATATGCTCTACCCGGAGCGTATTTATCAGGAATTTGAAGGTGATAACGCCACCTGGTGGAACTTCGATCCGCGCGTTGAGTGGCTGATGGGCTACCTGACCAGCCATCGCTCTCAGAAAGTGCTGGTGATCTGCGCCAAAGCTGCCACTGCGCTGCAACTGGAGCAGGTACTGCGCGAACGTGAAGGTATTCGCGCTGCGGTGTTCCACGAAGGTATGTCGATTATCGAACGTGACCGCGCTGCCGCCTGGTTTGCCGAAGAAGACACCGGCGCACAGGTACTGCTGTGCTCAGAAATCGGTTCTGAAGGACGTAACTTCCAGTTCGCCAGCCACATGGTAATGTTTGACCTGCCATTCAACCCGGATCTGCTGGAGCAGCGTATTGGTCGTCTGGATCGTATCGGTCAGGCGCACGATATTCAGATCCATGTGCCTTATCTGGAAAAAACTGCTCAGTCGGTGCTGGTGCGCTGGTATCACGAAGGTCTGGATGCATTCGAGCACACCTGCCCGACCGGACGCACTATTTACGATAGCGTCTACAACGATCTGATTAACTATCTGGCTTCACCGGATCAAACCGAAGGCTTTGACGATCTGATCAAAAACTGCCGCGAGCAACATGAAGCGCTGAAAGCACAACTGGAACAGGGGCGTGATCGCCTGCTGGAAATCCACTCCAACGGTGGCGAAAAAGCCCAGGCACTGGCAGAAAGCATTGAAGAGCAGGATGACGATACCAACCTGATCGCCTTCGCCATGAACCTGTTCGATATTATCGGTATCAATCAGGACGATCGCGGCGACAACATGATCGTGCTGACGCCGTCCGATCATATGCTGGTGCCGGACTTCCCTGGCCTGTCGGAAGATGGCATCACCATCACCTTTGATCGTGAAGTGGCGCTGGCGCGTGAAGATGCTCAGTTTATTACCTGGGAACATCCGCTGATCCGCAACGGTCTGGATCTGATCCTTTCTGGCGATACCGGTAGCAGCACGATTTCACTGTTAAAAAACAAAGCGTTGCCGGTAGGTACGCTGTTGGTGGAACTGATTTACGTGGTCGAAGCCCAGGCGCCGAAGCAGTTGCAGCTCAACCGCTTCCTGCCACCGACGCCGGTACGTATGCTGCTGGATAAAAACGGCAACAACCTGGCGGCCCAGGTGGAGTTTGAAACCTTTAACCGCCAGCTTAACGCGGTTAACCGTCACACCGGCAGCAAACTGGTTAACGCCGTGCAGCAGGATGTTCACGCTATCCTTCAGCTGGGTGAAGCGCAGATCGAGAAATCTGCCCGTGCATTGATTGATGCCGCACGTAACGAAGCCGACGAAAAACTGTCTGCCGAGCTGTCTCGTCTGGAAGCGCTGCGCGCAGTGAACCCGAACATTCGTGACGACGAACTGACCGCCATTGAGAGCAACCGTCAGCAGGTAATGGAAAGCCTGGATCAGGCAGGTTGGCGTCTGGATGCCCTGCGTTTGATCGTTGTAACGCATCAGTAACGGAGCCGAAAATGGGGATGGAAAACTACAATCCACCGCAGGAACCCTGGTTGGTTATCCTGTATCAGGATGACCATATTATGGTGGTCAACAAGCCGAGCGGTTTGTTGTCGGTGCCGGGTCGTCTGGAAGAGCACAAAGACAGCGTGATGACGCGCATTCAGCGTGATTATCCGCAGGCAGAATCGGTGCATCGTCTGGATATGGCTACCAGCGGCGTGATTGTAGTGGCGCTGACCAAAGCCGCGGAGCGGGAGTTAAAACGCCAGTTCCGCGAGCGCGAGCCGAAAAAGCAGTATGTGGCCCGCGTCTGGGGGCATCCATCCCCCGCAGAAGGTCTGGTGGATCTGCCGCTGATTTGCGACTGGCCAAACCGCCCGAAACAGAAAGTCTGTTACGAAACGGGTAAACCTGCGCAGACGGAATATGAAGTGGTGGAGTATGCGGCGGATAACACGGCAAGAGTGGTGTTAAAACCGATTACCGGGCGTTCGCATCAATTGCGTGTGCATATGCTGGCGCTGGGGCATCCGATTCTCGGCGATCGTTTTTATGCATCACCAGAAGCGAGAGCGATGGCACCGCGTTTGTTGCTACATGCAGAGATGTTGACGATTACCCATCCGGCGTATGGCAATAGTATGACGTTTAAAGCGCCAGCGGATTTTTAATCGTCACGCTGGCGCAGTTCGGTAGGCGGATAAGGCGTTCACGCCGCATCCGGCAATTGTGCGCCGATTGCCTGATGCGACGCGGGCCGCGTCTTATCAGGCCTACAGTTTAAAACTTATTTAAACCCTTTCTGCTGCTTTATCAGCTCATATGCCTGCTGAATTTCCTGCGCTTTCTGCTTCGCCATCTCCATCATCTCAGGCGGCAAACCTTTCGCCACCAGCTTATCGGGATGGTGTTCACTCATCAGCTTACGGTAGGCACGTTTGATGGTGGTCGCATCATCCGTCGGCTTCACGCCCAGCACATTACAGGCATCTTCCAGCGTCGGGCCACGCTGCGCTTGCTGCCAGTTACCACCGCCAGATTGCTGCTGATAACCGCCGCCAAACTGTGCACCGCCCTGCATCATGCGCAAAAACTGGTCAAACTGGGCGCGGGAGATCCCTAATTCTTCAGCAATAACATACAGCACCGCCCGTTCATTCGGGTGCAGTGAACCATCAGCAAACGCCGCCTGAATCTGGATCTCCAGAAACATACGAATTAAGTCAAAACGACCAAAGCAGACACTGCGAAACTGGCGCATCTTTTCGCGCAGCGGGTAATTGTCTGATTTTCCCACCCGGAACGCATTTTGCGCCGCAGTACGGGAAGCGCCATGAAGATTCATTCGGTCCATCAACTGGCTGGCGATATGAATATCAGCCTCCGTGACGCGACCTTTGGATTTGGTTAAATGCCCCATCACTTCAAAAGTGGTGGCAAAAAACAGCGCCTGACGCTCACGCTGGTTGGCGAACCACGCCATTTTACGGCTACGGGCTTTATCAAACATATGGCCAATTAACAGGCCTAACACTACGCCCCAAAAGCCGCCGCCCATCAGTAAGGCCACGGCCACGCCAATGATTTTTCCCCAATACTGCATATATTCCCCAAATCGACACACGGATATCAGGGCTATCTCCCACAATATAAAGGTGCTTTTACCGTTTTCCGGCTGCGGTCAATTGTGGGACATCGCCTATAATTTGCATTATCATACCTGTCATTCAATGCCGTGCCTAACACCACTGACGCTATTCGGACAGGATTAACACTAGCGTAGAGATGACGAGTACGTTAGTCTCTGACCGTTTGTCACGCGCAACGTTACCGATGATGGAACAATAAAATCAACGTATGAAAAAACGTATCCCCACTCTCCTGGCCACCATGATTGCCACCGCCCTTTATAGTCAACAGGGACTGGCAGCCGACCTCGCCTCACAGTGCATGTTGGGCGTGCCAAGCTATGACCGTCCTCTGGTACAGGGCGATACCAATGACTTACCCGTGACTATCAATGCTGACCACGCGAAAGGGGACTACCCGGATGACGCCGTGTTTACTGGCAGCGTGGATATCATGCAGGGTAACAGCCGTCTGCAGGCCGACGAAGTGCAGCTCCATCAAAAAGAGGCACCAGGACAACCGGAGCCGGTACGTACCGTTGATGCGCTCGGTAATGTCCATTACGACGATAACCAGGTGATCCTCAAAGGGCCGAAAGGCTGGGCGAATCTGAACACCAAAGATACCAACGTCTGGGAAGGTGATTACCAGATGGTGGGTCGCCAGGGTCGCGGTAAAGCGGACCTGATGAAACAACGTGGCGAAAACCGCTATACCATTCTGGATAACGGTAGCTTTACCTCCTGTCTGCCGGGTTCTGACACCTGGAGCGTGGTAGGTAGCGAAATTATTCATGACCGCGAAGAACAAGTTGCGGAGATCTGGAACGCCCGCTTTAAGGTGGGTCCGGTACCGATCTTTTATAGCCCCTATTTGCAGTTGCCGGTGGGTGACAAACGTCGCTCTGGTTTCTTGATCCCGAACGCCAAGTACACCACCACCAACTACTTTGAGTTCTACCTGCCATATTACTGGAACATCGCGCCAAATATGGATGCCACCATCACGCCGCATTATATGCATCGTCGTGGCAACATCATGTGGGAGAACGAATTCCGCTACCTCTCCCAAGCGGGCGCTGGCTTGATGGAACTGGACTATCTGCCTTCAGATAAAGTCTATGAAGATGAACACCCGAACGATGACAGTTCACGTCGTTGGTTATTCTACTGGAACCACTCCGGGGTCATGGATCAGGTGTGGCGTTTCAACGTCGACTACACCAAGGTCAGCGATCCTAGCTACTTCAATGATTTCGATAACAAGTACGGTTCCAGTACTGACGGCTACGCAACGCAAAAATTCAGCGTTGGCTATGCGGTGCAAAACTTCAATGCCACCGTTTCAACCAAGCAGTTCCAGGTTTTCAGCGAACAGAACACCAGTAGCTACTCGGCAGAGCCGCAGTTAGACGTTAATTACTACCAGAATGATGTTGGTCCGTTTGATACGCGTATTTACGGCCAGGCAGTGCACTTTGTTAACACCAGAGACGACATGCCTGAAGCAACCCGTGTTCACCTGGAACCGACCATCAATTTGCCGCTCTCTAATAACTGGGGCAGCATCAATACCGAAGCGAAGTTGCTGGCAACCCATTATCAGCAAACCAATCTTGACTGGTATAACTCCAGAAACACGACCAAGCTGGACGAATCCGTTAACCGCGTAATGCCGCAATTCAAAGTTGACGGCAAAATGGTCTTTGAACGCGATATGGAAATGCTGGCTCCGGGTTATACCCAAACGCTGGAACCGCGCGCGCAGTATTTGTACGTGCCGTATCGCGATCAGAGCGACATCTATAACTACGACTCGTCTCTGCTGCAATCTGACTACTCTGGCCTGTTCCGGGACCGGACTTACGGCGGTCTTGACCGTATTGCCTCCGCTAACCAGGTGACGACCGGTGTCACATCTCGCATATATGATGATGCTGCCGTTGAACGTTTTAATATTTCCGTTGGTCAAATCTACTATTTCACGGAGTCTCGCACTGGCGATGACAACATAACATGGGAGAATGACGACAAAACGGGTTCACTGGTGTGGGCAGGCGATACTTACTGGCGTATCTCCGAGCGTTGGGGATTGCGTGGCGGGATTCAGTACGATACACGTCTGGATAACGTAGCGACCAGTAACTCCAGCATTGAATACCGTCGGGATGAAGACCGTCTGGTACAGCTGAATTACCGTTACGCCAGCCCGGAATATATTCAGGCTACGCTGCCTAAGTACTATTCCACTGCTGAGCAATATAAGAATGGTATTTCGCAGGTAGGTGCTGTCGCCAGCTGGCCAATTGCCGATCGTTGGTCCATTGTTGGGGCCTACTACTACGACACCAATGCGAACAAGCAAGCCGACTCTATGTTAGGTGTGCAATACAGCTCCTGCTGCTATGCAATTCGCGTCGGTTACGAGCGGAAGCTGAACGGTTGGGATAACGATAAACAACATGCGGTATATGACAACGCAATCGGCTTTAACATCGAACTTCGCGGCCTGAGCTCCAACTACGGTCTGGGTACGCAAGAGATGCTGCGTTCGAACATTCTGCCGTATCAAAACACTTTGTGATTTGTTGATTTACCACGTAATCCGCAGTGCGGTTAATTGAAATGGAAAAAGTATGAAGAACTGGAAAACGCTGCTTCTCGGTATCGCCATGATCGCGAATACCAGTTTCGCTGCCCCCCAGGTAGTCGATAAAGTCGCAGCCGTCGTCAATAACGGCGTCGTGCTGGAAAGCGACGTTGATGGATTAATGCAGTCGGTAAAACTGAACGCTGCTCAGGCAAGGCAGCAACTTCCTGATGACGCGACGCTACGCCACCAAATCATGGAACGTTTGATCATGGATCAAATCATCCTGCAGATGGGGCAGAAAATGGGAGTGAAAATCTCCGATGAGCAGCTGGATCAGGCGATTGCTAACATCGCGAAACAGAACAACATGACGCTGGATCAGATGCGCAGCCGTCTGGCTTACGATGGACTGAACTACAACACCTATCGTAACCAGATCCGCAAAGAGATGATTATCTCTGAAGTGCGTAACAACGAGGTGCGTCGTCGCATCACCATCCTGCCGCAGGAAGTCGAATCCCTGGCGCAGCAGGTGGGTAACCAAAACGACGCCAGCACTGAGCTGAACCTGAGCCACATCCTGATCCCGCTGCCGGAAAACCCGACCTCTGATCAGGTGAACGAAGCGGAAAGCCAGGCGCGCGCCATTGTCGATCAGGCGCGTAACGGCGCTGATTTCGGTAAGCTGGCGATTGCTCATTCTGCCGACCAGCAGGCGCTGAACGGCGGCCAGATGGGCTGGGGCCGTATTCAGGAGTTACCCGGGATCTTCGCCCAGGCATTAAGCACCGCGAAGAAAGGCGACATTGTTGGCCCGATTCGTTCCGGCGTTGGCTTCCATATTCTGAAAGTTAACGACCTGCGCGGCGAAAGCAAAAATATCTCGGTGACCGAAGTTCATGCTCGCCATATTCTGCTGAAACCGTCGCCGATCATGACTGACGAACAGGCCCGTGTGAAACTGGAACAGATTGCTGCTGATATCAAGAGTGGTAAAACGACTTTTGCTGCCGCAGCGAAAGAGTTCTCTCAGGATCCAGGCTCTGCTAACCAGGGCGGTGATCTCGGCTGGGCTACACCAGATATTTTCGATCCGGCCTTCCGTGACGCCCTGACTCGCCTGAACAAAGGTCAAATGAGTGCACCGGTTCACTCTTCATTCGGCTGGCATTTAATCGAACTGCTGGATACCCGTAATGTCGATAAAACCGACGCTGCGCAGAAAGATCGTGCATACCGCATGCTGATGAACCGTAAGTTCTCGGAAGAAGCAGCAAGCTGGATGCAGGAACAACGTGCCAGCGCCTACGTTAAAATCCTGAGCAACTAATGGTTAAAACCCAACGTGTTGTGATCACTCCCGGCGAGCCCGCCGGGATTGGCCCGGACTTAGTTGTCCAGCTTGCACAGCGTGAGTGGCCGGTCGAACTGGTTGTTTGTGCCGATGCCACTCTCCTTACCGACCGGGCAGCGATGCTCGGTTTGCCGCTCACCCTCCGCCCTTATTCCCCCAACTCCCCTGCACAACCGCAAACTACGGGCACATTAACGCTACTTCCTGTCGCGCTACGTGAATCTGTCACTGCGGGGCAGTTAGCGATTGAAAATGGACATTACGTGGTGGAGACGCTGGCGCGAGCGTGTGATGGCTGTCTGAACGGTGAATTTGCTGCGCTGATCACAGGCCCCGTGCATAAAGGCGTCATTAACGACGCAGGCATTCCGTTTACCGGTCATACCGAGTTTTTCGAAGAGCGTTCGCAGGCGAAAAAAGTGGTGATGATGCTGGCGACCGAAGAACTTCGCGTGGCGCTGGCAACGACGCATTTACCGCTGCGCGATATCGCAGATGCTATCACCCCTGCACTTTTGCACGAAGTGATTGCTATTTTGCATCACGATTTGCGTACAAAATTTGGTATTGCCGAACCGCGCATTCTGGTCTGCGGGCTGAATCCGCACGCGGGCGAAGGCGGTCATATGGGTACGGAAGAGATAGACACCATTATTCCGGTGCTCGACGAGCTGCGGGCGCAGGGGATGAAACTCAACGGGCCGCTGCCTGCCGATACCCTGTTTCAGCCGAAATATCTCGATAACGCCGACGCCGTGCTGGCGATGTACCACGATCAGGGTCTTCCCGTGCTAAAATACCAGGGCTTCGGGCGCGGTGTGAACATTACGCTGGGCCTGCCCTTTATTCGCACATCAGTGGACCACGGCACCGCGCTTGAACTGGCGGGACGTGGCGAAGCCGATGTCGGCAGTTTTATTACGGCGCTTAATCTCGCCATCAAAATGATTGTTAACACCCAATGAATAATCGAGTCCACCAGGGCCACTTAGCCCGTAAACGCTTCGGGCAAAACTTTCTCAACGATCAGTTCGTGATCGACAGCATTGTTTCTGCCATTAACCCGCAAAAGGGCCAGGCAATGGTCGAAATCGGCCCCGGTCTGGCGGCATTGACCGAGCCGGTCGGCGAACGTCTGGACCAGCTGACGGTCATCGAACTTGACCGCGATCTGGCGGCACGTCTGCAAACGCATCCATTCTTAGGCCCGAAACTGACGATTTATCAGCAGGATGCGATGACCTTTAACTTTGGCGAACTGGCCGAGAAAATGGGTCAGCCGCTGCGTGTTTTCGGCAACCTGCCTTATAACATCTCCACGCCGTTGATGTTCCATCTGTTTAGCTATACTGATGCCATTGCCGACATGCACTTTATGTTGCAAAAAGAGGTGGTGAATCGTCTAGTTGCAGGACCGAACAGCAAAGCGTATGGTCGATTAAGCGTCATGGCGCAATACTATTGCAACGTGATCCCGGTACTGGAAGTTCCGCCGTCAGCCTTTACACCACCACCCAAAGTGGATTCCGCCGTCGTGCGCCTGGTTCCTCATGCAACGATGCCTCACCCGGTTAAAGATGTTCGTGTGTTGAGCCGCATCACCACCGAAGCCTTTAACCAGCGTCGTAAAACCATTCGTAACAGCCTCGGCAACCTGTTTAGCGTCGAGGTGTTAACGGGAATGGGGATCGACCCGGCGATGCGAGCGGAAAATATCTCTGTCGCGCAATATTGCCAGATGGCGAACTATCTGGCGGAGAACGCGCCTTTGCAGGAGAGTTAACGATGATCAATTCGCCCCGAGTGTGTATTCAGGTTCAAAGCGTCTACATTGAGGCACAATCTTCACCTGATAATGAACGTTACGTTTTTGCTTATACCGTAACCATACGCAATCTGGGGCGAGCGCCAGTGCAGTTGTTGGGGCGTTACTGGCTGATCACCAATGGCAATGGCCGTGAAACCGAAGTCCAGGGCGAAGGAGTGGTTGGCGTCCAGCCACTTATCGCGCCTGGCGAAGAGTACCAGTACACCAGCGGTGCAATCATTGAAACCCCGCTGGGCACCATGCAGGGTCACTACGAAATGATCGATGAAAATGGCGTCCCTTTCAGCATCGACATTCCCGTATTCCGACTCGCCGTTCCCACACTCATTCATTAAAAGAATATGGCGACATACCTTATTGGCGACGTTCATGGTTGTTACGATGAACTGATCGCATTGCTGCATAAAGTAGAATTTACCCCTGGGAAAGATACCCTCTGGCTGACGGGCGATCTGGTCGCGCGCGGGCCGGGTTCGCTGGATGTTCTGCGCTATGTGAAATCCTTAGGCGACAGCGTACGTCTGGTGCTGGGCAATCACGATCTGCATCTGCTGGCGGTATTTGCCGGGATCAGCCGCAATAAACCGAAAGATCGCCTGACACCGCTGCTGGAAGCGCCGGATGCCGACGAGCTGCTTAACTGGCTGCGTCGCCAGCCTTTGCTGCAAATCGACGAAGAGAAAAAGTTGGTGATGGCCCACGCAGGGATCACGCCGCAGTGGGATCTACAGACCGCCAAAGAGTGCGCGCGCGATGTAGAAGCGGTGCTATCGAGTGACTCCTATCCCTTCTTTCTCGACGCTATGTACGGCGATATGCCAAATAACTGGTCACCGGAATTGCGGGGGCTGGGAAGACTGCGTTTTATCACCAACGCCTTTACCCGTATGCGTTTTTGCTTTCCAAACGGTCAACTGGATATGTACAGCAAAGAATCGCCGGAAGAAGCCCCTGCCCCACTGAAACCGTGGTTTGCGATTCCTGGCCCTGTCGCTGAAGAATACAGCATCGCCTTTGGTCACTGGGCATCGCTGGAAGGCAAAGGTACGCCGGAAGGTATTTACGCGCTGGATACCGGCTGCTGCTGGGGTGGGTCATTAACCTGCCTGCGCTGGGAAGATAAGCAGTATTTTGTCCAGCCGTCGAACCGGCATAAGGATTTGGGTGAGGGAGAGGCGGTCGCGTCTTAACGAATTACCATTCAGGGAGGAATAATGGCTGACTATTTTGAAATACGTGCTGATTACAATCAGCACACCATCACGATTTATCAGGCTTACAATGATGCAATCGCTGACGTCGCCGTACGTGACGGGCGATTTGGCGCACCTTTTTCATTCAACCGCATGACCTGGATTAAACCCTCTTTTATGTGGATGATGGAGCGTAGCAACTGGGGACTGAAAAAAGATCAACAACACATTCTCGCAATCCGAATCAAACGCACCTTCTTTGATACATTGCTGGAACAAGCGGTGCTAACCACGCCGGAAGCCCATGTGTATCCACATGCAGGAATTTGGGAAACGTTATTTGCACAAGCAAATGTGTATGTTCAGTGGGACCCAGAACGCAGCATAAATGGTAAAAAACTGGAGCACCGATCATTACAGCTTGGTATTTCTCGTAACTTGATCAGTCAATTTAACGAAGACGCGATTGTTGCTATTGATGATCTGACGCCGCTGGTGCGAAAGTGTCATAACCTTTTGATAAACGGCAAAACAACACAGGCGAAATCCTTCCTGCCGCCAGAAAAAATTTACCCAGTTAGTGCAGCAGCGAGAAAGGCTTTGGGAATGAAAAATTCCTGAGACAAATACGCACCTATTAAGCGGAAAATATCTAAGTGCGACAAATCAACACCGGGCTTAATACCAGAGAAATTATTCTGGAAATGATTGACGAAGCAGATGACCCCCCGTTTGCTGAGCAGCGGACCTGGCATCGCAGGCGAATCGCTTTTCTATGTGATTGCATCAGCGTTGCTGTCGACTACGGCTTCTTCTGTTCTGTCTCTCAGCAGTCAATAATGAACATAACCAAGATGGCTGAAGATGTATGGATAACAGAAAGTAAAACGACCCAACTCATTGATATTTGGCAACAACTTAAACAGCTTTATCCGCCAGAAACTATTCCCTACGCCCAGAAGTTACCCACTAAGGAATTGCTTGAACTGCTACTTTCTAGTCCTGACGATCTTCGAATAATTGAAATTCCTGACATCATCGGTGATGTTTTTGATGACCAAACCTGGATTCGATTATTCAAAAAACACTTTGCTGATGTTATTCAGCTACGATGTGATGTGTAACAATCCAAAATATATCGCCAGACGATAGACCAAAAAGAAAGTATTTAGCAGATACTCAACATTCTGACTTCTGTACAGAAATAGCAGAGTTTAAAAACTTAAAACTTCCGGTACTCATCAGAGAAACATCCAGTTTCTTCTGCAAATTCATTTAATGCCGAGATGGCATCCTCGTTTACTTCATTCCACTGTAGAGTGGCTTGAAGGTTTAGACCTACGCAATGAGCGCGACTCACAAAATCGCGCTCACTGGTAAAATCAAACGTCTTATCGTTCAATTTGTAGTCCTGGCAAAAAATTACCGCCGCTCCAGAATCTCAAAGCAATAGCTGTGAGAGTTCTGCGCATCAGCATCGTGGAATTCGCTGAATACCGATTCCCAGTCATCCGGCTCGTAATCCGGGAAATGGGTGTCGCCTTCCACTTCTGCGTCGATATGCGTCAGATACAGTTTCTGCGCTTTTGGCAGGAACTGCTCATAAACGCGACCGCCGCCAATCACCATGATTTCTGGTACGTCACCACACGCCGCGATGGCTTCATCCACCGATTTCACCCACGTTACGCGATCGTCCGTACCCGGTTGACTGCTGAGGATAATATTTTTGCGTCCTGGCAACGGACGACCGATGGATTCCCAGGTATGGCGGCCCATAATCACGGGTTTATTTAAGGTGTTGCGTTTAAACCAGGCGAGATCGGCAGGCAGGTTCCACGGCATGGCGTTTTCCATGCCGATAACACGATCTACCGCTAACGCCGCAATCAGACTAATCATTGATTTATCCTGGATATAAAAAATTGTCGCCACTATACGTAAAGCATAAACCGTCGTCGACTGGCGCAAGGATGATGTTGAGTAAAATTTTACGTTCTGCTGGCGAGTCCACGCTCTCCCACTGGACTCGCCACATTACAATGAAACAAAAACAAACAGTTAGCTGTAAAGTGTGATTTACGTCACTCTTTATTAGGATGAGGGTTTCGTTTCCGGTTCATCCGCCATGTTGCCGGTATGTTTCCCTTCTTCGGTTCCCTGCCAGCCATGTCGTTGAATTAATGACAGATGTTCGCGGTCTTCGGTAATGATCTCACTTAACATCGCGCTGGTGCGTTTATAGACCGCTGCGCGGGCTTTGGTGTCGTTCTCAACCATTGCCATCTCTTCCACCATCTGAATATTAAAGCGGCGGAACACATCGGCACGTTCTCGCGCTTCATACGGCCCCAGACCTAAACTTTCCAGTGCCAGACGCCCGGTTTTCAGCGCACCTTCGAAGGTTTCACGCTCCGGCTTTTCAACGCCTGCCTGATGCAAACGAATGTAGTGGTCGACATCGCGGGCGCGGGCAATAATCTGCAAATGCGGGAAATGTTCTTTCACCATCTCCGTCAGTTGCAGGTTGGTTTGCGGATCATCAATAGCATTAATCAGCACTTCCGCTTTCGCCGCTCCGGCAGATTCCAGTAAATCCATCCGCGTTGCATCGCCATAAAACACTTTCATACCAAATTTACGCAGCGTTTCGATATGGTCCGGATCGTGATCGAGCACCACCATTTTCACCCCGCTGGAGAGCAGTAAACGTCCGGTAATCTGCCCAAAACGACCGAATCCGGCGATAATCACGCGCGGCTGTTCTTCATCGATCTCATCGGCTTCACGCGCTTCTTCAGTAGAAGATTGCTCAAGGCGATTGAGGATCACCAGCAGAATCGGCGTTGCCGCCATCGACAACGCCACCGCCAGAGTCAGCGATTTCGCCCACTCCGGCTCCAGCACATTCGCCATTTGCGCCGCACCAAATACCACAAAGGCAAACTCACTGCCCTGCCCTAACAGCACCGCAAACCAGCGACGCTGTTTATTTGGCACCTGCAACGGTCGGGCAATCAGCCACAGCATGGCGATTTTGATGATGAGGAAACCGAGCAGCAAAATGACAATGCGCAATGGGTTTTCAAGCAGCGTGCCAAAGTCTATCGACATGCCAACACCGATGAAAAACAGCCCCAGCAGCAAACCTTTAAATGGTTCGATATCACTCTCCAGCGCATGACGGTATTCCGAGCTTGCCAGCAGTACGCCCGCCAGAAACGCGCCCATCGCCATCGACAAGCCGACCTCTTCCAGCAGCAAACCAAAGCCAAACACGAGGAATAACGCCACGGCACTAAACACTTCCCGCAAGCCAGAGCGGGCAACAAAACGCAGCGCCGGACGCGTGACATAGCGCCCCAGCAGTACCACCAGCACCAGCGCGCCCGCCACTTTTAACGCCGAGAGAGCAAATGCGCCCATCGTCGTCGAGGCACTGCTCGCTGCCAGTAGCGGGATCATCGCCACCAGCGGGATCGCCGCGATATCCTGGAACAGCAGCACCGCAAAAGCACTGCGGCCCATTTGCGTCACCATCAGATTGCGTTCATTCATCGCCTGCATGGCAATCGCCGTTGATGAGAGCGCCAGCGTCATGCCGATCAATTCCGCGACCTGCCAGCGCAGCCCAAGTAACATACAGAACAGCCCCAGCAGGCCGCCGCAAATCACCATCTGCAATGCGCCACCGCCGAACACTGCCGCACGCAGCTTCCACAGCCTTTGTGGATCGAGTTCGAGGCCGATAATAAACAGCATCAGCACCACGCCAATCTCGGCAAAGTGCAGAATAGATTCGGCATCGGTCACCAGTCGCAGCCCCCACGGGCCAATAATGCAGCCGGCGATCAGGTAGCCAAGTACCGATCCCAGACCAAGACGTACCGCAATGGGTACAATCAGCGCCGCCGAACCGAGGTAGATCAGCGCCTGAACCAGCGTATGGCTATCCATGATGGGCCTCCTGCCATTCCAGCAGACGTTGCTTATAGCGACGCGCCTGCCCTTCGAGGGTTTCGTCGTCACAAATAAAGGTACAGTGCATGGCAAACGGTGGCAGCCAGTTCAGCCCGCAGTAGATTGCCGTCGCCTGTAGCGGCTGCGACAGCACATCAAAACCCGGATGCGCACCAATTTCAAAATGGCTTTCCCCGCCGCCGGTCGTCACCGCCCACAGCAAATGTTTGCCATGCAGCGCCGTGCCGCCATGACCGTAAGCCCAGCCGTGGGAGAAAACTTTATCGATCCAAAGTTTGAGGAGCGGAGGAATGCTGTACCACTGCATCGGGTGCTGCCAGACAATCAGATCGGCGCGAGACAGCGCCTCCTGCTCGGCGGCAATATCGATATTGAAGTCAGGATAGAGTTGATAAAGAGAGCGAATTTCGACGCCTTCCAGCGTCCTTGCCTGTTCAAGCATCCGTTTATTCGCATGGGAATGATGCGGATACGGATGCGCATAAATTATAAGAATCATAGGTAGCCCGCGTGATTACGCCTTTGTTTTCCCACAAAGTGTAGTCATATATTCACGCGGCTTATAGTCAATAATATTGATTCAGAAAAGAGAGAAATCTGAACAAATTACCCCATTCTCTGCCCGCGGATCGTCATATTGCTGGTCTGCGCCAGTGACATCCCTCGAGTCTCCGGGGCAAACGCTACGGAAATCAACAAGCCAAACAGCGAGATACCCGCCCCCATTAGCATCGTGTTACTGATACCGTAATTATTGATAAAGATCGGCAGTGCCCAGGTCGAAACAATGGTGCCAATACGACTTAAGGACATAATCACGCCCACGGCAGAGGCGCGGATATCTGTCGGGAAGAGTTCATTAGGATAGAGCCACTGCAAATTACCCGGCCCGCCAGAGAAAAAGGCATACACCGCAAAGGCCATCACTACCAGCCAGATCCCCATATCCGGGATCAGCCCCAAAACCGCCAGCGCCAGCGTCATCATGGCAAAGCTGCCAATCAACAATGGACGCCGTCCGGCAGTGTTTAACCACAGCATCGGCGGAATACAGCCGAGCATAAAGAACAGGCTAATCACCACGTTCCCCAGCGCCGCGTTTTTGCCAACACCCAATCCCAACAAACCAACGATTTGCGGGCCAAAGGTGTAAATGGCGAACATTGGGATCACCTGGCAGGTCCAGATGGCGGCAACAAACAGAACAAAAGGAAAATGGCGGCGATTAAACAGATCGCGAAAACGGGTTTGCTGCGGCTGCTCTTCATCGAAAGCCACCGGTTCGCCAAACAGTTTTATCATCATCTCTTCGCACTCTTTTACTCGCCCTTTGCGTAATAACCAGCGGGGAGATTCAGGCAGTTCGAATCGACCAATCAAAATCAACAAACAGGGGATCGCCGCGCTACCCAGCATCCAGCGCCAGCCGCCTTCCACATCATAAAGCCAGTAGCCGACCAGATCGGCGCAGGTCGCGCCGACATACCACATGGCGGCGATAAAGCTGATGGAAAATGCCCGCTGACGGGTACTGGAGAACTCGGTGATCATTGAGGTGGCGATGGGATAATCTGCACCGATGACAATGCCGATAAGTACCCGCATCACCAACAGTTCGACGGGGGATGAAACAAACATCGTCGCCACCGATATCACGCCGATGGCGATGATATCAATGAGGAACATTTTTCGCCGTCCGACTTTATCGGAAATATAGCCAAACAGCGATGTGCCAACGAACAGCCCGGCGAGCGTTCCCGCGCCCAACAAGCCAATCCAGTCAGCGTCCAGTTTTAGCGCCGGAGTCAGTTGCTCCAGCGCCACGCCAATCATTACCAGTACATAACCATCCAGAAACGGACCACCGCTTCCCCACAGCAAAATGCGGCGGTGAATTGAGGAGAATTTGAGATCGTCAAAGTTTCTGGACGGTTGCATGGGTTATTCCTGTTTTTTTGCAATGAGAGTCAGTACGGCGTTACGTATCAAACCAACATCAGCCGTAACGGAACTCCACACCAAAGGTGCCGCGCGGGTATTCCCACTGTTCCAGCGCCGACCCCAGCCCCAGAATGCGACAGGTGCCGCACTCCAGACATCCGGCGTAATCGAAGCGCACACTGCCGTCATCCTGCTTCTTGTACAGACCTGCGGGGCACGCTTTCACCAGCAGCTCCAGCGCCTGTTTATCAGCATCGGCCTTCACAACAATGTGCGGATGCTCTTCATCGACATTGAATTTATTGACGCCCAGTTTGACGTCCACATTGACGGGAGAAGTCATAAAACGGTCACTCCTTTCATGCCATCCTTGATTAGATTGATGAAGCCCACTTTCTTGCCATGGCGGAGGATTTTCTTGCGCATCAGTTCCGGCGCGCTGCCATCAATGGTGAACAGGTCACGCGCCACACCCACCGCCAGCTCCGGGTAGCCGCTAAACATGCGTGGGTTATCAAGGAACGCCGGTAGTTTCTGATACATACGCATATCGCGCAGCGGACCACTCTCAAGATGCTGACGATATTCCGCCAGTTTTTGCTTACTGAAATCGTCGCTTTTCATCGCTGAAAGCACGGTTTTTGCTGCGGCTTCCCCGGCGGCAATCGCCAGATCCATACCGCGAATGGTAAAACCGAGATTCATACACATTCCGGCGGCATCACCGGCAATCAATACGCCGTCACCAACCAACTCCGGCAGCATGTTGATGCCTGCTTCCGGCACTACGTGAGCGGAATATTCCACCAGCTTGCCGCCCGCGATCAGCGGTGCCACTGCCGGATGCTGTTTGAAATCTTCCAGCATTTGCGGCACCGATTTTTTTGCGTCATGCAGATGATGCAGACCACAAACCAGCCCCAGCGACAGGGTATTTTCATTGGTATAAAGGAAGCCGCCGCCCATCAGGCCATCGGTGGGTGATCCCGCAAACAGACAAGCCGCGCCCTGATTACCCTGCAACTGAAAACGGTCTTCGATTACCGACTTCGGTAACTCGATCAGTTCCTTCACGCCAACCGCCACATCCGTCGGTTTAACGCGTTTTGCCATCCCCAGCTTTTCGGCAAGGATGGAGTTCACTCCATCAGCAAGGATCACCGTTTTCGCTTCAATCACATCGCCATCGGCTTCTACACCGACGACTTTGCCATCGCGCTGTACGAGGTTATCGACGCGGATCCCGGTAATTAACTGCGCGCCCGCTTCTTCGGCCTGCTCCATCAGCCAGGCATCAAATTTACTGCGCAAAACGGAGTAAGAACGCAGGGATGGCGAGGTTTCGTCACCATTGCAGTAGTCCATAGTCATCGCTGACTTTTCCGTCATAAACGCGAGTTTTTCATGGGTGATCAGGCGTTCTACGGGGGCGGAGTCGGCGAAACCAGGAATAATGTGTTCCAGGCTGTGGGCATAGAGACGCCCGCCGGTGACGTTCTTGGCACCTGCGGAATTGCCACGCTCGATAACTAACACTTGCGCCCCTTCGCGGGCGAGCACCAGTGCGGCAACCGAACCGGCAAGCCCAGCACCGACGATGATGGCGTCAAAGATATCTTCGGACATAAGAGCTCCCTGTCAGCGGCAGGGCCAAAATGCAGCCCTGCCAGAGTGGATCAACGCGCTAAAGCTGCGGTCAGCGCCGGAAGGATCTTCACGGCGTCACCAACAATGCCGTAATCCGCGTACTGGAAGATCGGCGCATTTTTATCTTTATTGATGGCGAAAATGGTTTGCGATGCATTAGCACCAACCATGTGCTGAATCTGCCCGGAGATCCCCACCGCCAGGTACAGTTCAGGTTTCAGCATCAGGTTGGAGATACCGACATAGCGTTCGTGCTCCATCCATTTTTCGTTTTCCGCCACCGGACGAGAACAGGCCAACTCCGCACCTATCGCCTTGCAAAGCTGTTCTGCCAGCGCAATGTTCTCTTTGCTGCCAATACCGCGACCGACGCTGACCACCAGACGGGCTTTGTCGAGATCGACGCTGTTGCTCTGGCGCGCCTGGGTTGCCGTGCGGGTAATCGCCACAGCCGGAGCCTGCCACTCCACGGTGTGCGTTTCGCCAGTGCGTGACGCGTCTGGCTGAGCCGCATCGAACGTGCCGCTGCTGATGGTCAGTACCGCATACGGCGTGGCAATGCGTTCTTCGCCAATCGCCAGACCACCGTAAACCATGTGTTTCACTGTCGCTTTACCGTCCTGTACGCTGACGGTGCTGGCATCGTTAGACACCGCCGCTTTAAGGCGATAACCCAGTTTTGCCGCCAGTAATTTGCCGCGACGGGTGTTTGGCAGCAGCACCAGGCCGTCTGCGCCGTGCTGGCGAATAGTGTCAGCCATGACACCGGCGTAATCTTCGATCATCCGATCGTCCGGTTTGCCGTTTAATTTCCAGACATGATTAGCGCCGAGCTGGATTGCCTGTACGCCGTCGGCATCATTGAGGACAAAGGTGTTGATTTGATTAGCTAAAGCCTGCGCACCGTTCATCAGTTCCGGCAGACGAGAAGGGGTATCGCTGAATACCCAGACTTGAGAAAACGTGTTCATAGCATCCCCTGTAATTAAATGACTTTGCGAAGATTTTCAGCAAATGCGGCGATCTGTTCTTCGCCGTCGCCTTCAATCACGATGCGCTGACGTTCGCGCTGTTTCGGCGCGGCAACCTGTTGTTCTGACCAGGCTGCCTCTGCGTTAAAACCAATATCCGCCGCCGACCATACCTGGACGGGCTTTTTCGCCGCGCCGAGAATGGCTTTCATCGAAGGAATTTGTGGGGAGTTGATATCAGTGGAAACAGCAACAACCGCAGGCAGCGGAATGCTTAAGGTTTCGGTTTCATCTTCCAGTTCGCGCTCAACGGTGAGGGTATCTGCAGTCAGGGAGATAATTTTGCTGACGCCGTTAACTGCCGGAATATTGAGGATTTCGCCCACCAGCAGACCAACCTGCTGGGCATAAAGGTCGGAAGAACCATCGCCACAGAGGATCAAATCAAAGCCTGCTTTCTGGGCGGCTGCAGCCAGTGCGCTCGCCGTTTGTTGCGGCAGTGCCTGCTCGAACTGGTCATCAATCACCACAATCAGTTCATCCGGGCCGCGCGATAGCACATCTTTACGCCCTTTGGCGTTGGTCAGGGCTTTACCGCCCACACTTAAGGCCGTCACCTGCGCCTCTGCTGCCTGTTGCTTTAGCTGGCAAGCCGCTTCAATAGCGTTCAGATCGTATTGGCTTATTTTGGCATCGGCTTTGCTGAAGTCTAATGAACCATCAGCATTATTGACCGCAATATCCTGTTCATCAGGCACGCACTTATAGCAAGTAATAATCTTCATTGCATCTCCAGAAATCATGAAGGAAACGTCGTTCATATCGGTGGTGTTAATTACAGATATCACGCCCTTTAATTTGGAAATAAAACTTTAATCACCAATATTGAAAATGTCACACGCAGATAAATCCAACTTTCAATATTGTTAAGTTCCTCACCAATATTGAAAACATGGCGTAGCAAAAAGAAATTTTCAATATTGCTTTATGGATCACCAATATTGAAAGTCAGATGCTATTTTTTTACTCACAACACAACATAACAAACTGATTAATAATCAAAATTAACGAGAAAAGCGCCCTCTATTCACCCGAAACAAAAATGTGATAACAATCACAGAATGCAGCTTATTGAATACCCATTATGAGTTAGCCATTAACGCGTCCACGAGGTTAATAATAATTATATTAAATGTTAACAAAAATAAAACAAACGGGAACGCAAAATAAATATTCGTTTTCACAGTGGAATTAACTCATGAAGAATGAAAAGAGAAAAACGGGAATAGAACCGAAGGTTTTCTTTCCGCCGTTAATAATCGTCGGCATACTTTGTTGGCTTACAGTCAGAGATCTGGATGCAGCGAATGTCGTTATTAATGCTGTATTCAGTTACGTCACCAATGTATGGGGATGGGCATTTGAATGGTATATGGTGGTGATGCTTTTCGGTTGGTTCTGGCTGGTGTTTGGCCCGTATGCCAAAAAGCGTTTAGGTAACGAACCACCTGAATTTAGTACCGCCAGTTGGATCTTTATGATGTTCGCCTCCTGTACGTCTGCTGCCGTACTGTTCTGGGGATCGATTGAGATCTACTACTACATCTCCACCCCGCCGTTTGGCTTAGAACCGAACTCGACAGGGGCGAAAGAGTTGGGGCTGGCTTACAGCTTGTTCCACTGGGGACCTCTGCCGTGGGCCACTTACAGCTTCCTTTCAGTCGCCTTCGCTTACTTCTTCTTTGTCCGCAAAATGGAAGTGATTCGCCCCAGCTCGACACTGGTGCCGCTGGTAGGTGAAAAACACGCCAAAGGGTTGTTCGGCACTATCGTCGACAACTTCTATCTCGTCGCCTTGATCTTCGCGATGGGTACCAGTCTGGGCCTTGCCACGCCGCTGGTGACCGAGTGTATGCAATGGTTGTTTGGCATTCCGCATACCCTGCAACTGGACGCTATCATCATTACCTGCTGGATTATCCTCAACGCCATTTGCGTCGCTTGCGGTCTGCAAAAAGGGGTACGTATCGCCAGTGACGTGCGTAGTTACCTGAGCTTCCTGATGCTGGGTTGGGTGTTCATTGTCAGCGGTGCCAGCTTCATCATGAACTACTTCACCGATTCGGTGGGGATGTTGCTGATGTATCTGCCGCGCATGTTGTTCTATACCGATCCCATCGCTAAAGGCGGCTTCCCGCAGGGCTGGACCGTGTTCTACTGGGCATGGTGGGTGATTTATGCTATCCAGATGAGTATCTTCCTCGCCCGCATCTCCCGTGGTCGTACTGTGCGTGAACTGTGCTTCGGCATGGTGCTGGGGCTGACAGCGTCAACCTGGATCCTGTGGACTGTACTCGGTAGTAACACTCTGCTGTTGATAGATAAAAACATTATCAACATTCCAAATCTGATCGAACAGTACGGTGTGGCGCGCGCCATTATCGAAACCTGGGCTGCTCTGCCACTCAGCACCGCCACCATGTGGGGCTTCTTCATCCTCTGCTTTATTGCCACCGTTACGCTGGTTAACGCCTGCTCTTATACCCTGGCGATGTCCACTTGCCGCGAAGTACGCGATGGTGAAGAACCACCGCTGCTGGTGCGTATCGGTTGGTCAATTCTGGTTGGCATTATCGGTATTGTTTTGCTGGCGCTCGGCGGCCTGAAACCGATTCAAACTGCCATTATCGCCGGAGGATGCCCGCTGTTCTTCGTCAACATTATGGTGACGCTCTCCTTTATTAAAGACGCGAAACAGAACTGGAAAGATTAATTAACCCCCAAAATATCAAGAGGTTGAAAGATGGATTTTAATTTAAATGATGAGCAGGAACTGTTTGTCGCCGGTATCCGCGAACTGATGGCCAGCGAAAACTGGGAGGCCTATTTTGCCGAGTGCGACCGTGACAGCGTCTACCCGGAACGTTTTGTCAAAGCACTGGCGGATATGGGTATCGACAGTCTGCTGATCCCTGAAGAGCACGGTGGTCTGGACGCGGGGTTTGTTACTCTCGCCGCCGTGTGGATGGAGCTGGGACGTCTGGGGGCACCAACCTATGTACTGTACCAGTTGCCGGGCGGGTTCAACACCTTCCTGCGCGAAGGCACACAAGAGCAGATCGACAAGATTATGGCTTTCCGCGGCACCGGTAAGCAGATGTGGAACTCAGCGATTACCGAACCGGGCGCGGGCTCCGACGTGGGTAGCCTGAAAACGACTTATACCCGTAGAAATGGTAAGATTTATCTTAATGGTAGTAAGTGTTTTATTACCAGCAGCGCCTATACCCCGTACATCGTGGTGATGGCGCGCGACGGGGCTTCTCCGGACAAACCTGTCTACACCGAATGGTTTGTTGATATGAGCAAACCGGGCATCAAAGTGACCAAACTTGAAAAGCTCGGTCTGCGTATGGATAGCTGCTGTGAAATCACCTTTGACGACGTGGAACTGGACGAGAAAGACATGTTCGGTCGGGAAGGTAACGGCTTTAACCGCGTCAAAGAAGAGTTCGACCATGAACGTTTCCTGGTAGCCCTGACCAACTACGGTACGGCGATGTGCGCCTTTGAAGATGCGGCGCGCTACGCCAACCAGCGCGTGCAGTTTGGCGAGGCTATTGGTCGTTTCCAGTTGATTCAGGAAAAATTCGCCCACATGGCGATCAAATTAAACTCCATGAAAAACATGCTGTATGAAGCAGCGTGGAAAGCAGACAACGGCACCATCACCTCTGGCGATGCAGCGATGTGCAAATACTTCTGCGCCAATGCGGCATTTGAAGTGGTGGATAGCGCAATGCAGGTGCTGGGCGGTGTCGGGATTGCGGGCAACCACCGCATCAGCCGCTTCTGGCGTGACCTGCGTGTAGACCGCGTCTCCGGGGGATCTGACGAAATGCAGATCCTGACGCTGGGTCGCGCGGTGCTGAAGCAATACCGCTAAGTCCGTGCGCTGCCTGATGCGACGCTAATGCGTCTTATCAGGCCTACGGGAGCACGAATGTAGGCCGGATAAAGCGTTTACGCCGCATCCGGCAGTCATGCGCTACATAAATTTTTCAGGAGCTAATAATGGATCATCTACCCATGCCGAAATTCGGGCCGCTGGCCGGATTGCGCGTTGTCTTCTCCGGTATCGAAATCGCCGGACCGTTTGCCGGGCAAATGTTCGCAGAATGGGGGGCGGAAGTTATTTGGATCGAGAACGTCGCCTGGGCCGACACCATTCGCGTTCAACCGAACTACCCGCAGCTCTCCCGCCGCAATTTGCACGCGCTGTCGTTAAATATTTTCAAAGATGAAGGCCGCGAAGCGTTTCTGAAATTAATGGAAACCACCGATATCTTCATCGAAGCCAGTAAAGGTCCGGCCTTTGCCCGTCGTGGCATTACCGATGAAGTACTGTGGCAGCACAACCCGAAACTGGTTATCGCTCACCTGTCCGGTTTTGGTCAGTACGGCACCGAGGAGTACACCAATCTTCCGGCCTATAACACCATCGCCCAGGCCTTCAGTGGTTACCTGATTCAGAACGGTGATGTTGACCAGCCAATGCCTGCCTTCCCGTATACCGCCGATTACTTTTCTGGCCTGACCGCCACCACGGCGGCGCTGGCAGCACTGCATAAAGTGCGTGAAACCGGTAAAGGCGAAAGTATCGACATCGCCATGTACGAAGTGATGCTGCGTATGGGCCAGTACTTCATGATGGATTACTTCAACGGCGGCGAAATGTGCCCGCGCATGAGCAAAGGTAAAGATCCCTACTACGCCGGTTGCGGTCTGTATAAATGTGCCGACGGCTACATCGTGATGGAACTGGTGGGCATTACCCAAATTGAAGAGTGCTTTAAAGATATTGGCCTCGCACATCTACTCAGTACGCCGGAAATCCCGGAAGGCACTCAGCTTATCCACCGTATCGAATGCCCTTACGGCCCACTGGTAGAAGAAAAACTCGATGCCTGGCTGGCGGCACATACCATCGCAGAAGTTAAAGAACGCTTTGCCGAACTGAATATCGCCTGTGCCAAAGTACTGACCGTACCGGAACTGGAAAGCAATCCACAGTATGTTGCCCGTGAATCAATCACTCAGTGGCAAACGATGGATGGTCGCACCTGCAAAGGGCCGAACATCATGCCGAAATTCAAAAATAACCCCGGACAAATCTGGCGCGGAATGCCCTCACATGGCATGGACACGGCTGCCATTTTGAAAAATATCGGCTACAGCGAAAACGACATTCAGGAGTTGGTCAGCAAAGGTCTGGCCAAAGTTGAGGACTAAACGCGTGGCGTCAGTCGGCTTGCCTGACTAGCGCCCGCCCAATAACAAACGAACAAAAATGGATAGAGGTGCAATGGATATCATTGGCGGACAACATCTACGTCAAATGTGGGACGATCTTGCGGACGTTTACGGTCATAAAACGGCGCTGATTTGTGAATCCAGCGGCGGAGTCGTTAACCGGTATAGTTATCTTGAGTTAAATCAGGAGATTAACCGCACGGCAAACCTGTTTTATACGCTGGGGATTCGCAAAGGCGACAAGGTTGCACTACATCTCGACAACTGCCCGGAATTTATCTTTTGCTGGTTCGGGCTGGCAAAAATTGGCGCGATTATGGTGCCGATTAACGCCCGCCTGTTACGCGAGGAAAGCGCGTGGATCCTGCAAAATAGCCAGGCGTGCCTGCTGGTGACCAGTGCGCAATTCTATCCTATGTATCAACAGATTCAGCAGGAAGATGCCACTCAATTGCGGCACATTTGCCTGACAGATGTGGCACTTCCCGCTGATGATGGCGTGAGTTCGTTTACTCAACTGAAAAATCAACAACCTGCCACCTTGTGCTATGCACCGCCGCTATCGACTGACGATACGGCGGAAATTCTCTTCACCTCCGGCACCACCTCCCGACCGAAAGGTGTGGTGATTACCCATTACAACCTGCGCTTCGCTGGATATTACTCCGCCTGGCAGTGTGCACTGCGTGACGATGACGTCTACCTGACGGTAATGCCTGCGTTTCATATCGATTGCCAGTGTACTGCGGCGATGGCGGCGTTTTCTGCCGGGGCCACCTTTGTGCTGGTCGAGAAATACAGCGCCCGCGCCTTCTGGGGACAGGTGCAGAAGTACCGCGCCACCATTACCGAATGTATTCCGATGATGATCCGTACGTTGATGGTGCAGCCGCCTTCAGCGAACGATCGGCAACACCGCCTGCGGGAAGTGATGTTTTATCTCAACTTGTCGGAGCAGGAAAAAGATGCGTTTTGTGAACGCTTCGGCGTTCGCTTGCTGACGTCTTATGGGATGACGGAAACCATTGTGGGCATTATCGGCGATCGCCCTGGCGATAAACGACGCTGGCCGTCGATTGGTCGGGCGGGGTTTTGCTACGAAGCGGAGATCCGCGACGATCACAATCGCCCGCTCCCGGCAGGTGAGATCGGTGAAATCTGTATTAAAGGCGTACCAGGGAAAACCATCTTCAAAGAGTATTTTCTCAACCCGAAAGCCACTGCGAAAGTGCTGGAAGCCGACGGCTGGCTACATACCGGCGATACCGGATACTGCGACGAAGAGGGCTTTTTTTATTTCGTCGATCGCCGCTGCAATATGATCAAACGCGGTGGCGAGAATGTCTCCTGCGTGGAGCTGGAAAATATCATCGCCACCCATCCAAAAATTCAGGATATCGTGGTTGTGGGTATTAAAGATTCGATTCGCGATGAAGCCATCAAAGCATTTGTGGTGCTGAATGAAGGTGAAACATTGAGCGAAGAGGAATTTTTCCGCTTCTGCGAACAAAATATGGCGAAATTTAAAGTGCCCTCTTATCTGGAGATCAGAAAAGATCTGCCACGTAATTGCTCGGGGAAAATAATTAGAAAGAATCTGAAATAAATGAAACAGCAGGGAACTACCCTGCCAGCTAATAATCACGCTATAAAACAATATGCATTTTTTGCAGGGATGTTGTCGTCCCTGAAAAAGCAAAAATGGAGAAAAGGAATGAGTGAATCATTACATCTGACCCGCAATGGATCAATTCTGGAAATTACCCTTGATCGTCCAAAAGCGAATGCTATTGATGCAAAAACCAGCTTTGAAATGGGCGAAGTATTTCTAAATTTCCGTGACGATCCGCAATTACGTGTCGCCATTATTACCGGTGCCGGAGAGAAGTTCTTTTCCGCGGGCTGGGATTTAAAAGCGGCAGCAGAAGGCGAAGCACCGGATGCTGACTTTGGCCCGGGTGGATTTGCGGGATTAACCGAAATTTTCAATCTCGACAAACCGGTTATCGCAGCTGTGAACGGCTATGCCTTTGGCGGCGGTTTCGAACTGGCGCTGGCGGCAGATTTTATTGTTTGTGCCGATAACGCCAGCTTCGCCCTGCCGGAAGCCAAGCTGGGCATCGTTCCTGACAGCGGCGGCGTGCTGCGTCTACCGAAGATCCTGCCGCCTGCCATCGTCAATGAAATGGTGATGACCGGCAGACGAATGGGCGCAGAAGAGGCGCTGCGTTGGGGGATAGTCAACCGCGTGGTTAGCCAGGCGGAACTGATGGATAACGCCCGCGAACTGGCGCAGCAGCTGGTTAACAGCGCCCCGCTGGCGATTGCGGCGCTGAAAGAGATCTTCCGCACCACCAGCGAAATGCCGGTAGAAGAAGCGTATCGCTATATTCGCAGCGGCGTGTTGAAACACTATCCGTCGGTTCTGCATTCGGAGGATGCCATTGAAGGGCCGCTGGCGTTTGCCGAGAAGCGCGATCCGGTGTGGAAAGGACGTTAACAACCGTGAGCTATTACGCCTTTGAGGGGTTAATTCCGGTGGTTCACCCGACGGCGTTTGTCCATCCCAGTGCCGTCTTGATTGGCGATGTGATTGTGGGAGCCGGTGTCTACATCGGCCCACTCGCCTCACTGCGTGGTGACTACGGGCGGTTGATCGTGCAAGCGGGAGCCAATATTCAGGATGGCTGCATTATGCATGGCTACTGCGACACTGACACCATCGTTGGGGAAAACGGCCATATCGGGCACGGAGCGATCCTGCATGGTTGTGTGATTGGTCGCGATGCATTGGTCGGGATGAACAGCGTGATTATGGATGGCGCGGTCATTGGCGAAGAGAGCATTGTTGCCGCCATGAGCTTTGTCAAAGCAGGCTTTCACGGCGAGAAACGCCAGTTGTTGATGGGTACGCCAGCCCGCGCTGTACGCAGTGTTAGTGACGACGAGTTACACTGGAAACGGTTGAATAC
The DNA here is from genome assembly GCF_028421345.1 of Escherichia sp. S10b. Classification (NCBI taxonomy): domain Bacteria; kingdom Pseudomonadati; phylum Pseudomonadota; class Gammaproteobacteria; order Enterobacterales; family Enterobacteriaceae; genus Escherichia; species Escherichia sp. S10b. The sequence continues at coordinate 103,660 of NZ_JAHZSO010000162.1, forward strand.
CAAAGAGTATCAGGATCTTGTCGGGCGCTGTCATGCATCGTTACATGAAACACAGCCACTGAGGCAAATGGAGGAAAATCGCCCCCGTTTGCAGGGGACGACGGATGTGACGCCTAAACGGTGATCTTGCCGGATGCGACCTGGTTGCTGGATAAGATGCTACAACATCGCATCTGGCAAGCAGGACGCCCGGTATCAACGAGATAAAATTAACGACGCATACTCTTTGACAACATCATCTGCCACTTCTGCTCGCGGTTAAGTTCCGTGAGCGGAACGGCAGGAATACGCGGCGTCTTTCTTACGCCGACTAATTTATCCCGGCTGTTATTGCGCAGGCGCGCGTAAATTTGCTCATCGATATCGACCACTTTTACCAGTCGCTGGCACTGGCATCCCCGTCCTTCCAGCTTATTAGGGATCATCTTAACTTCGCAGCTTATTTCTGCGACTTCCGACAGAATATAAGTCAGGGTATTAACCGCCTTGCTGTGTTCAATATCGAAATGAATAGAGATCTCTCTTGCTATCACCCACCGATTTTCAGCCATCATCCATTCGGCGATTAACAAGTAGAGTGGTTTTTCAACATATCCTTCACACATACGAACTCCAGTTTCACAAATTAAAAGTCTGGCTATGACTCGTTTTGAAGCAATTAAACAAGGCCATATTAAAATTGTGGATATATCGATAGTATGCAACTTCACCGTCGATAAGTGTGAGCTAAATCCTGCTTATGTCATCAAAAATATCGATTCCCCAAAAGATTTACTTAATGGGCAAAAAAAACGGTCCTCATCAGAGAACCGTATTACTTATTCGATCAAATTAGCGGATGAAAAATATCCGCCATGACACGCTATTATTTGATCTGCGCGTGCATTTCCTGCACCGAAATTACTTTTTCGGTCGCGTCGGCATTCAGCGCCATCGCGGTAGCGAAACCACCGTTCAGGGTGGTGTCATAATGCACTTTATATTGCAGCGCACTGCGACGGATCACGCGGGAGTCTTCAATCGCGCGACGGCCTGAAGTGGTGTTGATGATGTAGGTATATTCGCCATTCTTGATGCGGTCCTGAATGTGCGGACGGCCTTCATGCACCTTGTTCACCAGACGCGGATTAATGCCCGCTTCGCCCAGCACAATCGCCGTGCCGTGGGTCGCATCCAGCTCGAAGCCCTGTTTCAGCAATTTTGCCGCCAGGTCCACCACGCGTTCTTTATCGCCTTCGCGCACGGAAAGCAGCGCACGACCGTGTTTCTTCATGGTGGAGTTGCTGCCCAGCTGCGCTTTGGCAAACGCTTCAGCGAAGGTGCGGCCCACGCCCATCACTTCCCCGGTGGAGCGCATTTCTGGCCCTAACAGCGGGTCAACACCCGGGAATTTATTGAACGGCAGCACCACTTCTTTCACCGAGTAGTACGGCGGGATAACTTCTTTGGTTACGCCCTGCTCAGCCAGCGATTTGCCAGCCATCACACGCGCCGCCACTTTTGCCAGCGGTACGCCGGTGGCTTTGGAGACGAACGGAACGGTACGCGCCGCACGCGGGTTAACTTCAATCAGGTAGACTTCGTTGTTTTTCACCGCAAACTGCACGTTCATCAGACCGCGCACCTGCAATTCGAAGGCCAGTTTCTGCACCTGCTGGCGCATCACATCCTGAATTTCCTGACTTAAGGTGTAGGCTGGCAGAGAACATGCGGAGTCACCGGAGTGCACGCCCGCCTGCTCGATGTGCTCCATGATGCCGCCAATAAGCACCATTTCGCCGTCGCAGATGGCATCCACGTCAACTTCTACCGCGTCATCAAGGAAGTGATCCAGCAACACTGGCGCATCGTTAGACACGCTGACCGCCGTCTGGAAGTAGCGACGCAGGTCAGCTTCGTCATAGACGATTTCCATCGCCCGACCGCCGAGAACGTAAGACGGACGTACCACCAGCGGGTAGCCAATCTCTTTCGCCTTCTCTACCGCCATTTCAATAGCGGTAACGGTGGCGTTCGCCGGTTGTTTCAGTTTCAGACGCTCAACCGCATGCTGAAAGCGTTCACGGTCTTCTGCACGGTCGATAGCATCCGGGCTGGTGCCGATAACCGGTACGCCAGCAGCTTCCAGCGCGCGCGCCAGTTTCAGCGGGGTCTGACCGCCGTACTGAACGATAACGCCTTTCGGCTTCTCAATACGCACGATTTCTAGCACATCTTCCAGAGTTACCGGCTCGAAGTAGAGGCGATCGGAAGTGTCGTAGTCGGTGGAGACGGTTTCCGGGTTACAGTTAACCATAATGGTTTCGTAACCGTCTTCGCGCAGCGCCAGCGAGGCGTGTACACAGCAGTAGTCGAATTCGATACCCTGACCGATACGGTTCGGGCCGCCGCCGAGAACCATGATTTTTTCACGGTCGGTAGACGGATTCGCTTCGCACTCTTCTTCATAAGTGGAGTACATGTAAGCGGTGTCGGTGGCGAACTCTGCCGCACAGGTATCCACGCGCTTATAAACCGGGTGCAGGTCATACTGGTCGCGCAGCTTGCGGATTTCCGCTTCGCGCACGCCCGCCAGTTTTGCCAGACGCGCATCGGCAAAGCCTTTGCGTTTCAGCTGGCGCAGGAATTCAGCGTTCAGGCCAGTGATGCCCACTTCCGCTACTTTCTCTTCCAGACGCACCAGTTCTTCAATCTGTACCAGGAACCAACGGTCAATATTGGTCAGGTTGAACACGCCGTCCACAGACAGGCCCGCACGGAAGGCATCGGCGATGTACCAGATACGCTCTGCGCCAGCATCTTTCAGTTCGCGACGGATTTTGGTTAACGCTTCCGGGTCATCGAGGCTCACTTTCGGGTCGAATCCAGTCGCACCGACTTCCAGGCCGCGCAGCGCTTTTTGCAGGGATTCCTGCTGCGTGCGACCAATCGCCATCACTTCGCCAACCGATTTCATCTGAGTGGTCAGACGGTCGTTAGCACCAGCGAATTTTTCGAAGTTGAAGCGAGGAATTTTAGTAACCACATAGTCGATGGACGGCTCGAAGGAGGCCGGAGTACGTCCGCCAGTGATGTCGTTCATCAGTTCGTCGAGGGTGTAACCCACCGCCAGTTTCGCCGCCACTTTAGCAATCGGGAAACCGGTCGCTTTCGACGCCAGCGCCGAAGAACGGGACACGCGTGGGTTCATTTCGATAACAATCAGGCGACCGTTTTTCGGGTTCACCGCAAACTGGACATTGGAACCACCGGTTTCAACGCCGATTTCACGCAGCACCGCCATCGAGGCGTTACGCATGATTTGATATTCTTTGTCGGTCAGCGTTTGGGCTGGCGCGACAGTGATGGAGTCACCGGTATGGATGCCCATCGCATCAAAGTTTTCGATAGAGCAGACGATGATGCAGTTGTCGTTTTTATCACGCACCACTTCCATCTCGTACTCTTTCCAGCCGATCAGCGACTCATCAATCAGCAGCTCTTTGGTTGGGGAGAGATCCAGACCGCGGGCGCAAATTTCTTCAAACTCTTCGCGGTTATAAGCGATACCGCCGCCGCTACCGCCCATGGTAAAGGATGGGCGAATAATGCACGGGAAGCCCACGTCAGCGGCAACCGCCAGCGCTTCTTCCATCGTGTGTGCGATACCGGAACGCGCGGTTTCCAGACCAATTTTCTTCATCGCTACGTCGAAACGACGGCGGTCTTCTGCTTTATCAATCGCATCGGCGGTCGCACCAATCATAGTCACGCCGAACTCTTCCAACACGCCCTGACGCTCCAGCTCCAGCGCGCAGTTCAGCGCCGTCTGACCGCCCATCGTTGGCAGCACCGCGTCCGGGCGCTCTTTTTCAATAATCTTGCGTACCACTTCCCAGTGAATCGGCTCGATGTAGGTCGCATCGGCCATTTCCGGGTCGGTCATGATGGTCGCCGGGTTGGAGTTCACCAGAATGACCCGGTAACCCTCTTCGCGCAGGGCTTTACATGCTTGCGCGCCAGAGTAGTCAAACTCACACGCCTGACCGATAACAATCGGGCCCGCACCCAGAATCAGGATACTTTTTATATCTGTACGTTTTGGCATGGCTCTTTTACTCCTGATTACTTAGCGGTTTTACGGTACTGCTCAATTAACTCGATAAAGTGGTCGAACAACGGCGCGGCGTCGTGTGGACCAGGGCTGGCTTCAGGGTGCCCCTGGAAGCTGAACGCCGGTTTATCGGTGCGATGAATGCCCTGTAACGTACCGTCGAACAGGGATTTATGCGTGACACGCAGGTTTGCTGGTAATGTTGCTTCGTCCACCGCAAAACCGTGGTTCTGGGCGGTGATCATCACCACGTTTTTCTCAACATCTTTAACCGGATGGTTGCCGCCGTGGTGACCAAATTTCATTTTGACAGTCTTCGCACCGCTCGCCAGCGCCAGCAGCTGATGACCGAGGCAGATGCCGAAGACCGGAATATCGGTTTCGAGGAATTTCTGGATGGCGGTAATGGCGTAATCGCACGGGGCCGGGTCGCCAGGACCGTTGGAGAGGAAGATGCCGTCTGGATTCATTTTCAGCACATCTTCCGCAGAAGTTTGCGCCGGAACGATGGTCAGGCGACAGCCTCTGTCCACCAACATGCGCAGGATGTTGCGCTTGGCACCAAAATCATAAGCCACGACGTGGAACGGCAGCTCGTCTTCTTTTTTCGCTTCTGGCAGGCCGCCGGTCAACGTCCAGCTCCCTTGTGTCCAGCTATAGGCTTCTGCGGTGGTCACTTCTTTTGCCAGATCCATGCCATTCAGACCTGGGAACGCGCGGGCTTTTTCTAACGCCAACGCCGCATCCGGGTTATCGCCTGCGATAATGCAGCCATTCTGTGCGCCTTTCTCGCGCAGTAAACGTGTCAGCTTACGGGTATCGATATCGGCAATCGCCACGATGTTATGGCGCTTCAGGTAAGAAGAGAGGTCTTCGGTATTACGGAAGTTGCTGGCAATCAGCGGCAGGTCGCGAATCACCAGACCTTGTGCATGTACCTGAGAAGATTCTTCATCGGCGTCATTAGTGCCGACATTGCCAATATGGGGATAAGTAAGAGTAACGATTTGACGAGAATAGGAAGGATCAGTGAGGATTTCTTGATAACCGGTCATTGAAGTATTGAAAACGACTTCCCCAACCGCCGAACCTGTTGCCCCTATGGCCCGACCGTGAAACTGGGTTCCGTCTTCCAGAACCAATAGCGCTGACTTAATCAAAACACCCTCCAGAGAATATTCACTCACTTTATTTGCATATTAATTCACAATGATGACGTAAATCAATGCAAATCTGCTTACCGACGAATTTCTGGCAAACGGCGGCATTCTGGAGATATGGGCGCTAAAAGTCAACTTAATGGCGGGATTTTTTATATTATTTTGTGGCTCATGCATGTTTTACAGGCATTAAGCGGCAAAAAGATCATATAACCTGTTCTGGAAAACGCTTGCGCAGCAAGAAGATTGCATGAAATAAAAGCGAGTAGGGAAAAGTGGACCAAATGGTCAAAATTTACATTAAAACAACAAAAACCGAAGACAAAACATGTAATTTTTGGCACTTATAGACAATTTAAAAACATAACACTAAAAATAAAAGGGCCAAAAATTAAAGCCCTTTACAATCAATAAATTAAATGTGTTATTTTTGCACCATAACAAATATTTTGTGGTTACAAACTATTGAGATCAAGCACATCTCGCATATCAAAAAGACCACTTTCCTTACCACTCAACCACAAAGCCGATCTTACCGCGCCGTTAGCAAATGTCATGCGGCTGGACGCCTTATGGGTGATCTCCAGACGCTCGCCAATATCGGCAAACATCGCGGTATGTTCGCCAACGATGTCACCTGCACGCACGGTGGCAAAACCAATGGTGCCAGGCACACGTTCACCGGTGTGGCCTTCACGACTGTAGACCGCGCAATCTTTCAGATCTTTATCAAGGGCGTGGGCGATCGCCTCTCCCATTGCCAGTGCGGTGCCTGACGGCGCATCAACTTTATGTCTATGATGTGCTTCAATAATTTCGATATCGGTGTAGTCACCCATCACTTTGGCTGCTTTCTCCAGCAGCTTAAGCATGACGTTAACGCCAACGCTAAAATTGGCGGCAAAGACAATCGCAATATCGGCGGCGGCGTCACGAATCGCCTGTTTACCGGCTTCGTCAAACCCCGTAGTGCCGATCACCATCCCTTTGCCATGCTGGCGACAAAAAGCGAGATGGTTCAGCGTACCTTCCGGACGGGTAAAATCGATAAACACATCAAAATCATCTTTTACCGCATCGAGGCTGCTTTGCACGGTAACGCCTGTTTTCCCTGCACCAGCCAGCTCACCGGCGTCGCTGCCCAGTAAAGAAGATCCTTCGCGCTCCAGCGCCGCGCCCAGCTGCACGCCTTCTAATGCCAGCGCCGCCTGAATCAACTGGCGGCCCATACGCCCCCCGGCTCCCGCGATGGCAACGCGGATGTTTGCATCATGCATAGCTATTCTCTTTTGTTAATTTGCATAGACCGTTTTCAGAGTAACCAGCGCATCGCTACGCCGCCAGCCAAAAACGCTGATAATTAGAAATTAATGATAAACAGGGAGGGATATCAGTGAAAGGCATGAGTCGATGAATGACTGCATGCCGATAACATGTGACAGGTTACGACGCCAGAGCCAGCACCTCAGCCACCCACTGCTGGAAGCCTTTCACATCCAGATCCAATGCCACCTTTACATTGGCTGGTTTGCCCAGGCAACCGTCGATATCAACCACCGTCGTGCCTGAGGTAAATTCGCCTTGAGTTTCTACCGCGACAAAACACGGCTTGAGGGTGAATAAGTCCGGGCGCACCAGCCAGGCGATGGCGCAGAGATCGTGCATTCGCAGACCGCTTTGCATACTGCCGCTACGGTAGTGGCTAAACAGTGCATGAAGCATTTTTCCGGTGCGATTCAACTCCGGCAAAGTAGCGAGATAGTCAGGGGTTAATATTGCCTGATTGGTGACATCCAGACCGCACATGACGATTTCGATTCCGCTACGGAAGACACAGGCAGCCGCTTCTGGATCGGCAGCGATATTAAACTCGGCGTTTGGCGTACAGTTGCCGCGTCCGGCAGAACCACCCATGATCACCAGACGGCGAATATACGGCTTGCATTCCGGGCATTGTGAAAGTAACAGCGCAATATTGGTTAACGGGCCAATGGCCACCAGGGTAACAGGCTCTGGTGCACGCATCAGGGCATCCCGAATCGCCAGAAACGCCGGTATCCCGAGCGGCTTTCGGTTGTGCTCAACAAAGTCGTAGCCAGCCATTCCCGATTCGCCGTGCACAGATGCCGCATCACGCGGTGCGCGTACCAGCGGCACAGCGGCCCCTTGGGCGAGCGGAATCTCCGCATTCCAGAAATGCAGCAGTTGCAGGGCATTGCGGGTAGTTTTCTCAACCGAGACATTACCCGCGACGGTGGTCATCAGTTGCAGGTCGAGTTCGGGTGCAAAAATCGCGGCGGCAATGGCGACGGCATCGTCAATGCCGGGGTCAGTATCGAGGAAGATAGGTAAACGCATGTTTTCTCCATAAAAAATGCCGGTAACAAGACCGGCATTTTCGCATAACTTAGGCTGCTAATGACTTAATCGACTTCACGAATATCGACACGCAGCTCTTTCGGCACTTCGAAAACAATGTTTTCTTCACGTCCTTCCAGCGGAATGGCTTCACCACCGCCCAGCTGTTGCAAACGTGCCACCACATTCTGCACCAGAATATCCGGAGCCGATGCGCCCGCAGTCACGCCGACGCATTTAACCTCTTTCACCCACTCTTCCTGGATATCTTTCGCATCATCAATCAAAAACGCGCTTTTGCCCATACGCTGGGCCAGCTCCGCCAGACGGTTGGAGTTAGAGGAGTTTTTCGAACCGACCACCAGCACAACTTCCGCCTGTTCGGCCAGGGCACGTACCGCTTCCTGTCGGTTAGTCGTGGCGTAGCAGATGTCATCTTTGCGCGGACCGACAATTTTCGGGAAGCGTTTACGCAGCGCGTCGATCACATCAGACGTGTCATCCACCGACAGCGTGGTCTGGGTCATAAAGGAGAGTTTCTCTTCGTTTTTGACCGTCAGTTTCCACACATCGTCTGGTGATTCAACCAGATACATTCCCCCTTCCGGGTTGCTGTACTGACCCATCGTGCCTTCCACTTCCGGGTGCCCGGCGTGACCGATGAGAATAGATTCTTCGCCACGGCGACTAGCGCGGGCGACTTCCATATGCACTTTGGTCACCAGCGGACAGGTCGCGTCAAATACCGTCAAATCGCGACTTTTTGCTTCGTTACGTACCGCCTGAGAAACACCGTGTGCGGAGAAAATCAGGATCGCGCCGTCCGGTACTTCGCTAATCTGCTCAATAAAGATAGCCCCACGCTCACGCAAGCTATCGACCACATAGCGGTTATGTACCACTTCGTGACGGACATATATCGGTGCGCCGTAAATGGCCAGCGCGTTTTCAACAATGCTGATAGCGCGGTCTACCCCGGCACAAAAACCACGCGGGTTGGCCAACAGGATCTGCATGTTACGCCTCCAGTGCCGGATCGATTTCCAGCACTTCAATATCAAAATGAACGGTCTGCCCGGCCAGCGGATGGTTGAAATCAACGGTAATGGAGTCGCCGTTAATTTCGCGGATCACGCCAGGCATCTCACTGCCATCCATTGCGGTAAAAAGCATGATTGCGCCAATTTCTGGCTCGCCTGCATCCATAAATTCACGGCGGGAGAAGTACTGAATCAGGTCCGGTGACGGCACGCCAAACGCCGCATCTGGCTCCAACGAGAAGGTGGTTTTATCGCCCACTTTCAGCCCCAACAGGTGTTGCTCCAGCCCTTCAGAAAGAGAAGCATCACCCAGGCGGAACAGCGCCGGTTTACCGTTGTTGCGGGTAGACTCGGCGGTGGTGCCATCGTCGAGTTTTAGCGTGAAGTGCACCAGGACGGCGCTATTGCTCTGTACAGATTCAGACATGCAGGTTTGCTCTTATATTTTGAGGATTTTTGCCGGATGCGGCCTACGATTTCGCAGCAATCTGTAGGCCTTATCCGGCAGGGTTTATTATTGTTTTTTCGCTTTAGAAGGCAAAAAACCTTCCAGCACAATCAGTGCCGCACCGACACAAATGGCAGTATCGGCAAGGTTGAAGGTGGCGAAGTGCCAGTCGCCGACGTAGAAGTCGATCATATCGACAACGAAGCCGTGCCACAGGCGGTCGAACAGGTTGCCCAGCGCGCCGCCAATAATCAGCGCATAAGCGATATTGTTTAGCTTCTGCGTGGCCTTCGAGCGATACATCATCACTGCCAGGATCACGCTAATACCAATCGCAATACCGGCAAAGAACCAACGCTGCCAGCCGCCGCTATCGGCAAGGAAACTAAACGCCGCGCCATAGTTACGCGCATAATGCAGATTAAGCGACGGGAACAGCGGGACCGTATCCCCCAGAGCAAAGTTCTGGAGGATCAGGTATTTGCTGCCCAGATCGATAATCAGCACGACTACCACCAGCCACAGCCAGCGTAGCCCTGTTGAACAGATCGATTGACTCATCAGGCAAACTTACGTTTTTCACCGTCACCGGCGACGTTGCTGACACAGCGGCCGCAGATTTCTGCGTGTTCCGCCACCTTGCCGACATCCTGGGTGTAGTGCCAGCAGCGTGGGCACTTCTCACCTTCGGCTTTACTCAACGCGACTTTCAGCCCTTTGAGTACTTCGCTCTGCTGAGCATCAGCAGGTGCGTCGTTATAGTCTGCAACGGTAGCGCCGGAGGTCAACAGGACAAATCGTAATTCATCGCCCAGCGCGGTCAGTTTCGCCGACAGTTCCGGTTCTGCATACAAGGTTACTGCCGCTTCCAGCGAGCCACCCACTTTCTTGTCGGCACGCGCTTGCTCAATGACTTTGTTCACTTCGCCACGCACTTTCAACAGCTCGTCCCAGAACGCATCGTTCATCGCTTCACTGTCTGCCAGACCAAACAGGCCTTCGTACCACTCACCGGTAAAGACGTATTTTTCACGTTCGCCCGGCAGGTAGCCCCACACTTCATCAGCGGTGAAGGAGAGGATTGGTGCCATCCAGCGCACCAGCGCTTCTGCGATGTGATACAGCGCAGTCTGGCAGCTACGACGCGCCACACTGTCCGCTTTGGCGGTGTACTGACGGTCTTTGATGATGTCGAGGTAGAAGGAACCCATCTCAACGGAGCAGAAGCGCATCAGACGCTGTACCACTTCGTGGAAATCGTATGCTTCGTACGCCTTGAGGATGTCTTCCTGTGCCGCTTTCGCACAACCTACGGCCCAGCGATCCAGTACCACCATCTCTTCCGGTTTCACCATATCTTTTGCCGGATCAAAACCGTTCAGGTTTGCCAGCAGGAAGCGCGCGGTGTTACGGATACGACGATAGCTGTCGGCAGCACGTTTCAGGATCTCATCAGAAACGGCCATTTCACCGGTGTAGTCAGTTGATGCCACCCACAGACGCAGAATATCCGCGCCCAGTTTGTTCATCACATCCTGCGGCGAAACGGTGTTGCCGATGGATTTAGACATCTTGCGACCCTGACCATCCACGGTAAAGCCGTGGGTCAGTACCTGACGATACGGCGCTTTGCCTTTCATCGCGGTGGAGATCATCAGGGAAGACATGAACCAACCACGGTGCTGGTCAGAACCTTCCAGATACATGTCCGCTGCGTGACCGGCAAATTCCGGACGCACGTCAACAACAGAAGAGTGGGTAGATCCGGAGTCAAACCATACATCCAATGTGTCCGGCACTTTCACGTACTGATCAGCTTCATCGCCGAGGATCTCTTTCGCATCAAGATCCCACCACGCCTGGATGCCGTCAACTTCAACGCGTTTTGCCACTTCTTCCATTAGTTCGAGAGTACGCGGATGCAGCTCTTCCGTGTCTTTGTGCACGAACAGTGACATCGGTACGCCCCAGGTGCGCTGACGGGAGATACACCAGTCAGGACGGTTAGCAACCATCGACTCGATACGCGCCTGGCCCCAGTCCGGGATCCACTGCACGCCTTTGATCTCTTTCAGTGACTGCGCACGCAGACCTTTCTGATCCATGCTGACGAACCACTGCGGCGTCGCGCGGAAGATGATCGGCGTTTTGTGACGCCAGCAGCACGGATAGCTGTGCTGCATTTTCTCAACGTGCAGCAGCGCGCCTTTTTCCTGCAGCAGCGCAACGACGATGTCGTTCGCTTTGAAGACGTTCACGCCATCCAGCGTCGGATAAGTGCCCGGCAGATAAGTGCCGTCCGGGCCAACCGGGTTAGCGGTTTCCAGGCCGTATTTCTGACCGATCACATAGTCGTCCGGGCCGTGGCCAGGCGCGGTGTGAACGGCACCGGTACCGGCATCCAGGGTAACGTGATCGCCGAGGATTGCCGGAACGTCGAAGCCCATAAACGGATGGGTAAAGCGCAGCAACTCAAGCTCCGCACCTTTTACCGTGCCGAGAATGGTGTAATCGGTCACGCCGATACGCTGCATTACGCTTTCAACCAGATCTTTCGCCAGAATCACGGCCTGACCGTCGATCTGCACCAGCGCATAGTCGAAATCAGGTGCAATAGAGATTGCGCGGTTCGCAGGCAGAGTCCACGGCGTAGTGGTCCAGATCACCAGCGAGATTGGGCCGTTAACGTTGCTTACGGCAAATTTTGCTTTCAGTGCATCCTGATCGACCGCCTGAAAAGCAACGTCGATGGACGGAGAAGTTTTGTCGTAATACTCAACTTCCGCTTCCGCCAGCGCAGAACGGCAGTCAACGCACCAGTGAACTGGCTTCGCGCCTTTGTGCAGGTGACCGTTGCCGATGATTTTGCCCAGCGCGCGGATGATGTTGGCTTCAGTTTTGAAGTCCATGGTCAGGTACGGGTGCGACCAGTCGCCCAGCACGCCCAGACGGATAAAGTCTTTGCGTTGACCGTCAACCTGGGTCGCCGCGTATTCGCGGCACTTGGCGCGGAACTCGGCGGCGGTGAATTTCTCACCCGGCTTACCGTATTCTTGCTCTACTTTCAGCTCGATCGGCAGACCGTGGCAGTCCCAGCCAGGCACATACGGCGAGTCATAACCGGAAAGCCCTTTGGACTTCACGATAATGTCTTTCAGAATCTTGTTAACCGAGTGACCAATATGAATGCTGCCATTCGCATAAGGAGGGCCATCATGCAGAATGAAGGTTTTTTTGCCTTTTTTAGCCGCACGGATGATGCCGTACAGATCATCATCAGTCCAACGCGCCAGCATTCCCGGTTCGCGCTTGGCGAGATCGCCACGCATCGGGAACCCTGTTTCCGGCAAATTCAGGGTTGATTTATAGTCACTCATCAGATTCTCGGTTCCGTGTTTCGGTTTGATTACATAACAGGCTTAAGCCGGTTTTGTTAGCCCAAAAAATTCGCGGGCGGTTAATTCATCACGCGCAATCTGCGCTTTCAGTTCGTCCAGCGACGCAAATCGCTGCTCATTGCGTATTTTTTTACGCAGCACTACTTGTATATGGCGACCGTAAAGGTCCATTGCAACATCTAACAAATGCACTTCCAGCTGCTGGCGAATACCGGCAACCGTTGGGCGTGTTCCAATGTTTGCCACGCCGGGTAACGGCTTTTCACCGAGGCCCAGCACTTCTACCGCATAAACCCCTTTCACCGGGGAAACCTGACGGCGTAGCGGTACATTCGCCGTCGGGAAACCTATAGTGCGCCCTAATTCATCACCGTGGACTACACGCCCGGAGATGGCAAACGGGTGCCCCAGTAAACTTTCTGCCAGAGCCAGATTGTCATCCGCCAGCGCCTGACGCACAGCGGTGCTGCTGATACGCACGCCACCTTCGCAAAAAGTTTGCGTACTGGTGATATCGAAGCCGTATTCCATGCCAGCTTTCTGTAATAACAAGAAATCGCCTTCACGACCAGCGCCAAAGCGGAAATCATCACCTACGGCAAGAAATTTTACGCGCAAATGCTTCACCAGAAGATCGCTGATGAAATTTTGCGCGGTTAACGCCGCGAAACGCCTGTCGAAACGCACGCACAGCACGTAATCAACGCCACACTCTGCAAGGTAACGCAGTTTTTCCCGCAGCCGGGTCAGCCGTGCCGGGGCTTTATCGGTAGCAAACAGTTCCAGTGGTTGAGGTTCAAAAAGCATCACCATCACCGGTAAGTTGCGCTTGCGCCCTTCTTCCTGCAAGCCCTGTAACAGCGCGCGATGACCGCGATGCACGCCGTCGAAATTACCAATAGTCAGCACACACCCTTCTTGCGGGGCCTGGCTGAGATTATGTATGCCGCGTATCAGCTTCATGTCTGGCTCAAAACAGTGAAAATCGTCCGAGTATACCTTGTACAGCGGTCAAGGTTAACCGGCGATTGAGTACCGAAATCAGAAAGAAGTGGCTTTTCATTGCCATGGCGCAAATCACGGGAAGAAAGTGACCGCCTGCTGCAATTTTTATCGCGGAAAAGCTGTATTCACACCCCGCAAGCTGGTAGAATCCTGCGCCATCACTACGTAACGAGTGCCGGCACATTAACGGCGCTTATTTGCACAAATCCATTGACAAAAGAAGGCTAAAAGGGCATATTCCTCGGCCTTTGAATTGTCCATATAGAACACATTTGGGAGTTGGACCTTGGCTAATATCAAATCAGCTAAGAAGCGCGCCATTCAGTCTGAAAAGGCTCGTAAGCACAACGCAAGCCGTCGCTCTATGATGCGTACTTTCATCAAGAAAGTATACGCAGCTATCGAAGCTGGCGACAAAGCTGCTGCACAGAAAGCATTTAACGAAATGCAACCGATCGTGGACCGTCAGGCTGCTAAAGGTCTGATCCACAAAAACAAAGCTGCACGTCATAAGGCTAACCTGACTGCACAGATCAACAAACTGGCTTAATCGCCAATTTGCTGAAGCTTTGTGAAAAAGCCCGCGCAAGCGGGTTTTTTTATGCCTGCTGCTTTTATGATGCGTGAGAGAACACACTACCGGTTGCCAGATAGTCAAAAGATGCTGGCTTTTGCAGACATGCCGTTACACTTTCTGAACTCTTCGTGGCTTAAGAATCGTAGAACCATCGGCTGATACATTCTGAACAAGAATATCTACTCAATCTCCAGACTCCCCTACAAAGAATGTGGATATTGTGATACACATTGAGGTATTAAACTTAAGACCACTCTATTTTTGAATTAAATTCCTATACACTTTAACCATTCATAAATATCTCCTTATTAGATCTTGTAAATAATTAACAACAATCAACACAGGTTAAATACCTATTTATATTCTACTTCATAAAATTAATGAGCTATTTTTGATAGTAGTCACATTCACTCATAAATTAAATTAATAAAAATTCATCAACTTCAAGGACTGATAATGACAAATGGTATCTCAACTTCGCCACATTGTCTTTATAAATCAAATATAGTAGATGATGTAATAATAAATAAAACAAGACAAAATGAGTTAGTAAAAGTATTTTGCGAGTATAAAACAGAGTTCTTAATTTTGTTTGATGACTTTTTTAGAAGCCATAACTTGCCTAAACCATCTCCAGTCCTTCATCATTTTTTTCAATATACTCATCTGAGAGATGCATATTTTTATAGATGTAAACTCATAGAACATACAGTTCAATTTTATTTTTTTAAACACAAAGGTATCACATTACTTAGATTGGATGTTTTTGATGACAGAACAAGCGAATGTCTTTCTGAAGAGATTAAGATATACCAAGAATGCCATGAAAAATTCGTTAATTTTTTAAAGGCAAACTTCAACCAAGAAATATACCCACAGCTATATACTCCTGAAATATTTTATGAGGCCTGCAGAAATCTCCAGTCATTTTATGATCATCAGGAAACGTCACAAAACGCAAAATACAGTGCAATAGACAAGAAAAAAAGTCATCTTAACCAGGAAATCAAAAAGCTTATTAAAAAAAATATTTTCCCTGAGCTATACAATGAGCAATGCAATAAAATCCCCTCCTCATCGATAGATGATAACCAGGGAATAATGTGGCAGAACTTTAAAACTAGCAATATTGCATATTCACAACTATGTAAAAAATTATCTTTATTTAAAAGCATACCCAGTCGATTAATAAAAAAATCAGCTTACTGCTCAACTGAAAACACAATCACCAATAAATTTGATGTTGTCTTTTCTTACTGCGGAAATAATGTAAAGGAATTTATACTTTTATTACCCTATAATAAATCTCTGGAGATGCATGAACTTAACGAGCAAAACATCCAGTATTTGACTGCCCCTAATATCAATATACATAAAATGTCGCTATCAAATATAACAATAGAAAAGAGCAACCTTTCATATGGGTATTATTTTAGTTGTGTATTATCCAATATATCATGTTTTGAAAGCGACTTATCAAACACCATCTTTTCAAATGGAGAAATTAATAATCTCTTCATTAAAAAAAGCAACATATTTGGAGCATCATTCACTAATACCAGAATAAAAAATTTGCTCTGTGAAGATATTATGCCTGGTCGATGGACCACTCAACTTGTCAATAAGCACTTAGGTTACAGATACACAGGAGTATTCAAAACCCTGGCAAGTATTGATGACAAACCGTCCCGTTTCGAAATTTTGATACCATTGGTACAAACTTTAGTTCGCGACAATGTAAAGCTAAATAATGATGTGTATAAAGAACTGAAAAAGTTTATGCACGATTACGACAAAACATCCCCGGAAATGAGAAAATACCTTCAGAGCATCAACGAGTCTATGTTCCTTATGAAAAACATAGCTCATCAAAATTAAAAAATCTCAAAAAAGAAGTAATTTCAGAATGAAATTAACTGTGATGATTATTAATTCACTACAGAGGAATAAAAAATAATCTGAAGCATACTCTGAAACATCCTACTCTCTCACTCTAATAATGGCACCTTGCTCTTCTTATAAAGAAGGGAATAATTAAGAATATTAAACTTTCATCAACTTCACATCAAGAAATTAAAAAATTTAAACATTAATCTAAATAATAACAACCTGATCACATAATCGGGTACGATTTTATCCGATAACTATAATGCTATAACTCTGGGAAATGGTTGGAATACACCGCTGGGTGCCATCTCTTTTTACGCTGCCCGATCGAGTAGTAAGTTAAATAATGATACCAGACACGAAGGTACGAGCTATCAGGTCGCCTATAATAAATATCTAGTACAAACAGCCACTCGATTTAGCGTGGCCGCCTGGCGTTATGCTTCGCAGGATTACAGGACATTCAGCGACCATCTTTACGAAAATGATAAACACTATCATCAGAGTGATTATAATGATTTTTATGATATTGGCAGAAAAAATAGCCTTTCTGCCAATATTATGCAACCTTTATCCAATAATCTGGGAAATGTATCATTAAGTGCGCTTTGGCGGAATTACTGGGGGCGAAGTGGAAATGCTAAAGATTACCAATTCAGTTACTCCAATAACTGGCAACACATTAGTTATACTTTCTCTGCCAGCCAATCTTATGATGAAAATAATAAAGAAGAGGAGCGTTTTAATCTGTTTATCTCCATTCCTTTCTACTGGGGGGATGATATTGCCAAAACACGTCACCAAATTAACTTATCGAATTCGACCTCATTTTCCAAAGATGGCTATTCCTCCAACAATACTGGAATTACTGGCATAGCCGGTGAACATGATCAGTTAAATTATGGTATATATGTTAATCAGCAACAACAAAATAATGATACCTCGCTTGGTACGAATTTAAGCTGGAGAACTCCCATCGCCATAATAGATGGCAGCTATAGTCATTCTAAAAACGCCTGGCAAAGTGGTGGAAGTATTAGTAGTGGATTAGTTGTCTGGTCCGGTGGTATTAATATCACTAACCAGTTATCCGATACATTTGCAATTCTGGATGCGCCTGGATTAGAAGGTGCACATATTAATGGACAAAAATACAATCGAACAAACAGCAAAGGCCAGGTTGTTTACGACCTGATAATACCTCATCGTGAAAACCATCTGGTACTTGATATAGCAAACAGTGAAAGTGAAACAGAATTGCAGGGCAATCGTCAAATTATTGCACCTTACCGTGGAGCAGTTTCTTATGTGCAGTTTACAACTGACCAACGTAAGCCCTGGTATATACAGGCACTGCGTCCCGATGGTTCGCCATTAACCTTTGGCTATGACGTACTGGATCTCCAGGAAAATAATATTGGAGTCGTTGGCCAGGGTAGTCGCCTTTTTATTCGCGTAGATGAAATTCCCACTGGAATAAAAGTTGCTCTCAATGATGAACAGAACTTATTCTGTACTATTACTTTTCAACACGTTATCGATGAAAACAAAACATATATATGCCAGTAAAAGGAGTTTACTATGAAGTGGCTTTTATTAATCACCTTGAGTCTATATTCTTTTATTGTGCAAAGTGCTCCCTGTGCATTGACCAATGTCGGTGAACAACGTGGAACATATATACTCAAGTCACTGAGTATGAAAGGTAATCTAACCGCCGAAAAATTGAAAACACCGGAAATATCATTGAGTGTACAGACTTGCAAGAGACAACCAACGCCATTAAAGTTCATTTTTTAACACAGAACGCTTTAAGGTTTAAAGTCGGAAGTCGTCATTATATTATTAATTTCCCCTTTGAATCTGACGGTAAAAAAATAGAGCTTCCAGGGAAGTCATCTTATAATTTAGAAGAAATGCTATCTGCGATAAATTTCACCATTCCATATTCTATCGCATCTGTATCAGATAGTTCTAACACCGCAGACATTTTTCCTGGAACTCCTTTTCCTTTGTTGTTCGAAATTGAAGTGAGTTCATGTACAGGGAATAATACTAATTGTAATAGCGTCCGCTTTAATTATAATTTAAATACTATTTTACAGGTAAATTTAATGACCTGTGGTTTTGAAGATCAATCCATCGACACTGGACGATTTGTACTGTCTCGTATCAATAATGAAAATTATCAGTTTCATCATATAAGATTTGACTGCATCCAGGGCGAGCAAGGTGAATTAGTTTTTGAACCCAGTGATGTTGAATATTACTTTGAACCAGTGACGATACAGGAGTCAGGAACCAGCATATTAAAAAATGAGTTAGAAAACAGTGAGGACGGTGCGGGTCAAGTAGGCTTTCAACTCTCCAATGATGGTACGAATGAAATCCAGTATGGTAAAAGCAATTACTACTCTTTTCAGCATCCCCATGAAGGAAGTAATCAGATTCCTCTATTTATTCGCCCGCGTACATATGGAAATAATGTCTCAAGCGGGCAAATAATGAGCCGAGTCAAAATCGTGGTTATGTACAACTAATCTATCTCCCCCACCTTAACTTTGGGGGGAGGTGCCGATTAACGCGCCGCTGGACTAAAAAGCGCAGAATAATCCGTATTGCAGATTCGCTGTACCGCCGGGTGCTGAATCATCCGCTCAGCAAAAATAGCATGGTACTCTTCCATCACATTCTCGACGCGACCAATTTCTACGACAGTTTTATCGGCATAAAAGTCATATGCATAAAGCGTTGGGGCAACGAAGATTGCATTGTGCATCGCACCAAAAGCTTTCATCAACGCGGCATCATCAAACTCGCCGAGGATTTCTACGTTTAATCCCTGGGAGTTAAACCAGTTAAGCAATTTGCGCCCTAACATTGAACGTCGCCCA
Organism: Escherichia sp. S10b; assembly: GCF_028421345.1. Taxonomy (NCBI): domain Bacteria; kingdom Pseudomonadati; phylum Pseudomonadota; class Gammaproteobacteria; order Enterobacterales; family Enterobacteriaceae; genus Escherichia; species Escherichia sp. S10b. Next base: position 122,520 of record NZ_JAHZSO010000162.1, read on the forward strand.
GGAATCAAAAGTCGCCGTTCTTCCAGACAAGCCGGGAACGGTTTTTCTGGTGGTGGATTTGTACACCAGAAACTCACGCCACATTCGCCAATTCTCACGGAGAACAGGCCTTCCTGCTGCGTAGAGTCTATCGGACAGTCAGAAATGATCATATCCAGTTTATGCTGACTTAATTGCTCCAGCAGCATTTCGTGGGTGGATTCGAAGCAGCGAAGATGAATGGGCTCGCCTTCTACCACTGCGGCGTTAAGTACGCTACTGACCAGGCGTTTGGAAAGTGCATCAGCCACACCAACGTCAAACAATAAATTGGATTCTTTGCGATAGTTCACAATATCCAGCATTTCCTGGCTTAAGGTGAACATTTTATCGGCATAGCGATAGACCAGTTCTCCCAGCTCGCTGGGTTCGAGACCACGTCCCTTGCGTTTAAATAATTTGCCTTGCAGGCGCTCTTCCAGCGCTCGAATCTGTCCGGTAATGGTTTGTGGAGTTAAATAAAGCGCCTCCGCTGCGCCAACCACGGAACCTTCTTTATAGACATGCCAGAAGTAATACAAGTGGTTGTAATTGATATGAGACATGCTCATTTCTCTCCCTGATAACAATGAAAAGGGAGCCGTTTATGGCTCCCCGGTAAACCGTCCTGTCAAACTGATGGACGCAAACGAACGCGTAACCAGCTGTATCCAATTACCGCCGAAGAGATAGAACCGACCAGGATACCGAGTTTCGCCCAGTTAATCAGTTCTGGATCTACGCTACCAAAGGCCAGGCTGGCAATAAAGATAGACATAGTAAAACCGATACCGCACAGGATCCCCACCGCCATAATTTGCTGATAAGTCGTTCCCTCAGGCAGATGCGCCAGTTTCAAACGCAGCGCCAACCAGCAGAACAGACTAATCCCCAGCGGTTTGCCAATCAGCAAGCCAGCGATGATCCCCAATGGCAGAATGGAGGTCAAGCCATCCAGCGTGACACCTTGCAGTGAAACGCCAGCATTAGCAAATGCAAACAGCGGCAAAATCAGATACGCCACCCACGGGTGTAACACATGCTCCAGTCGCTTCGCTGGAGAACGCCCATGCTTCTCTTTCAAAGGAATAAAGAAGCCGACAATTACCCCCGCCAGGGTTGCGTGAACCCCCGATTTCAACACCGCAGTCCACAACACTACGCCAACCAGAATATAGACGCCCGTGCGGCGTACACCACACAGATTCAATACCGCGAGTACCGCAATTGCTACAGCCGCGACGCCAAGAGAGGCCATCGATAAGTCATTAGTGTAGAACAATGCGATGATAATGATGGCCCCAAGATCGTCGATAATAGCCAGAGCCATCAAAAAGATCTTCAGCGCTAACGGAACACGACTTCCCAACAGCGCCAGCACACCAAGTGCAAAGGCAATGTCAGTAGCCGCCGGGATCGCCCACCCTTCGCGGGTAATCGGATCGGCATAGTTAAAGGCCAGATAGAGTAATGCCGGAACAATCATCCCACCAATAGCGGCGATAACTGGAAATGCGGCCTGGCGTAAGCTGGCTAGCGATCCTTGCATCAGTTCACGTTTAACTTCCAGACCGACTAACAGGAAAAATACCGCCATCAGCGCGTCATTTATCCATAACAGCATGTTTTTGTTGATTTCGAGTGAACCAACCCGGAGCTGAACCGGCGTCTCCAGAAAGTCGTGATACCATCCACTGGTTGCGCCGCTATTGGCCATAATCATCGCCAGGATAGCGGCAATGATAAGAATAATGCCTCCCGAGGCATCACTGCTAAAGAATCGATGCAGATGTTTCACTTTTTATTTCTCTTTCAGGTGAATAGATCGTTTTTACTATTCTACCCCGCACAAATCATCGTTAAAATCAGATTATAGTGTAGGAATAACTCGTTTTTTACGATCCATTGAAGAATTTGCGCCATCAGCGGTGAGATGAGTTTTTGACGGCTGTAAGCGCTCACGAGTGACCCTAAGCCCAGATAATCATAGCTTAAGGTGAGGATTTCTGAGAGATTAATTAGGAAAAGTAATAATTAATTTCTTGTCAGTCGGCGTTATTTGTTAGGACAATATTTCAAAAATAATCCAGCTTGTCGTCAATAATTGCGATAAAGAGATAAATTAAAGTTAAATAATTAAATCATTAAAAAATTACGCCACAAAAATGCGAGGCGTCTTCAGGATTAGAATCGATAAAACAGAATGGGTTAAAGAGAGCGATATAATAGCGGCGGGTGCTTGAGGCTATCTGTCTCAGGCATTAGCTGAACGGCAGATAGAGAAAAGCCCCGAGTGATATTTTACCATCAACCCGAGGCCCCCTATATGCTGAACACATGTAGAGTGCCTCTTACTGACCGTAAGGTCAAGGAGAAGAGAGCAATGAAGCAGCATAAGGCGATGATTGTCGCCCTGATCGTCATCTGTATCACCGCCGTAGTGGCGGCGCTGGTAACGAGAAAAGACCTCTGTGAGGTTCACATCCGAACTGGCCAGACGGAGGTTGCTGTTTTCACGGCTTACGAATCCGAGTAAGAGCAACGGCGGGGAGTGATCCCCGCCACTTTACAGGTGCTCGCATATCTTCAACGCACCCTATTTTTACCCAGGCCTGCCCACGGGCAGGCTTTTGGGGAGGTTAGCGGGTCAGGTCGTCAAAAAACTTCTTCACACCATCAAAGAAGCTCTTTGAGCGCGGGCTGTTGTGCTCACCGGTTGGGCCACCGAAGCTTTCTTGCAGCTCTTGCAGCAGCTGTTTCTGCTTCTCGTTCAGGCCTACCGGTGTTTCGACGACAACGCGGCACAGCAAATCACCCTGTGCGCCACCGCGGACAGACTTGACGCCTTTACCGCGCATACGGAAAAGCTTACCGGTCTGGGTTTCGCCAGGCACTTTCAGTTTGACGCGACCATCAAGGGTCGGTACTTCGATTTCGCCACCCAGCGCCGCCATAGCGAAGTTGATCGGGACTTCGCAATAGAGGTTGTTGCCTTCACGCTCGAAAATCGGGTGCTGTTTAACCTGAACCTGAACGTACAGATCGCCTGCCGGTGCGCCATGCTCGCCCGCTTCACCTTCGCCCGCAAGACGGATGCGGTCTCCAGTGTCCACCCCTGCCGGGATTTTAACGGACAGCGTTTTGCTGCGCTCAACACGACCATGACCATGACATTTGTTGCACGGATCTTTGATCAGCGTACCGCGGCCCTGACAGTGTGGACAGGTCTGCTGTACAGCGAAGAATCCCTGACGCATCTGCACCTGACCAGAACCATGACAGGTCGGACAGGTCTGCGGCTGTGTACCTGGTTTTGCACCGCTACCGTGGCAAACGTCACACTCTTCCAGAGTCGGAATGCGGATCTCTTTGGTCACGCCACGTACAGCTTCTTCGAGGGTGAGCTCCATGTTATAGCGTAAATCAGCACCGCGCGCCGCACGTTGACGACCACGTCCGCCGCCAAAAATATCGCCGAAAACGTCACCAAAAATATCGCTGAAGTCTGCGCCGCCGCCAAAACCGCCGCCGCCCATACCGCCTTGCTCAAACGCAGCATGACCATACTGATCGTATGCCGCACGTTTTTGCGAGTCGGTCAGAACTTCATAAGCTTCCTTGATCTCTTTAAATTTCGCCTCGGCCTCTTTGTCACCCTGGTTACGGTCCGGGTGGTATTTCATGGCCAGGCGTTTGTAGGCCTTTTTGATTTCACGCTCTTCCGCTGTTTTGGAAACGCCTAAAATCTCGTAATAATCTTGCTTAGCCATCTTTTTTAAATTGCCCCTAGATGAATGCACGGGCGGAGAGGAAATTCCCCTTCGCCCGTGTCAGTATAATTACCCGTTTATAGGGCGATTATTTTTTGTCTTTGACTTCCTCAAATTCAGCGTCGACAACATCGTCATCTTTCGCGTTGTTTGCAGAAGCATCAGCACCGGCAGTCTGCTGCTGGGCATGTTGCTGCTGGGCGATTTCCATCAGTTTCTGGGAAACCTGTGCCAGCTCCTGCATTTTCGCTTCGATAGAGGCTTTGTCTTCACCTTTCAGAGCAGTTTCCAGTGCAGTCAGTGCAGACTCGATAGCAGTTTTGTCGTCAGCCGGCAGTTTGTCGCCTGCTTCTTCAACCTGCTTACGGGTGCTGTGCAGCAGATGGTCGCCCTGGTTGCGAGTCTGTACCAGCTCTTCAAACTTACGGTCAGCTTCGGCGTTAGCTTCTGCGTCGCGTACCATTTTCTGGATTTCATCTTCGTTCAGACCAGAAGAAGCCTTGATGGTGATCTTCTGCTCTTTACCGCTGTTTTTATCTTTCGCGGAAACGTGCAGGATACCGTCAGCATCGATATCGAAGGTAACTTCGATCTGCGGCATGCCGCGCGGTGCCGGGTTGATACCATCCAGGTTGAACTGACCCAGAGATTTGTTATCAGCCGCACGTTTACGTTCACCCTGCAGCACATGGATGGTTACCGCAGACTGGTTGTCTTCAGCGGTAGAGAACACCTGGCTATGCTTGGTCGGGATAGTGGTGTTTTTCGCGATCAGCGTCGTCATCACACCGCCCATGGTTTCGATACCCAGAGACAGCGGGGTAACGTCCAGCAGCAGTACGTCTTTCACGTCACCAGTCAGAACACCACCCTGAACAGCAGCACCGATTGCTACAGCTTCGTCCGGGTTAACGTCTTTACGCGGCTCTTTACCAAAGAACTCAGCAACTTTCTTCTGAACCATTGGCATACGAGTCTGACCACCAACGAGGATAACGTCGTCGATATCAGATACGGACAGGCCAGCGTCCTGCAGTGCAACTTTCAGCGGCTCAATGGAACGGTTTACCAGATCTTCAACCAGGCTTTCCAGTTTCGCACGAGTCACTTTGATGTTCATGTGTTTCGGACCGGTCGCATCTGCAGTGATGTACGGCAGGTTAACGTCGGTCTGCTGAGCGGAAGACAGTTCGATTTTCGCTTTTTCTGCCGCTTCTTTCAGGCGCTGCATTGCCAGCGGATCGTTGCGCAGGTCAATGCCCTGATCTTTCTTGAATTCTTCAACCAGGTAGTTGATCAGACGGCTGTCGAAGTCTTCACCACCCAGGTGGGTATCACCGTTGGTAGCCAGAACTTCGAAGGTTTTTTCGCCGTCAACTTCGTCGATTTCGATAATAGAAATATCGAAAGTACCACCACCCAGGTCATAAACCGCGATAGTACGGTTGCCAGTACCTTTGTCCAGACCGTAAGCCAGCGCAGCTGCGGTCGGTTCGTTGATGATACGTTTTACTTCCAGACCAGCGATACGGCCTGCGTCTTTGGTTGCCTGACGCTGAGCATCGTTAAAGTATGCCGGTACGGTGATAACAGCTTCAGTTACCGGTTCACCCAAGTAATCTTCAGCGGTTTTCTTCATTTTTTTCAGCACTTCAGCAGAGATCTGCGGCGGTGCCATTTTCTGGCCTTTAACTTCGACCCATGCGTCGCCGTTATCAGCAGCAATAATTTTGAACGGCATGATGGAAACATCACGCTGTACTTCTTCGTCCTGGAAGCGGCGGCCAATCAGGCGTTTAATCGCAAACAGGGTGTTTTGCGGGTTCGTCACTGCCTGACGTTTAGCCGGCTGACCAACCAGAGTTTCACCATCCTGGGTATAGGCAATGATAGAAGGCGTGGTGCGATCGCCTTCGGCGTTCTCCAGCACGCGAGGAGTGGTGCCATCCATAATCGCTACACAAGAGTTGGTAGTACCCAGGTCGATACCAATTATTTTACCCATCTAAACGTCTCCACTATATATTCGGTCATCATGTGGTTGTGAGTCTGTAATAGGGGCGAAACGTCTGGTTTCAACTGCCCAATTTCATTTTTTTGCAGACTCACTCACTGCGGTTGACTACTAAATGGGGTCGTAACCCACGTCATCAAGGGGGAGATGCAAAAATTTTTTGTGCTTTTGCGCAGAAATTTCGCGATATAGCAGGACAAGACGTGAAACTGACAGCAATTTTATTCATATAAAGAATGAATCGCAGCCAAGACATTCATCAAAAAATTGTAATAAAAAGAAAACATTACGCACCTGAATCTTCTCTTTATCAGCAGTAAACTAGTGGGTATCCATCCCCCTACCTCTCCCCACTAAGAGAATCCTTATGAAATCCGTTTTTACGATTTCCGCCAGCCTGGCGATTAGTCTGATGCTGTGCTGCACGGCGCAGGCAAACGACCATAAAATCCTCGGCGTCATTGCGATGCCACGTAACGAAACCAACGATCTGGCGCTGAAACTTCCTGTTTGCCGAATTGTTAAACGCATACAACTCTCTGCCGACCATGGCGATTTACAGTTAAGCGGTGCATCGGTTTATTTCAAAGCCGCCCGTAGCGCCAGTCAGAGCCTGAATATTCCTTCAGAAATAAAAGAAGGGCAAACCACTGACTGGATCAACATTAACAGCGATAACGACAATAAACGCTGCGTCTCAAAAATCACCTTTTCCGGTCATACGGTGAACTCATCGGATATGGCCACGCTGAAAATTATCGGCGACGACTAACGCCAGAATATAGAAGCCACAAAAAATGAATGTTAATTACCTGAATGATTCAGATCTGGATTTTCTCCAGCATTGCAGTGAGGAACAGTTGGCAAATTTCGCCCGATTGCTCACCCATAATGAAAAAGGCAAAACTCGCCTCTCCAGCGTACTGATGCGCAACGAACTGTTTAAATCGATGGAAGGGCATCCCGAGCAACATCGCCGCAACTGGCAGCTGATTGCTGGAGAATTACAGCATTTTGGTGGCGATAGTATCGCCAACAAACTGCGCGGACACGGTAAATTGTATCGGGCCATTTTGCTCGATGTTTCAAAACGATTGAAGCTGAAAGCCGACAAAGAGATGTCTACGTTTGAGATTGAGCAACAGTTACTGGAACAATTTCTGCGTAACACCTGGAAGAATATGGACGAGGAACATAAACAGGAGTTTCTGCACGCGGTCGATGCGAGGGTGAATGAGCTGGAAGAGCTGCTGCCGCTGCTGATGAAAGACAAATTATTGGCAAAAGGCGTGTCGCATTTGCTTTCCAGCCAACTGACCCGCATTTTACGCACCCACGCAGCAATGAGCGTACTTGGGCATGGTTTGCTGCGCGGCGCGGGGCTGGGAGGCCCTGTAGGTGCGGCACTAAATGGGGTTAAAGCGGTCAGCGGCAGCGCCTATCGCGTGACGATTCCAGCCGTACTGCAAATCGCCTGCCTGCGCCGGATGGTTAGCGCCACTCAGGTCTGATACCGTAAACCGGGGAAAATTTTCATTTTCCCCTCAAAAGATCGTAGACACTGCCCCACTGGCTGATTATTATGCCGCGCCCTGAAAACACTACAGTTATTCAGGGAAATTATTTCACCATTCATTCGATGATGATTTTTGAGGAATTATGGGCAACACTAAGTTGGCTAATCCGGCACCGCTGGGCCTGATGGGCTTCGGCATGACCACCATTCTGCTTAACCTGCACAACGTGGGTTATTTCGCTCTGGACGGTATTATTCTTGCCATGGGCATTTTCTACGGCGGCATCGCGCAAATTTTTGCTGGTCTGCTGGAGTACAAAAAAGGCAACACTTTCGGTTTAACCGCATTCACCTCTTACGGTTCTTTCTGGCTGACGCTGGTTGCGATTCTGCTGATGCCGAAACTGGGTCTGACCGATGCGCCAAATGCACAGTTCCTTGGTGTCTACCTGGGTCTGTGGGGCGTATTTACGCTGTTTATGTTCTTCGGCACGCTGAAAGGCGCACGCGTTCTGCAATTCGTTTTCTTTAGCCTGACCGTGCTGTTTGCCCTGCTGGCGATCGGTAACATTGCCGGTAACGCCGCAATCATCCACTTTGCCGGCTGGATTGGGCTGATCTGCGGTGCCAGCGCAATCTATCTGGCGATGGGTGAAGTACTGAACGAGCAGTTTGGTCGCACCGTTCTGCCGATTGGTGAATCCCACTAATTGTTTTGAGATCCCCCCGCTCGGGGGGATTTTTTTATTCGCTAACGTCGCGTCTTGCACTCTTCGGTCTGAATGCTGCAACCACTTCCGGTGCCGTTTCAACGTATGGCCCTTCCAGCAAGTGAATGCAGTACGGTACGCTGGCAAAAATACCGTGTACCACAACGTTACCCGCAGCGTCCTTCACACCTTCCAGCGTCTCTTTAATAGACTTCGGCTGACCGGGTAAGTTAAGGATCAGCGCCTGTTTGCGAATCACACCAACCTGACGCGAAAGGATCGCAGTTGGTACAAAATGCAGGCTTATCTGGCGCATCTGTTCACCAAAGCCAGGCATCTCGCGGTCCGCTACTGCCAGCGTCGCATCGGGCGTTACGTCACGACGCGCCGGGCCAGTTCCGCCCGTGGTGAGCACCAGATGGCAACTCATTTCATCCACTAGCTCACACAACGTTTGCTCGATGATCGCCTGCTCATCAGGGATTAAGCGGGTTTCCAGTTCAAACGGCGTGGTTAGCGCCGATGTCAGCCATTCTTCCAGCGCAGGGATGCCTTTATCCTGATAAACGCCGCTGGATGCGCGATCAGAGATGGAAACTAAGCCAATACGTAAAGTATTCATCAAGATTTTTCCGTTTAAACAGTCTCGTTAAACAGAATGATACACTGCGAAGGGAGTGACAGACAGGCTTCAGAAGAGGTAGCGTGACCGACTTCCCGGTCACGCTAAGAATGATTACAGCAGATCGCCGATCATTTTTTCCAGTTTTTCCTGGTCAATAGCAAACTTACGGATACCTTCCGCCAGTTTATCTACTGCCATTGGATCCTGGTTGTGCTGCCACAGGAACTCGGACTCAGTGATACGCGCCGGACGCGCTTTCACTTCGCCGGTGTAAGACAGTTTACGTTCGATAGCCCCTTCGCTCTCAGCCAGCTCTTTCAGCAGTGTAGGTGCGATGGTAAGACGGTCGCAGCCTGCCAGTTCCAGAATTTCGCCGATGTTACGGAAGCTTGCGCCCATAACCACGGTTTCATAACCGTGCTCTTTGTAGTACTGGTAGATTTCAGATACAGAAACCACGCCCGGATCTTCTGCCGGAGCGTACTCTTTCTTATCAGTATTCGCTTTGTACCAGTCAAGAATACGGCCAACAAATGGCGAGATCAGGAACACGCCTGCTTCCGCACAAGCACGAGCCTGAGCGAAGGAGAACAGCAGGGTCAGGTTACAGTTGATGCCTTCTTTTTCCAGCTGTTCTGCAGCACGGATACCCTGCCAGGTAGAAGCCAGTTTGATCAGAATACGATCGTTGCTAATACCAGCATCGTTGTAGAGTTTGATCAGGCGTTTTGCTTTCGCAATTGACGCTTCGGTGTCATAGGAAAGACGCGCATCAACTTCAGTTGAGATACGGCCCGGAACCAGTTTCAGGATTTCCAGACCAATATTTACTGCCAGTTTGTCGGTCGCGTCCACGATCTGCTGCGCGCGATCGTTGCTCTGCTGTTTCGCCCAGGCGACAGCATCATCAATCAACTTACGGTATTCCGGAATCTGCGCTGCGTTAAGAATGAGAGAAGGGTTGGTTGTGGCATCCTGCGGTTGATACAGCTTCATTGCCGCGATGTCCCCAGTGTCGGCCACTACGGTGGTGTACTGACGAAGGGAGGTCAATTTGTCCGTCATGATAGTATTTCTCTTTAAACAGCTTGTTAGGGGGATGTAACCGGTCTGCCCTGATGATATCACGACGCAACGTCAGCGCAACCGCCGACAAGACGGTTATCGCCAGGCGAGACTGTTTCGGATTTCTGACACTGCGTTGATATCGCCCGCCATTTTTATACAAAACCTCATGTATGCTACGCAGAAGTTATCAAGTACCTCGTAGCGTATATACTTCTTAAACAATTGGTAACGTTTACACAGGAAAGTCATCGCGACCGGCAATAAGAGGGATATGCATGCCAGATTTTTTCTCCTTTATTAACAGCGTCCTTTGGGGATCGGTAATGATTTACCTGCTCTTCGGCGCAGGTTGTTGGTTCACTTTTCGCACCGGATTTGTGCAGTTTCGCTACATCCGCCAGTTTGGCAAAAGTCTTAAAAATAGCATTCATCCACAGCTAGGCGGTTTAACCTCATTTCAGTCATTGTGTACCAGTCTTGCGGCGCGCGTGGGTAGCGGCAACCTGGCCGGCGTTGCGCTGGCAATTACCGCCGGTGGACCTGGAGCCGTCTTTTGGATGTGGGTTGCCGCGTTTATCGGCATGGCGACCTCGTTTGCCGAATGTTCTCTGGCACAACTTTATAAAGAACGTGACGTCAATGGACAGTTTCGTGGCGGACCGGCATGGTATATGGCGCGCGGGCTGGGGATGCGTTGGATGGGCGTTCTGTTCGCCGTCTTTTTGCTCATCGCCTATGGCATAATTTTCAGCGGAGTTCAGGCGAACGCCGTTGCCCGAGCCCTGAGTTTTTCTTTTGATTTTCCCCCGCTGGTGACAGGCATTATTCTCGCTGTCTTTGCTCTGCTGGCAATCACTCGCGGTCTTCATGGCGTCGCCCGGCTCATGCAGGGGTTTGTCCCGTTGATGGCGATAATCTGGGTGCTGACCAGCATGGTGATTTGCGTAATAAATATCGGGCAACTTCCCCACGTCATTTGGTCTATTTTTGAGAGTGCTTTTGGCTGGCAGGAAGCGGCAGGCGGCGCGGCGGGATATACCTTAAGCCAGGCGATTACTAACGGTTTTCAGCGCAGTATGTTTTCCAATGAGGCGGGAATGGGTTCGGCGCCAAACGCGGCAGCGGCAGCGGCGTCCTGGCCTCCGCATCCGGCAGCGCAAGGGATTGTCCAGATGATTGGCATTTTTATCGACACCCTGGTCATCTGTACGGCAAGCGCCATGCTGATATTACTGGCGGGTAACGACACAACCTACATGCCGCTGGAAGGTATTCAGCTTATCCAGAAGGCGATGCGGGTGCTAATGGGTTCCTGGGGTGCTGAGTTTGTTACCCTCGTGGTTATTCTGTTTGCCTTCAGCTCCATCGTTGCCAACTACATTTATGCCGAAAACAATCTCTTCTTTTTACGCCTGAACAACCCTAAAGCGATCTGGTGTTTGCGGATCTGCACCTTCGCAACGGTCATCGGCGGCACCTTGCTAAGCCTTCCGCTGATGTGGCAACTGGCAGATATCATAATGGCCTGCATGGCTATTACCAATTTGACCGCCATTTTACTGCTCTCGCCTGTGGTTCATACCATTGCCAGTGATTATCTACGCCAGCGTAAACTCGGCGTGCGCCCGGTGTTTGATCCGTTGCGTTATCCGGATATCGGTCGCCAGCTTTCTCCGGACGCGTGGGATGATGTTTCGCAGGAGTAATCACAACTATCGATCAACTCATTCTCTTTTTTTGCTAAAGTCGGCATAAATTTCCTGCAAGGACTGGATATGCTGATTCTTATTTCACCTGCGAAAACGCTTGATTACCAAAGCCCGTTGACCACCACGCGCTATACGCTGCCGGAGCTGTTAGACAATTCCCAGCAGTTGATCCATGAAGCGCGGAAACTGACGCCTCCGCAGATTAGCACGCTGATGCGCATCAGCGACAAACTGGCGGGTATCAACGCCGCTCGCTTTCATGACTGGCAGCCAGATTTCACGCCGGAGAATGCCCGCCAGGCGATTCTGGCGTTTAAAGGTGATGTCTACACCGGCTTGCAGGCCGAAACCTTCAGCGAAGACGATTTCGATTTTGCCCAACAGCATTTGCGAATGCTTTCCGGCTTGTATGGCGTACTGCGCCCGCTCGATTTAATGCAGCCTTATCGTCTGGAAATGGGGATCCGTCTTGAGAATGCCCGAGGGAAAGATCTGTATCAATTCTGGGGAGATATCATCACCAACAAGCTGAACGAGGCGCTCGCAGCACAAGGCGATAATGTGGTAATTAATCTGGCGTCAGATGAGTATTTTAAATCGGTGAAGCCGAAGAAATTGAATGCCGAGATTATCAAGCCGGTGTTCCTCGATGAGAAGAACGGCAAATTTAAGATCATCAGCTTCTACGCTAAGAAAGCACGCGGTCTGATGAGTCGTTTCATTATTGAAAATCGGCTGACCAAACCAGAGCAACTGACTGGTTTTAATAGCGAAGGTTACTTCTTTGATGAAGATTCCTCCAGCAATGGCGAACTGGTGTTTAAACGCTACGAGCAGCGTTAAGTTTGTAGTCAATGCCGGATGCGGCGTGAACGCCTTATCCGGCCTACAAAAGCATGCAGATTCAATATATTGCAGAATTCACGTAGATACTGTTATGGCCTGCAAGTTTTTTCCTGGTCCGGTTTCCCGGATTGCAGGCATGCCAGACACAGCGCCGTCAG